>CALISI010000013.1 GCA_938041695.1 uncultured Actinomyces sp.
GCGACTGAATGTCGACCTTCTCCCCCTGCAGCCAGATCTCGCCGCCCGGGTCGGACTTGTGGATACCGGTGAGCACCTTCATGAGCGTGGACTTGCCCGCTCCGTTCTCACCACAGAGACCCAAGACTTCACCGGGTCGAAGGTCGAGGTCCACGTCGGACAGCGCCTTCACGCCGGGGAACGTCTTTGAGATCCCCTTTAGCTCTAGTAATTTCGTCACTTCTCACCCCTTGGGTACCAGTAACTTCTCTGTTTCTGGAGTTTTCTTCCCCGGCGTCGTTAACGCTAACGGTCATCGTTCCGGAGAATCGCCCTCTTCGGCGTCTCCTTTAGAGTAGAGCATCACAGGGGCCTACGCGACCCAAATCGAATAACGCGTAACCAAATCGTAATCAAACATCAGCGAGCGTCAGCCTGACAATTCCGCAGCATTCTGCAGATTTTCAATGACCGTCCGTGCGACACTGTCGAGCCATTCCTGCTCAACGGCGCATTGCTTGAGATGAAGTTTCCCCCGCTCCAGATCGTGAGGCATCCCCTCTTTCTCCCACTCAGAAAATCCCTCACCACGGATAGTTGTCGGAAAAGTTCCGTGAACGTTCACGACGCGCCACCACGGGACTCCACCGCCCCAGTCATGCATGATCCGCCCCACAACGCGCGGACCGGTACCGACCGCCTGCGCGATCATGCCATACGTTGCCGCACGCCCCGGCGGAATCTCCTCCACAACCCGCAGGACGGCTTCAACGAGTTCTTCCCTCACAGCTCAATCATCCTCTCGACCGCCCACAACACCTCGCGGGGGTCGATCGGCACCACCGCGAGATCCGCGTCCGCCATAGGCCCAGGCTCTTGTCCCAGTAGCCCGGACACCTCCGGGTTCACGACGTGTCCATCAGCACTGACAGGCTCCCCGGCGTCGCCACCGTGCCGCTCCCATCGCTCAGGCCAGCGAGCCCGCTCGGGCGGCCACGGCCTCGTCGAGAAGCGTGAGCGTCCTCCCCGTCGTTAGCCGACAGTGTGGCCTCGTCTCCCTCCCTTGGAGGCACCGACCGCAAATCGGAAGGCTCCCGGACGAACGCGTCGCCCACCTGGTACGTGACGCCGGCACAATCCAGGATGCGTAGATGCGCGCAGGGCGCTCTCCACATGCTCTCAGCGCGGCAAACCACGAAGGCACACGCATGATAGTCTCCCGCACGCAACGCATCGGCGACGGGCGAACCCTCGGGCGCGACGCCAGAGATTCCGCGCAGGACGCGGAACGTGTTCCACAGAGGCTTCTCACCCAGCTCCATCGCCTCAGCAGGCAGCCAACGCAGGCCGTCCACTTTGCCCGTGCGCGGGCCGAGGCGCGTGAAGCCTCGGACGAACCCAACGATCTCGCTGGGTAGGATCTCATCAACCTTCACGACGCGCGTGCGATGCAGCTCCACGAGCGCACGATCCCTACTGATCCACACGCGCATGAGACGAGGCTTCTGCGCAGCCTTAGAGTGCAGCGCCCACACGTCGAGACGCATCCTCGCCCACGAGGCCGGGGCAAGCTCGCGCCTCGGCTGAGCCACGTCGCTGGACGCTTCCAGCATCGCCAAGTAGCTGCTCTTGTCGAGCATGACCTTTCCCAGCTGACTGTCGTGAAAACGCCGCGGGAAGGAGGCCCCCTGCTCCGGGCTCCCCCAGATGCTCGCGGCCATCACGAGACGGTCAGCGTCGCCACTCCCCCGGGGCCGATCCAGCCACTCTCGCCAACGATCTCCGAAAGCCGCGTAGCTCTCTCGCAGGCGCTTCTCACGCTCGGCCGCAGTCTCTCTGGGGGCGACGGGTCCATGCTTCTTCTTGCGCGGCTTTCTCGCGGCCTTGACGATCACTTCAATAACCGTGGTAGCAACGAAAGCGATGACCAGAATGTGGTAGGCACGATCAGCGATAGCCTGCATCTATCCGCTCCTCCCCGATCAACAAAAAGCCCCGAGTTCATGAGAACTCGGGGCATCTGCTCCTGCGACTGGATTCGAACCAGTAACCGTCCGGTTATCGGCCTAGTCGCAATGTTACCTATCTGTTTCCATCATGCCCTAGCTGGGACAACACCGACGACCTTCCTTCCATCGCCTAGATTACGGCATCTTTCCGGTGGACACGCTCGCACCGTCGCGAGACAGTGAACCATCCACCAACACTTACCCCACAAAGGTCGCAACAGGGGGCCTGCTCATTCCCCCTTCCGCGAGCGCGGGGTGCTGCGAGAGAATCAGGATGCCACATGACACACTTCTTGGACTGGGACACGGCCGTCGCAGACTGGACGACCGCCATGCAAGCCGCTGGCCGATCGCCGCGAACTATCCGGCTCTACATCTGCCATCTACAGAAGGTCATCCGCGAATGCCCCGATGGCCCCGCCTCCGTGACCTCGACTGACCTGCGGTATGTGCTCTCCGCAGGGTCATGGAAACCTGAGACGCGCAAGAGCGTGCGCGGGTCTGTCGCGGCCTTTTTCCGCTGGGCTCACGGAGCAGGCTTCATCCCTGCCGACCCCGCTCATGGGCTGGCGGCCGTGCGCGTGCCCGCCGGTGTCGCCCGGCCCGTCCCTGACGACGTGCTCCACGACGCGCTCGCTCGGGCTGATGAGCGCGACCGCACGATGATTCTCCTCGGCGCTTACGCGGGCCTGCGCTGCATGGAGATCGCGCGCGTCCACTCCCGCGACTGGGACGGGAGTGGCCTCTACGTCACTGGCAAGGGAGAAAAAACCCGCTACGTCCCGATCGTCCGCATGGACCTGCGCCGCGCCCTTTCTTCCTGCGACGGCTTTCTGTTTCCCGGTCAAGACGGCGGGCACCTCTCGGCTGGCTACGTCTCAAAAAGGCTCGCGCGCGCACTCCCCGCCGGTTGGACCGGGCACACCCTCCGGCACCGCTGCGGAACCGCTATGTACGCCGGCACGCGAGACCTACTCGCCGTGGGCGCAGTACTCGGACACGCTCGCCCCGAGACGACGCGCCGGTATGTGCGTCTGCCGGACGACGCCCTCATTAGCGCCGTGCGAGCTGCCGCCTAGCTACTCACTGTTTTGTAGATCACATTCATTCCAGGTTGCACTATACGTCGCGCACAATGTATAGTTAAGTCATCGGGAGGGAACAAGCCCCCCGAACCTCAGAAGGAGAAAACATCATGGCCCGCAAGATGACCGAAGCTCAGCGCGAAGCACTCGCGAAGGCTCACGATGCGCAGCGTGAAGCGCAGCGCATTGCGGACAGCGCCCTCTATGCCCAGGCTGCCGAGCGCCTTACTGCCGAGGATCGCGAATGGCTCCGCGAGACCATCGCCGCCGCACAGCCCCTCCCTTACGAGGGCGATTTCGCCAATGATGAGGCGCGCGTTAAGTGCGCCATCGTGGGCGGGCATCATGTTCGCACCGAGGAAATCGCGGTGCGGATCGGCCTGATCCGCGAGGGTGCGACCGTCGACATGATCATGGCCGCAGCCCCCGAGGAGATCGCGAAGCTCGTCCTCCACATCGGAATCGATAACCTGTGACCTTCAGGCGGCCCAAGCTGAAAATCAGCTTGGGCCGCCCAGCACAAAAGGAAATTCATATGACCATGCTTCCCCTCACCCCCGCCGGGCTGAGATGCCGAAGAGAGGCCCTCGGCCTTTCCCGCGCTGACCTCGGCGTTCTCCTGGACGTCAACGAGGGCGTGATCCGCTCCTGGGAAATCGGTAAGAGTGAACCGAGGGATCCGATCAGCATTCACATGCTCCTCGGCGAGATCGAAGACGCAGCCCTCGACTGCGTCAACGAGCTCACCGAGAGCGCGGACGACGAGAACAAGGGCGCGCGAGCGCTGCCGACAGCGCTCATCACGTACCAGGACATTTTCACCTATCGTCAGAGCACACGATGGGCAAGACGGCTCCCCCTACCCTCGTACCGTGCCTGCGTCGGGCGCGCATACCAGCTCCTCTCCGATCAGGGCATCCCCGTCCAGATCGTCACCCCCTACGACTGAGGACAAGAATCATGACTACCGAGTACCTGGGCGCTCAGGCTTTCGCCGCGCGTGTGGGCCTGAGCGTCAACACGATCAGGTCCTACCTCGCCAAGGGCCTGCTGCCTGAGCCAGACGCGGCGATCGTCACCGCGAGCGGCGAGCTGCGCGGCTGGCTGCCCGAGACGATCGACCAGTGGGCGCGGAGCCGCCCGGGGCAGGGCGCCCGCACCGACCTCACCAAGTAACCAGTACCACATTCTCTCCCGCTTGCACCTTACGCCGCCGACGGTGTATAGTGGAGGCATCGGGAGGGAACAAGCCCCCCGAACCTCAAAAGGAGACAGAAACATGGACATGCACGCCGCCACCCAAGCGTTCACCGCAGCCGCCACCAAGGCATGGACCACCTGCGACATCGTCGATATCCCCGGCTGCCCCGGCTGGGCGTTCGTCGGCCCGGCACGCCCCACAGAGGGGTTCTTCGTGGCTATCGCCTACAACGGGCGCGAAATCGCCCGCGTTGACGGCGAAGGCCTCGACCCGATGACGGTTCACTTCTACCCGACCCCGCGTGAGGTTGTCGAGCTCGACGACTTCAAGTGGGTCATCAGGATGATTCGGCAGGGCTTCCTTCTCGCCCTCGACTCCGAGTTCAACTACTGGCTCGCGAACTGCGGGGGCTCTAGCTACCACTGGGACTTCGACCCCGGAATCGGAGTGGTATCTCCCGCCGAGGCCTGACAAACAAGGAAGGCCCCCACCACCCGGGCTCGGGTGGTGGGGGCCTTCACCGCACAAGGAGACACGCTATGAAGCAATTCGTCGACGGCACGATGAGCGCCGACGAAGCCCGCGAGCGCGGCTACCTGCCCACCCCTGAGGTGCCCGCCCTCATCGGCGTTAAGCGCGACCCACGCGAGCTCGGCAAGACAATGCGGCGCGAGGGCCTGCGGCCCGTGCGTGTCGGACACGCCTACTGGTGGAATGCTGCCGCCGTCAAGGACTGGGCGGCGCAGCGGCGGTGGATACGCGCACAGGGATCCGACCCCCACCCTTGCTCCGAGGCAGGGTGCGAGCGCGATGCCGTCTCGCATGGCCTCTGCCTCATGCACTATAAGCGCCAGCGCGGCCCGCACGCTGACGTGGTTTCGCGCGCCGGTCAGCCCGTCGGCGCTGGCGTATACGGACGTCTCACCGAGGACGCTGATGGACGGCTCATCTGCCACGAGTGTGGCGGCGCATACCTGAGCCTCGCCGCGCACGTGTACCTCGCACACGGCATGACCGCCGCCGAATACCGCGACACCTACGAGCTCCCACGCTCGACGAAGCTCGCCGCCGCCAGCGTGCGCGAGCGCATCAGCCGCAGCTCCTCCACACCCGAAGCCCTCGCACGCCTCGCCCAAGTCCGCGACCCCCAAGCCGCTGCCAACGCCCGCACCTCCGACACCTTCCGCGCCGTCAGCCACACACAGCGACAGCGGTATGCGGACCACCCTGAATAACGAGATGAGGCCCCACCACCCGCTATGGGTGGTGGGGCCTCGTTGGCATCCTCATCAGATGTCGGACTTGATTTCGCTCGGAGGATCCGGGATGAGCGGAAGCGTCGTCCCCTCCGGAAGAGTCAGAAGAAGATCCTCAATGATGCGCTGGAGCTTGTGCCCCCAGCCGAGCGCCGCCCGATAGCGTACCCGCGTCTGATCAAGATCAGCCGTTGCCGCCTCAAGATCCTTCTCAAGCCGATCGACCTTGAGGGTCAGACGTTCAAGTTCCGTTTTCATCGCGTCGAACGCAAGAGTCAGCTCCGCTAGACGCGAGCGCTCGTGCTCGACGCGCCGCTGCGACCACCCGCTGATGAGGTTGCCACAGACGATTCCGCCCAGCCCGATGAGCGCGCCGACGACGACGTTATCAAGCTGCACCCACGGCACCACTGTCCTCCTGACTGCGCCCCTCAGCTTCACCCTTGATGTCAGCGATCGTCTCGCCGCCAGGGGTCGTGTAGCCGATCCACTCGATGAGGGTGTGGCCGTTAATGCGGATCACGGACATCACCTGGTACACGGACCAGGCGACGCCCAGGAACATCGATAGTTGGGTGAGGAGCATTTGCCAGGTGGCCGGGTAGTGCCCGGACACCCAGACCGCGGCGGTTACGATCACGCCGATGACGACGACGACAGTGACCCGGCGGCGACGTGTCCACCACGGTTTGTCCAGGCTGGCCTGGATGAGCGGCCAGAGCAGGCCCGCCCACACGGTGATGATGAACGGGTCCGTGTGCAAACCCAGCAGCAGTTTGTTGATGTCCATGAAGGTTTCCTCTTCTCTCAGGGCTTCTCGGCTCCCGCCAGCGCGATGCTGACGGCGGCGTTGGTGGCGGGCCCATAGACACCGTCGACGACGGCTCCGACGGCGGCCTGGATGGCCTCGACGGTGCGGTCGTGCGCGGCCTCGGAGGCGGGGCCCCAGATGCCGTCGGGATCGGTCCCGACCACGCTCTGGGTGAACTCGACGCCCATGGGGAATGTGATGCCGCCCCATTCGGAGGCGGAGGCGACGGCGAGGACGCGGGCCTGGGTGTCGGGCCCGCACACGTTGTCAGCGGCGGCGCCGACGGCGCGCTGCAGCGCCTCGATGCTCGTGTACCCGGACTCGGTCGACGTCCCGTAGGAGCCTCCGCCGTCCCACTTGCCGTTGTCGATCATCCAGGCGAGGACGACATGCATGTCGACCCAGCCGAGGATGTCCGCCTCTTCCCTGTACTTGACCAGGACGCCGTTGCCGTTGTCCTGGGATCCGCCCATCGACGTGTTGCCCTCGATGGCGCGGAAGAGATCTGCAGCGGGGTCGGGCCAGGAATCGCCGACGTGGTCGGCGATTCCATCGCCGTGCCACTCATAGATCACCTGGCGGCCGTAGCCTGACTCGTCGCGCCAGGCACCGATCCGCTCGGCGAAGGTCTTGATGTAGGGGACGTACAGCCACCACGCGGCGTTCATGAGGTTGACGCCTGCCTGGAGGAACCCCCAGACCTGGAAAGCCCCGCACCACGCGCTGCCTCGGAAATCAGACCTGCCGATGGCATCCCAGTATTTGTTCCCGCCGACATGGCCGGCCTCGCCGAGCATGGCGCGCACGGCCGTGTCGACCGCGCTCACGACGCGGGGGTCGTTGGGGGAGCAGCTCATTGCGCACCACCGTCCCCGTCCGCGGTGGTCTCGCCGGGCGGCTGGGTCTCGTTTCGCTCAGTGAGGCGTTGCATGAGCTCGCGCTCCTCGTCAGCGGACGAGGGCATGATCGGACTAGACATGATGTATCCCTTTCTGTGGGTGTGAGAAAGCCCCCGAGCCGGAGAGCTCAGGGGCCTGTGGTGAACTGCCCAGAATTTTCGGACAGTTAGGTGAAGGTGGGGTCAGTTTCTGAAACTGAAATTCAGTGCCACATACAACGACATGGTTGACAACGGCCTGCCGCCACCCCTTATCCTGTGGACGGCGCGATCGACCGCTCCTGGAGCATCAGATGTGCCAGACCATCGATGCCCCAATCCACTGGGGATAGACAATTTTGTTGGCCGTCGTTGTCAGCGTCAGACTGCGATTGTCGATACTCAGGTACATCGCGGGCTCGCCGGGGAGCGTGAAACGCGCGCCCGACACCGATGAGAGCTCTTCCGGTAGCGCTCCCACCGTCTGCGGGGAGTCCTTGTAGAACCAGGTCGCGGCGGCGGGCGAGAACACAATCATCGCGGTGCACAAGCGTCCCGTGCGCAGGCCGCCCTCGATGGCGCACATCCACCCACTCGCTGGCGTGATCTTCCCCTTCAACGACTCCTGCGCCACCAGATTCGTCCACCGCGTACCGTCGTGAGCGGTAAGACCGCCCAGATCCGTACGAAAAACGTAGAGAGGACGCTGGGTGGACGCCGGATACCCAGTCGACCGCATTGCCTCGACCATGTTGTCGGCCTGCGCCTGCGACGACGCCGCGAGCATGCGATTCGACGTCAACCCCAGATCCATAAAATACTTCGTGAGCCTGGGCGGATCCCCACCATCCGGGGTGACAGCCCCATTCGGCCGCATCGTGACCATAGTCATCATCCTTTCGGTCTATTCCCACGCGGCCTCGAGCAGACCCGATTCCGGGTCGGCATCGACGCCGTCCACGCCGCCATACGCGGCGCCCGACATAAAGATCCCGCCCCCGGCCGCCAGGAGCGGCCCCCAGGCCGTCGGGAGGTCGTGCCACGTGCCGCCCGCGTTCGGCGGCACAGTCGCCACCACCGCGTCCGCGAGCGCCGTTGGCCGCCCGCTGGCCCGGTCCATGAGGCCGTGGGGGGCAAGCCGGAATTCGATCGCGGAGGATGCTGGTCCGATCTGGGGTTTGCGGCGGGCGAGACGGATACGGAGGCTAGTAACTCTACGGCCCGCGAGGATCGCGGCACCATGCCCGTACCACCACGTACCGAGATACGGCGGCCGCGTATCCGAAGTGCCCTGATACACGGAGGCTCCCTTGTATGCGTCCCAGGTGTTCCCTTGGCGCGCGTCCCAGGTGGCGGAGTCGATGGCGCGGATTGTGATGAATCCGGGACGCGTCTCCGCTATTGGTACGGGCCATTGGGATTCCGCTGGCGGTGGTGCGGAGCGCTTTCCCATCGCGATAGGTGTGGATCCGTGCCAGATCAGCATCACCTGGTCGCCGACTGCGGGCGTGTAGGTGGTGAGGTAGGCGGCCTCGAGTTCGCCGAGCCATTCGGCTCGCACAGTGATCGTCTTAGCACCTGACGGGGTTTTGGTCACGGTTCCCACCGCTGGGGTGGGGGTGTCTAAGACTCGGCCTAGGACGAGGCTCGTGCGTTGTCCGCCCGCGTCGTTGGTGATTTGCACGAGCACGGTGTCGCCGTCGTTGACGACGGTTCCGGACAGCCAGCGGGCTTTGATGGGGGAGCCTCCGACGGTTACGACCGGCCCTCCGTCTGCGCGGTTCTTCACGGTTCCGAGCATGGTGCGCGTGCCCGCCGAGATTCCCTCGGCGGAGATCATCGAGGCGAGCTCATCCACGGATTGCCTCCACGAAATCGTCCATCGCCACGTTGACGACCACCTCCATCTGGGAGACGCCAGCGGCGGTTCCCCTGCGACTGATCGAGGCGACGGCTCCAGTGACGGCGCGGAAGCCGTGGCAGGTCGGCATCTCGATGCGCACAGGGTCAGAGGATTGCAGGCCCGGGTGGTTCAGGCACTGCACCGTGATGGGTAGCGCTCGTTTCGCGATCTTGGTGGTGAGGACGGTGCGTGCATCGGCTACGGCCTGCTCGACGCTGGTGGTCGCCGGGTTGTCGTGGAATACGATGCGGCGTCCGAGCGGGCCGCCCCAGCGCAGGGGCCCGGTTTCGATCCGGTAGGAGCCCATGATCTCCGCGTTGCCGCCCGATGACGAAGAAACACACTCGTTGTAGAGCTTGTCGATCGAGTGCTCGAAGTCGACGCCGATGAGTACTCCGTCGTCGCCGCCGTTGATAGTCCACACGGGGTCTGTGCCCGGGACTTCGACATACGCCGCGCCGTCGGGGCCCATGCGGATGACCGCGCCGAGCGTGTCCGCCAGGTCCTCCGCCGCGTCCATGCGGGCCCCTTGGCCCTTGTCGTACACCATGAGAGGAGAGACGCGGCGGTCCACGTCGACGCCCTTGCCGATGACGACGGGGACGATCCCCGACAGCAGTCTTTGGATCTCGCTCACGGCGCTCACGGATCCCGGTGGGGATTGCGGGGCCGCGAGCCCATCGGCTTTCACGACGGCGGTCAGGTCCGCAGCAGTGACAGTGATCGACGCGCCCGCGCAGATGAGCTGGCGATCCGCGCCGCGCTGGGACACCGCCCAGGACGCCGCTGGCCTTGATTTGGTGATCAGGAACATTCCGAGCTCCACGCGTTTGCCGCCGGGCATAATGTGGCTGATAGCGAGGCGCTGTCCGCACGCGGACAGCGGGTCCTCGTAGCCCAGGGGGATGAGGTCCCCTTCCGGGTCCTCGATCTGCAGGCTCAGCTCGCGCCGCACCTGCCTGGTCGCATCGTCCGTCATCGACCAGGACGACGCGACGAGATCCTGCGCGACTAGACGCCCGCCGTACCAGGCAGACGCCTCGATCTTCTCGCCCTCACGCGACCCCGTGAGCGCCTCTAGGACGTCCTCGCTCAGTGTGATCACAGCAGTCCCCCCATCTTCGGATCGCGTTCGACGTCGGCCATCGACAGGCCCTTCCCCCAAGCCATCGATTCCACCCGCGTCAAGGTGAGTTTCTTCCACAGATCCTCGACCGCATCCATCGTCCATCTCTCCCACGCCACTGCGTGGGAGACCGGGCGCACGAGGCGTGCAGTGCCCGACCATAGGACGAGCCCTACTTGTCCGCTCCGACGCCGCGGATACGACGCTGACAGATCCGGGATCGCAAGGAATGACACGGGTTCGAGGGACGGCATGTCCTCCGGCATGCGGACGATGAGGATCGAGGAGTCCAAGATCTGCGCGGCAGCCTCGGACGCGCCCCTGGTCACGGTGGCCAGTTCGAGCTGGATGCCCGACGGCCTCGACCGGCGCATGCCGACAGCGACCGGGTAGGACGATCCAATGATGTCCACGGTCTCGACCGTGGCCGCGCGGCTGTCGGCCGCGAGCGCCCCGGCACGCAGGATGATCTGCGCGCCCGACGTGTCATCAAGAGCGACGGAGAGAGCCCTGGCCGGGTCGTAGGGGTCTGTGATCCACCCCCACCCCCTTGGCGACTCGACCCTGTACGTGGCCTCCGCAGTCTCGGAGCCCGCAGTCACCCTGTACCGGACCTGGCGACTCAGCGGCACGTCGTAGTCGACGAGGAAGCCCTCGCCGTACACGCGCATCGCCCGTCCCCCGCGCACCGTCTGCTCGGTGTCCCCGACGATGCGGCAGACGCGCACCAGCGCGTCCTTCACTCCCCGGATGATGACGGCGGCGCACGGGGCGTCAGACGGTCCTGCGTACGCCTTGACCTCGCATGTGAGCATGCGTCCTCCTCCCCGTCTACCGGTACAGTCCGCGGCGGCGCGACTGCTCGCGCAGCGACGCCACGACCCGGGCGTCCATCGACCCCATCAGGACGTCGTCGACGTCGTGGACCTCGAGGGAAATCGACGCGCTTCCGAGAGCCTGAATAATCGCCGACGCCAGGGCGTCCGCCAAGCCCACGCCCGAACTCGCGCCCGGCAGGGCCGCCGGGCCACCAGCGGTTGGCACCGTCGTCGGGCGCGTCCCGGCAAGTGAATCCGTGAATCCTGTGAGGGTCGCTCTGACCTGCGCGTACCGGTCCGCCAGCCCCTCCTCGAGGCCCTGCATGATCAACCGACCTGCAGGCCGGAGCAGCACACGGTCTCGCTCTTCCGGCCCTTTCCACGACGGGATGAGATTGGTGAGCGAGGATAACGCGCCCTGCACGGAGCTGATCATCCCCTTGATGCCGTCGATAAGGCCCTGAATGATTTTCCTGCCCGCGTCGAGGAGCCACGACCCAGCCCCAGCGAACACTCCCTTAATCATGCTCGGAATACCCGTGAAGACGGATTTCAAGGTGCCCGTGACAAGCCCCGAAATAGCACTCACAGCATTACTGAAAATGGACTTGACGCCATCCCACGCCATTGTCCAGTTTCCAGTGAACACTCCTGTCACGAAATCAATCAGGCCCTGGATAACTCCGATCAAGCTGGTGATGACCGGCACCAGGTTGCCGATGATCTGACCGGCCAGCGTGATCACCGGTCCAATCACCGCCGAGAACAGGCTCACCAGCGGAGGAAGAATAGCACCGATCAGCTGCACCAGCGGAGGCAGCAGTGGCAGTACCGCCGAAACGATCTGCATTACCGCGCTCACTACCTGCATGAAGACCGGGACCAGAGCGGTCACGATTTCCATGATCGGCGGGAGCAGCGCGGATACCAGCTGCGTGAGGATCGGCGCGAGCTGCGCGATCACCTCCGCTATCTGCGTGATCACAGGGATCACGAGCGGCAATACTGCGCTCACCACTTGGATCAGGACCGGCAACAGAGCCGAGATGATCGCAATGATCGGCGGCAGTACCGCGCTCACTACTTGGATCAGGACCGGCAGCAGAGCCTGGATGAGCGCGCCGATCTGCGTGATGATCGGCAGTAGTTGCGGGAGCAGGTCAGCGACCATCTGGGTGATGAGCGGCATCATCTGCAGCAGCAGCGCCGACACTTGCGGGAGCACCGCCGCTACAACGTCCGCCACCACGCCGATCACCTGCGAGATCACGCCCGCAAGGCTCGACATCAGGGGGATCAGTGAGGGCATCACGCCGTTGACGAGCGCAATGAAGTGCTGGGCGATCAACCCCAGCACGGGTGCCAGCGCGTTAAATGCGCTCGCCAGCGACCCTCCGACGACCTGTCCCATCATGCCGAGCATCGTCCCAAGCTGCTCGAACGCTGGGGCGAGATTGACCATCACGGACCCGAAGGAGTCCGCCAGGACACTGGCGATATTTGACAGCGCGTCTTGGAAGGGCTTGCTCGTCGCTGCGAACCCCGCGAGCGCCCCCAGAGCGATCCCTATCGGGCCCGTGAGGCCAGCGAAACCCGCCCCTAGAATCGGGATCTTCGACAGCAGCGGAGCGAATGCCCCGACCACGCCAGCGACAACCGGTATCAGACCCTGCATCGCCCCTGTGAATTGCGAGAAGCCCCCTCCCTGGAATGCCTGGATTAGTCCAACTATTTTGTTCCCAACCGCGTCAATTGCTCCACCAATTGAGTTGATAGCACCAGAAATGCGGTCTGCACCAATCGCCTGAATAATGTTCGCAATATTGCGGCTAACCGCAGTTCCCACATTCGTAAATGCTGTTTTTATTCCAGCCGTGGCATCCTTCGCCTGTTGCGCGAATGAGGCGAATCCGTTTATCCCCTCGTTATTCAGCCGCATTATCGCGTTATTGAAATCGTCGAATGAGACTTTCCCGTCTCTCATGGCCTCATACAGGGCCATCGTGTTCGCGGTCGGCCCTAGAAGCGCCTGCGCGATCTGCCCCAGCTGTCCGGGCATAACCTCCTGCAGCGTCCTCCACGACTGCAGATCGACCTTTCCCTTCCCGAGCATCTGCGTGTACTGGATCATGGCCCGCGAGGCCTCCGCGCCGCCCTTCCCGCCTGCCAGCAGCGCGTTATTGAGCGCCAGCGACAACTCGGTCGCGTCCCCGAGGGACTTCGTGAGCGGCGCGAGCTGCTGCGTCGTCGACGCGATGTCATCGAGGCGCGTCGGCAGCCCCTTGATACCGTCGGCCATACGCGACACCGATGCGCGCGCGTCGTCCGCCGAGTATCCGAGATTCGCCATGACCTTCGGGAAGCTATTCAGGGTGTCCACACGGGACACTGCAGACCCGAGCTGCGATGCGATCACCGTCGCCGCGGCGGCAAACGCCGCGACCAGCGTCGCGGCGCCGGCTTTCGCAACGCTGGAGATCGTCGACGCCATCGATGACGCTCCCGACACCACTGCGCGCGTCACCCCAGCCATGCCTGCCCCCACAGCGCCAGCCAGGCCGGACATCGCCGGTCCGATAGCCGGGGCGATCGCGGAGAACGCCGACGCTGCCCGGCCCGCAACGCCCGCGAGCGCGGACGCCACTGCCGGGGCAATCCGTTGGATGGGTGCGGTGATCTTCGCGGTGAGGCCACCGAATGAGGTAATTCTTCCGATGAAGCCCGCGGCGGATGTCGCGGCTGAGACCATGCCGTCTCGGAATCGCGCAACTCCTGCCACGAGGGGGGTGAACGCGCGCGCGCCAGCGCCTCTCAGAGCAACGGCAACACGGGCGACGGCTGCCTCGGCGGGCGCAAGGGCCTGGCGGGTCTGCCCACCGAGGGTGCCCATGCGCCCGGAGAACACCGAGGCTGCGGCGGCAGAGGATGTGAATCCGTCGCGGAATCGCCCGACGGAGCTCGCGACGTTGGTGGCCGCGCCCTTGAGGGCCTGCAGGCGCGTCACATGCGCTGTTGCCGCGGCTGCGGCCTGGGACTGCGCGGCTGCGAGGGCGGCCTGCGCAGACTTGAGGCGGCCGGTTGCGGCGCTAACCGCTTCGGCCTCGGCGGCCTGGCGTCGGCGCGCTGAGGCGAGGCGCTCTTCTGCGCGCACCACTTGGGAGGACCCGGCAGCGTACTTCGCCTGGGCCTCGGCAAGTTGGGTCTCCGCGATGCGTGTCTTACCCGCTGAGTCCTGCTGCTTGAGCCGCGCGGAGGCGAGGGCGCGGGATGCGGCGGCGACGTCGGTGCGCAGCTTGCGGAGTCCGTCACCGCCCATCGAGCCCGTTGCCTGCTTGAAGCCTGCGGCGGTCTCGCGGCCGAGGCGCTGTCCGATGGCCTGGCCAGCGCCGGAGAAGGCTCTCTGGAACCCTATCCGTCCCTCGGACGCGGAGCCCTTCACCTCGGCGGCTACCGCTTTCTTGAAGCCCCGCATGACGGGGAAAATGGCGATGTGTGCCGATCCGACTTCCGCCGACATGCGGGACCCCCTTATGCAGTTGTGTGTGCTTAGCCGCTGATGATGATCGACTCCGCGAGCTCGGCCTGCGCGCGAGTGATCTCGTCGTCCGTGATCCGCTCGGTGCCTGTGGCGGTCGTGTTCTTGTAGGGCATAACCTTGCTGGCCTGGTCGCCGGTCAGGGCCTGGACCTGCACGAGGTCAACCAGTCGGGCGGGGTACTCCCAGCCCGCGGCTTCTGCGCCGAGCGATGTAGATGGGTCCGCGAGCGCGTCAAGTACGAGAGCGCGGACCTCAGGCCAGGGGAAGTGGGGCTGCCCGGCCTGCCACCAGGACACCCCGTACCGTGCCCGCAGTGTGGCGGGCAAGGTCACGGGGTGGTCCTTGGCGAGCTGGGTCAGCCCTGCGATTCCCCCAGGGTCATCTGGGAGAGCCGCTCGAACGCTCGGAAGTACTTCCCGGCATAGTCGGCGACCGAGATGAGATCGGCCTTCTTGAGATACTCGAGGTCCTCGTCCTGGCCGAGGAGCTCGAGCAGAGTGCGAATCTGGTCGGCCTCGGGCTTGTCGCCCAGGCCGTTGACCGTGTCGATCGTCTCGACGGAGAGGTGGAGGGGCGTATGGATGATGCGCCCATCTGGGAACCGCGCGACGAAGGTGCCGTCGCGGCTGATGATGTACTTGATTCTCTGGGCGGCTGCGAGTTCGCGGAGGGCACCGTCCTCGGCAGTGTCGTTCCACGAGTCGAAGTCGTAGGTGCCGTCAGCGTGGGCGTCGGTGAGCTCGTACACGGGCTGGTCCTTTCAGGAGGTGGGGGTGTGGGGGGGTTGCTGGGCGGGAGAGGCACCCCCGGGCTCTTCTCCCACCCAGCTGCTCGGTTGGGCTTCAGGCGGTCACAGTGACCTGAGCGGTGTCGGACGCGCCTCCGGACGAGGCCGTGATCGTCACGGCCGACGCGTCCGCCTTAACGCCGGTGACAACACCGGTCGAATCCACGCGAGCGACCTCCGGCTTAGAAGACTCCCACGTGACCTGTCGTCCCGAGGGCGTGACCGTCGCGGTCAGTTTCACGGTCTGATTGGCCTTGACCGTCGCGGTCTTCGGCGCAACCGCGACGGTGACACCGCCGGGGATTCCCAGCCACTTCTTGTACGGGGATCCACCGATGAGGGGCGAGGGCACCCACTCGAAGGTCACGGTCTTGGCCTTAACCGACCCGCGCTCCTCCTGATCGACCTCTACAGCCGATATGCGGGCGACTCCCAAGCGGCGCAGTTCGCGGCCGCTCTTGTACTTCGTCGCGACGAACAGAAGGATCGTGTTCGACGGGAGCGACGATGGGACATACACGACGCCATGCTCGTTGGGCTCGATGCCGTCGATAAGTCGGTTAACGTTCTCGTTGTCCTCAGCGAGGCCGATCTTCACCGAGGTCGTGGATTTGCCGGCGAGCTTGTAGCCCTCCTGGAACAGTTCAATGGCGTCGTCGTCGTCGCGTTCCTCTTCGACGCCTCCGTCCTCCTTGTACAGGCCGAGGCGGCGGTACGCCTCTGGCAGGGCCAGCGTCGCTTTGCCGAGGTCCTCGTCCTTGATGACGTTGGCCTCGGTGACCGGGGCGTACGCCGCGACCCCGGTGATCGGGATTCCGACGTCGTCGATTTCGAATTGCGAGGGGTCGTAGAGACTCATGGGTGATCCTTTCTGGGAATGGGAAAGCCCCACGGCTCTGCTGTGGGGCGTGTGAGAGGATTGGCGGCACGGCTACCAGGAGCCCACCACCATGTAGGAGACGGTCATGTAGCGGCGCGCGACGTCCTGGTCGTCGGACACGCCCACGGGCGTCGTACACGCCCTGTAGTTGACCGCCGTAATCGGAGATCCCGAGGCGAACACGATCTCCATGTCCGTCGCAGCCGCGTACACGAGGCTTGCGACTCGGCGAGCGAGCGCGTCGTTCTGACGGGCCCCCGCCAGGACAGAGATCCCGACCTGGCAGGAG
Organism: uncultured Actinomyces sp.; assembly: GCA_938041695.1. Classification (GTDB taxonomy): domain Bacteria; phylum Actinomycetota; class Actinomycetes; order Actinomycetales; family Actinomycetaceae; genus Pauljensenia. Next base: position 16,560 of record CALISI010000013.1, read on the forward strand.
AACGTCAACGGCGATGACTGGGTGCCGCCGTCCATGCGGACGACGACGAGCGGGCGCGCGAGCGGAGCGTCCAGCGTGGGGGGCTCGACGACGTCGACCTGAGCGTCGATCCCTTCCACGCGCAGCGCGTGCCGCAGGTGCGGGACCAGCCATTCGTCCACGGACGCTGGGGCAATCCTTGGCATTTCAGGCACCGCCCTTCGCCGCGCTCATCGCCCGCGCGAGGTTCCCCGTCTTCGACTCCACGAGCATGGTCTTCTTGTCGTGGCCGACCACGCGCACCACGGTGCGGTACGCGGTCTCCTTGTGGTCGAGGGCCAGGCCGTCGCGGTATGCGCCCGTGTCGACGGGCGCGGTCTCCCGCGCCCGCGCCAGCACTCGCTTCGCGGCCGATTCCGTCAGCGCCTTGATCCCAGCGGACTTCATAATCGAGTCGAAGAAGCCCGGGTTGAATCTGATATCGTCGGACACCCTTCACCCCCTGACCTCGCGGAGGTTGACCACCAGGTACGGCTGCCACCCGTCGAACGGGTTCATCGGCGCGGCGGGGAAGCCCTGGACCCGCCAAGACCTCACGCCGTCCGTGATGCGGTCCCCACGGCGGATGTCAGCCGCCGGGTCATCGACGTACAGGGTCGCAGACGACACGGCCTCCTCCCGGGACACGTCCGGATCCTCGGACGTCGCCGCCGCGTCCAAGAAACCCACGACGTCGAGCTCATCGGGGTCGTCCCACGCGGGCACCAGACGCTCCGGATTCAGATGAGACGCCACCATCCTGGGGCGCTGGCGCACCAGGCGCGACCCGTACATCATGGCGCACCCTCCTCCGGCCAGATCGCCTTGTAGGCGCGCGCCGGAGCCGGGAACGCTCCCACTGGGTGGCCCGTTCCCGCCACCGGTGCCGCGCACAGGGCGCGCAGCGCCGCACGGTCGTCGTCCGTGAACCACGACGCAACATCCCTGTAGGACAGGCGGGCGGTGCCCACCTGCCGTGATGCCACGCCGCGAGCGCCCCCGGACGCCGCGTCCCTCGCGATGGCTTGGATCAGCGCGATTGCCTCGTCCTTGGCGTCCCCGGTGAGGGAGGAGATGCACGGAGCGATCGCACGGGCCTGAGCCATGATGCGGGCCGCGAGCGCCTTGTCCGGGATATCCAGATCGTTCGCTGTGATCACCCCGTGCCTCCTCTCACTTCTTCTTGCCGCCTGCGGCCTCCCCTTCGGCGGGGTCCTTCGGGGGCTCGGGGTCCTTCGGGGGCTCGGTGCTTTCTGCGTCGGCGGGTGCCGAGCACTCCTCGATGAGGCGGTTATCCAGCAGGTGCTGAATATGTGCCTCGTCGTACTCGTCCCCGGACAGGACCGCCCCCTGGTAGAGGTACCGCTCGCCGCCCTCTGCGAGGGCGGCGACGGCGACCGGGCCGACCACGGTGTAGGACGCGGCGCTCATCAGAGGCCCGTCCCTGTGATCTTGACGCCCGCCAGGGGCTCGACGACGACGGGAACGCAGACGCGCCGCGCCCGCAGTTCATACTTGTCGTCCTTGTGGCGGATCGACTGGACCTCAATCGTCGTGCCGGATGCGGTGGTGTATCCGGGGGAGCCCAGGCGCTCGTCACCGACGCCGCCGAGCTGTTCGCGGTCGATCAGCCACGGATCCGCGCCAGTGACGTGAGGGCTTGTCACCCAGTCCACGCCGAACGCGTTGACAGGCATGGTGCCGGACAGCACGGGGTTCGCATCCTCGCGGGGCAGGACTCCCTTGTCGAGGAGGACACCCATGACCTTCGCGTACTGGGCTCCGGAAAGCACGACAGTGGAGAGGTTGAGGCCCGTGCCGAGTGCGGCGCGCTCGTCCTGGATCGCGAGGATCGACTCGATGATCGCCGACGGCGCGGTCCACGCCGCCGACTGCTTGGTTGAGGTCACCTTGGAGGTGATGACCCCCCACGCTACGGAGTCGACGTGGCGGACGACCGTATTCGCGAGGCGCGCGAGCGCCTTGTTCACGGGATCCATGCCCTGGCGGGCGATGCGCTCGTCCGTGACGTCGGTTTCCAGGCCCCACTTCACGGTCTTGGCTGACGCGATCTCCCCCGAGGTCATGACCGCCTTGGGGTACTCGGCACCGGGGGCGACCGCTTGCGGCTGATCGTCCGCGAAAGCCGGTTCCCCGGTCTCGTAGAAGACTCCTCCGCCGGTCGCGTCGTACTTGCCGGACAGAAGGTAGTCCGCAATGAACTTCATGTTGGTGAGCTCCGCGATGCGGCGGGCGATCACCGTGGGGTTGGCGAGGAGCAGGTGGACCTGCTCCGGCGTCAGATTCCCCTCCGTCTGACGGATGGGGTAGGTGTATGACGGCATCTGATCCTCCTTGTCACAGGGCGACGTCGACGACGTCGTTGGTGTTCGCGGCGCCTGTCAGGGCGACGCCGATCTTGTTCGTGCCGGTTGCGATGGCCTTGCCGCCAGCGGCGGCGGCCACCTGGGCTCCAGCGGAAATCGCACCAGCCGCGGTGAGGCGCTGCACGCCGCCCCGGTACACGGTCACCGCATCACCGACCTCGGCGTCGAAGCCCGCGACTCCAACAACCTTCGCGGAGTCGGCGCCCGCGGGGGCGACACTCCCGGCGGCGGACACCTCGACGAGCGTCCCGCCGGTGATCTTGGTGGCCGCAATCAGTGTGATCGCCTGTCCCGGCACGTACTTCGGCAGGTAGACCGCCATTTCACGCCTCCTTCTTCTCGGAGCCGCCCCACGCGGCCGCGTAGAGCCTGTCGCTCTCGGTCTGGGTCTCGTCGCAGGACGTCACTCCGATCTCAGCGACGGGGATGGTGTTCTCAGGCATCGCAGCGAGCAGGTCGCGCGCCGCGTCCTCGTCGCGCTCGGCCAGTGCCATCCACGCGGCGCGGGAGGAGGGCGCGATCCGCCCGGCCTTAATGGCCGAGCCGATCATGTCCTCGCGGCGCGATGCCGCGAGCGCGGTTGCGGCCTCGCGGCCAGCTGCGGCGTCGGCCCTCAGCTGGTCGAGGAGGGTCTTGTCGACGAGGGCAGTGCCCTCGGGGATAGTGGGGGCCGCCTCGGTAGGCGCCGTAAGGCGCTCATCAAGAGCGGCGAGAATCGCGGAGTCGTCGGCGGCGTCGGTGAGGCCGAGCCGCTGGCAGATTTCCTCCACGAGGCCAGGCGTGTTGTTGTCCATGCCTGTCTCCTTTCGGTTTGATATTTCCCCCGGCTCGGATGCCGGAAGCGTGGTGGGGGCCGGAGCGTGCGCCCGGCCCTGGTAGCGGAATCCGCTCAGGTCGAATGCGGTGGCTGATGCGGCGGCGGCGGGAGCGTCCGCCCATTCGTCAGCGAGGCCAGCGAGGACGGCCTCCTCGGCCGTGTACCAGGTCTCGGCTCGCATGACGCCACGCCAGTGCTCGCGGTTGCCGCCCGCACGCGCCGCGTATGCGTCGGCGTAGGAGTCGCAGAGTTTGTCGAGGACGTCGGCGATCTCCCGCATGTCGGCGGCGTTGCCGACGCAGATCCCAGAGGCGTCGTGGATCATCATCTCGCTACCGCGATTCATGGTGATGTGGTCGGCTCCCATCGTGATGACGGACGCCGCTGAGGCCGCGAGCGCGTCGACGGTCGCGTACACGGTCGCCTTGTGGCGCCGTAGCGCGTTCATGATGGCCAGTCCGTCCCACGCGGCGCCGCCGACGCTGTTGATGTACACGTTGAGGCGGTCCACGTCCAGGGCGGAGATGCGGTCTGCGAATTCCTTGGCGTCGACGTCGCCCCAGGCGCCGATCTCGCCGTAGATGTAGACGTCCGCGCATGTGGGCTCCTCCCCGGCTTCGGTTTTCGCGGAGTGGGGGATTTCGATGCGCCCCCAAGGGCGCTCCTGCGGCTCATGCATTTGCATTCTGGGGTTCCTTTGCTGGGGCTGTTTCGATGGGGAGGCCGTACAGGGTGCGCATGTGGGAGTCGAGAGCCTCGCCCGGTGTGATGATCCCGCCGTCCACGAGTTGCTTGATCGCTTCGGCGGTCGCCGGGTGTTCCTTGCCGATCGTCTCGACGACCAGTCGGGGCGCGGGCTCTCGACCACCCCAGTTGACGTCGACGAGATCCTCGACGACGTGCTGCTGGGTCACGTCGCACACCTGCTGCGACACGGCGTTCAGGGATTGTGTGAAGAAGTCCGCGAACGTTGAGCCAAGAGCCCAGGAACCCGTCTCGGTCCCCAGGTTCAGGAAGTGCGCGAGGACAGATCTCGCGATCTGCTCGTCCTGGTAGCGGATCGGCGCGTTGAGGTCCGGGAGGTCTCCTGTCACACCCTTCAGGGTCAGGTCGGATGTCGCAGGAATCGATGCACCGGCCGATTCGCCCGCGCGGAACGACTTCGCAACCTGGAGGCCAGCCTCCTTCTCGGCGGCCATCCACTGCTGCACCTCGTCCGAGGTGGCGTTCTCCGGGGGCTTCGCGCCCGTGTACACGGGCACTCCCAGGCCGTTGCGCTCTGCGACAAGCGCCTGAATGCGCAGCAGCCGGTCCTTGAGGACCCAGTTCTTATACGCGGACCGCAGGAGAGACTGTCCCACCCAGTCCCCGCCCTCGCGCTCGTTGACGTAGGCGACGAGCCGATTCACGGGGATGCGCACAGGGCGCGCCGTCGAGTACTGCTCGATCGCAACCAATCCGCCGTCGGAGGCGACGTCGATCTTCGAGATCGTCCGCGGCGGCCTCCATGCCAGTTTCACCAGATGCGCGAGCCCGGCGTCGTCGATCCGGTACACCTGCTCGAAGAACGAGTGCCCAAACACCAGTTCGAGGAGAGCAAGGCGCAAGTGGTCAGCCCACGAGAACCGGCCCCTCGTGCGCAGCGGCACGGGCCGCGCCTGGCCCCGCACGGGGATGTTCAAGTCTGCCGAGACATGCTCGACGACCTCGGGGCGGCACCCCGTCGGATCCAGCGCCCACGCCGCCGACCGCACCGGCAAGGCCACAGCCCGCAGAACCGATGACACCTGTGATTCCTCTTTACGCATCTGGTCGTACACCGGCACCGATTTAGGCCACACGAGATCCGGATTTGATTCCGTGGTCGCGGCCGCGAGCGCGCTCCACGACGCTAGCGTGTTGACTTGGTACCCCATCTCACGGGTCACTGGGGAACCACCCCTCTCTTCTAGAAGCGCATGGTCGAGATGTCGGCTCCACCGAGCGGATCTCCGGCGGCGCGCGCGAGTACTGCTGCTGCCGGTGGCGGGGTCACGGTTTCGCGCGGCGCGGGCTCGAGTACTTCGAGGCCATACAGGGCGAGGGTCGCGGCGATCGCGGGAGCGACGTCGGTTGTCGACCGGTTCCTGGACCAGGCGTCGTTCTCCGCGTACTTCGCGGTCATCCCTCCCTCGATCGCCAGACGAAGCGAGTCCTGGTCGGTGGTGACCAGCTGCCCGTCGCGCACGCGGTCCTTGAACCTGCCGGTAGCGATCCCGATGGTGGAGCCGTCGATCGTGTGGACCTGGAGACCGGCTTTCTCGAGGGGGGCCACGAATTCCATCGCGGGGCACCCCTTCGACTGCACGGCTACCTCCCGCATGCCTGATTCCTCGGCGAGGTCCTGCATGTAGTCGGGAAGCCAGATCATGCCAGCGCGCTGCGCCCACACCGTGACGAACGGGCGCCCGTCCGACAGGCGCAGGGCTGCGGCGACGTAGGTCATCTCCCGGGACTGTGAGGTATCGACGCCCCACACGGTCCGGGCGCCGCGCGGGATCAACTGTTCGACGTCCTCCACCGGAACCGACGTCCGCTTGAACGTCTTGGGCTCGATGTAGGTCTTCGCCATCTCCTGTACCCACTGGCACAGGACCTCCGTGCGGTACCCGGCCTCGTTGGTGTCCGAGGACTGGGCCTCAGCTAGGCACTGGGCGACTGTGATGTTGGAGTACCCGATCGACGGGTTGGCCTGCAGGATGCCCCCGACGTCATCAAGAGCGCAGTCATCTTCGGCTGACCACTCGAAGAGTGCGCGCGTGATGTCCCGGTCGGGATCGGCCGCGTATTCCTCGGGCGACATCCCGCCCCGCTCGACGAGCGCGTCCCACTGCTCGATGAGTTCCAGTCCGCGCTGCCTTTGTGCGAGGAGTACCACCGACTTTGAATCACCGGCGTTTGAGAACCCCCAGAGCTGTCCGGACCAGAACGATCTGTTCGTTGGCGCGACGGAGTTCCAGGCCGCCCATTTCTTCTGCTCGCGGAGCTCGTCCATGAGGACCCGGGCCGCGGGCTTCCCACGCGCGGAGGAGACCGCGCGGATCTCGTAGTGGGCGCGGTTCCTAGCGATGATCCGGTTGTCACCGTTGGTGTCGCGGACCTTCGCCGTCTCCTGCTGCAGCATCTTGATGATGAGGTCCGCTTCCTCGGGGGTTTCCGGATCGGGGTCGCACCACCCCTTGACAGCCGCCCACGGTTCGCGGGCGATGTCGAGGTTCTGGGCGGTCCCCACGATTTTGAACCGCACCGGAGGGACCTTGTCCGGGCGGCGTCGTGACTCTACGAACAGCCACCAAGCTGCAAGCGCCGATGCCAGCAGGGTCTTGCCGTTCTGGCGGGCCACGAGGATAAATAGCTGCCGGAAGCGGTACGTATCGTCGGGGAGAAGTTCGAGGCCGTGGACGAGCAGCCATTTTTGCCACGGGTACAAGTCGATGCCGAGGACCTCCTCGGCGAATCGGATGACCTCGTAGCCCCTTGACGTCTGCGGGGTAAGTTCCCGTAGCGGCTTGGTCCAGAGGCGGGGCTGCGTGCGGCCGTACTGGACGTCGGGCATGACTCTAAGCCTCCCGCTGCATCCAGTCGCTGATGGTCGTCACCGGGGTCGCGGCTCCTGCGTCCTGGGCGTCGGATTCTTCGACGACACCGAGGCGCGGCGCGAGCCCGAGGTCCTTCATCGCCTTGATGTAGGAGGGGATGGGGCCGAACGCGGCGCGCCGCAGAGCGTCGTGGCCCTCCTCCTGCGCGTGGTCGATGACGACGGCGAGGGTGAGGGCCGCGGCGATCATCCCGGAGTACTCCGGCTTGTCGTCCAGGCCCGCACCGCGCACCGAGGCGCGCGTCTTCCGGACCATGTATCCCTGTTCGCCCCTATCGACGCGCACCTGGAAGCGCGGTGCCAGACGCTCCACTGTCTTCTCCGCAGCGAGCGCGGCCGCGAGCGCCGGATGTTGGATCGGTAGCCCGCGAGGATCCGCGACGATCATGCCCTCAGCCGCGACGCGGGCGCGAGCCTCGCGGGCAGCGGCGATCGCTTCGCAGTAGATCTCTAACTCCGGTCCGATGATGCGGGATGCCCGACGACCATGAGCGGCAGTAATCTCAGCCCAGGCTTCGGCCGCGCCGGAGGTCAGGCGAGCAGGAGGGGCAAACTCCTGCGCTGCGGTGTTATCCTGTTCCATCCTTCCACCTCCCTACCGTGACGGCCCGCAACGGCGTGATGTTCCCGCTTGATGCGGTTTGTGTGATGTTGTCGAGTCGATCCCACAACGCGGTGCGGCGCTCGGAGATGCGCAGCAGACGATCAACCGCACCCAGGTCCCCCTTGGTGCCCTTCGGCCACAACGCCGTGTGCAACCTGTCGATGCGGGCAATCTCCAGGCGCAGGCGATCAGCCTCGCCCCCCCCTTGAGGGTCTTGCACGGACGGACATGCGGCCGCCGCCGCATCCTCATCTGGTAGCCCCAGCTGAACGGCTATATCAGCGAATGACAGGCCCGCGAGGCGCAGCGCTCGCACCTGGGAGCTCAGATCATTCACTGCTGCTCCTCTCGGCAAAAATCGACAGGTACACCGTCTGCTCGGCGCACAGGCATGACGCCCGTGTGCTCCTGGAATCGACGACAGATCGCATCCGCGTATCGCGGATCGAGCTCCACAAGCGCTGCCCTAGACCTCCGGTGATAGGCAGCGATCAATGTCGATCCGGACCCTCCGAAGACATCGAGGACAAGTCCCCCCGGGCGGAGACTATTCGCAAGCATCCGGTCGATCAGCTCAACCGGCTTCATCGTCGGATGATCCCTGTTCGCCGATGGCTTCGCCACCTCAAACACCGTGGTCGCCCGATTGTCCCCGAACCAATTTGGGCCTCCACGCCCCAAACGGCCCTGCCCACCAGGGGTGAAGCCGTACGCTACCCCTTCATGACCCGCTGGGGTCCCTTCATCAGGCTCACCGGGGGTCTGCGCCTGCCAGATCGGCTCATGCCGGTACTGATAGTCCGATCCTCCCAGCACCATGGTGGGCTTGACCCATACAAGGTGCTGACGCACCAGCAGCCCTGCCTCCGTCATCGCTGCATGAAAAGTGATATTCTCGTTGTCTGCGTACGCCACATACACCGGCGCCCCCGGCCGGGAACACGCAATGACCGTCTGGAACGCTCCCAGGAGCAAGCCCGGCAGATCAGCAGCCGAGTCGTTCTGGATCGTCAACGCATCCTTGGTCTTCCCCACATAGTTCACTCCGTACGGGGGATCCGTCCACACACAGTCCGCCCGCTCCCCATCGAGCATATCGGCAACACTCACCGTGTCTGTCGCATCCCCTACCAGAAGCATGGACTCCCCCAGGTCCCACACATCACCGACCCGGCAGATTGGATCACGCTCAGGCAGAGCCCCCGGCTCATCCTGATCCGTGAACGACGGCAGTTCATCGACCAGCAGGTCCGCGAGCGCCGCCTGGTCGTAGCCCGTGCCCGCCAGATCAGGCAGGCCACTCAGCAAGTCCGCGAGCGCCGCCTCGTCGTATCCAGCGAGGTCGTTTGTCCTGTTGTCCACCAGGACGATGCGCGCCGCCTGCTCCTCATCAACATCCACCCAGGTCACCGCAATCTCGGGCCACCCCAGTGCCTTCGCGGCCTGCAGCGTGTGATTTCCCGCGAGCACCTCCCCCGTGCGCCGATTGGCGACAACGGGACGGTACTGGCCATTCGTTTCGAGGGACTCCTTGATGGCCTCGATGTCCCCACGCCGAGGATTCCCCTGGTACGGCCGCAGCTCCGAGACGGAAACCGCCATCGACGCGAGTGTTTCAGGTATGCGCATGTGCTCCTACTCCCTGGGAATGTTGGACGGCCGCACCAAGATGCCCTCAGCAGCCTGCTGGGCTGGCCACCGCATCGGATGGACGACGGCTTGCAGCTGACGCAGCGACCCCGGCCAGGCCGCCTGGAGTGCGAGCGCCGGACCGCTCATCAGCGGATACGCAAACACGAGGCGCCGAACCCGCTCGATCGCCTCCGCATACTTCGGCGAGCGCTCATACCTCAGCGCCGCATCAACGTCGAGCGCCCGATACACAGACGAGCGCGAGCACCCCACCAATCGCGCGATATCGACCGGCCGCACACCACTGCGATGCAATTCCCGGATCCTTTTCCGATCATGCACCGCATACCGTCCCATTTTCGCCGCGTTTCCCCCATTTTCCAACGATAGGGGGGCCTAAAAATGCCGGGGAGAGAGGAAAAGGGCGCGCGGGAGGTGGGCCGGGTAGTTGAATTTTTTCAATTTTTCTCCGGCATTCAATCCAAGTCGTCTTGCAGTCCACAACGAACACCTGTTGTCACCACCAGGGTCGCGGCCTGTTCGCAAGCGCCCCGATTGGCACGCTGTTACTGCGCGCCGAGTTGCACCGGCGGTGCGCATGCCTGAAGTTGCTTGGCTCCTCCTGCATGTCTGGCGCTGCGGAGACTGGCACGACATGGTCGAGCTCGTGCGAGTCGTCCGTCGTGCCTGGTGCCGCGTCATAGTCGATGCGCTGTCCGCACAGCCAGCACGCTGACTGGTCCCGCGTCCGCGCGTCGGCGTCAAGGCGGCGGCCCTCCTCAAAGAAGTCCCGACGCAGCTGCCGCATCCGCCTCGTGTTCACCCTGGCCACGATCCCACCCCCGTCCCCTAGCGCGAGCACACGAAAGCCCCGGAACAAACGAGTGCTCCGGGGCTTGACGAGACAGTAATGCCGTTGGCAGAAATGTTATAAGCGCCCGGCACGATTGTCAAGCACCCGGTGGCGCGGCGGCACGGCGCGGCCTGCGGCGGTGCCTCGACTGGGCGTCGGCGGCAAGCACGTCCGACATCGACACCCATACCGCGCCGCCCACCCTCACCGACCGCACCCGGCCCGAGGCAGTCCACGCGCGCACCGTCGCCGCAGGCAAGCCGGGCACCACCGACGACGCATCGCGCTGACGCTCCCACCATTCCCCCGCGACGATCACTCCGACTCCCCACCGTCGGCGTCCATGCGGGCGACCAGCAGAGTCCATGCGCGCAGGCGCGCCCAGTCCTCCGAGGACAGGACACGCCCACACGACAGGCGCGAGCATGTGACCTGCTCCTGGCCTCCCACCACGCGCACCGGCTGGACGACCAGCGAGTACGCGTTGCAAGACGGGCACGCGATGTCCTGCACGCGCCGCTCCGGCTCCTCGACTGCCCACCTCGCGCGAGCGCCGGCGTCGAGCCTGGCCAGGTCAGCAAGCATCTCGGGTGCCCACGGCGCGGCCGCGACACGGTCGAGCAGCGGATCAATCCAGCGGACAAGCTCAGCCAGCGCTTGCGGGTCACGGATGCCAACCGGCTCTGCCTCCACGAGGTACGCCTCTCCCGTCGCCGCATCGATCTTGCGACCAGGCGCAGACCACCATAGGCCCGGCGGCCGAGGAGCCTCCACCCCGATATGCTCGCCTGCCTGGATACACCACGAGGCCAGCGCCGCCGCGAGCTCATCGGCAGCTGCCCGCTGCTGCGGGTACAGCGAGGACGAGCCAGGCGGGCGACCACCTCCGGACGATGAGACCGCCGAGGGCGCGTCGTCCCCGCTCATCAGCTCGTCGACGAGTGCCGGCATCGTACGCACGACGGCTTGGAGCCGCCCCCAGCACCTCGCACACAAGACTCCGACGTATGCCGGACTTGGTGCGCAGCCCCTGCATGAGTCATCCTGGCAGTCAGGAAGATGCTCACCAGGCGTGGCGCACCCGGATGAGCACACGCGATTCAGCATGGCTCCCCCTCAAGGCAGAAACGGCAGGGCACGTCGGCCCCGTGGATCGGGCACACGGCGTCATCGTCCACCGGGGGACGACCTCGCCACTGGTACCAGGGCGACCCCCACTGCCCACCCACCTGCGGAGTGGGCGCAGGACCAGCCATACCGGGTGACTCAGGTGGGGGCTGGGGCATGGGCGGGGTCCCGTCAGGGGAAGCGCCAGGATCTCTCACCTGACGTTTGCGCCGCGGCCTGCGCCTGCGAGGTGAGGCAGGCTCGCCCTGCCCGGCCCCGCCAGACTCCCGGCCTGGCCCTTCCCTATCTGGGTCCCTGCCCTGCCCCTCCCTGCCCTGACACGCGCGTGCGCGCGTGGACACCCGCTTTGCTGCCGTCGCGGCAAGATTTTCCTGCGCTGCGGCTGCCGTCGCGGCAGGATTTGTTGCCGTCGCGGCTGCCGCTGCGGCTGCCGCAGGTGCCGTCGCAGGTCGGAGTGGGTTTGCGCGGCGCAGGCTGGGGGCGGGTTCGACCTGACCCGAGGCGTTAGCCTCGACGGGATCCTCGCCTCCCTCGCCTGCTGCCTGCCCCCAGTCGAGCGCGTGAGCGTCCGGGAGATCAACGTCTGCGCCGGCGGCGGTGCTGTTGGGATTCCGAGGGAGGGAGGATTCGACCTGACCCGAGGGCGTCCCCTCGACGGGATTCGCGTCCCTCCCGGCTTCGACCATGACAGCTCCGCCGCGACGCGGCGTGTCCTCGACCGTGTGCCGCTCAGCGCTCTTTGGAGGCGCTGACCAGTCCGCCTGTCCGGGCATCCACCCAGGGCGGTGAAGCACCATGCCCGCCTCGGCAGGCGTGCGCTGCTGCTTCTGCTTGTTGCAGTCCGTGCATGCGATCACGATGTTCGCCGCACCAATGTACTTGGTCGGCTCCACGTGGTCGTACTGCCACGTGCTGCGGTCCTTGCGCTGCACCTTCGTCCCGCAGTATCGGCACGGCGCGGTCATGTTGCCGCCGCGCTCGACACCGCCGACGCGATCGCGCAGCCACACAGCGTCTGTGATCTTCCTGTTTTTCAGTTCGGCGCGCTTCCCCCGCGTGACTCGCACGTCTTCGCCACGGTCGTAGCGAAGGTCGAACCAGTCATGGAAGATGAACGATCCCTGCGGTGGCTGCACGCAGCGTTCGCAAGAGTGTCCCGGCGCATGCCAGAGACCCTCGTCGACGAGCATCCCCGCCAGCTGCGTTGCCACTTCAAGATTGAGTGTGTCCGAGACAAGCGTCTCGACCGCGATCACTCCATCAGTCAGTGCCTGCTGGCAGGCCGTCCCCGCGAGCGCCCACATGCCGAGTGCGGCGAGGCCGCTGAGGTCCCCGGTCATGGCGCGGCGGGCGAGGCGTTGGATCTTTGGGTTTCCCCGGAGCTCGTCGCCGAGTTGGAAGAACATGTGTGTCGCTTTCTAGTCAGAGCATCGGCATTCGCCGGTGATGGGATTGATTGCGCCGCCGCATGAGTCGCACATGCGGGGCGCCCAGTCGTCGCCGGTCATCTGGTCACCTCCTCTTGGTCGTAGTCTTCGGGGAACAGACTGCGGGGCCTGTAGTTCGGGTGGTTTCTGGTCATCCAGGCTCGTTCGGTCCAGGCGCGGCGTTGTTGCTCGGCCCGGACATAGCACGGGTGACACAGCGCGCGGCCCGGGAGTATCGGTGTCTCGCATTGGGGGCAGCGCCGTGGGTTCTCGTCGGGTTCATCAAGGGTGACGCCCCAACCTTTTCGCACGTCGACGGCGCACATCAGAACGGAGGTTCCCACGCGGTGTAGCCCGCTGCCGGCTGGGATCCCTGGCGCGCCCAGGGGTCCTCCGGGGCGGGCTGCTGCGGTGCCTGCGGTGCCTGCGGTGCCTGTTGTGTGGGCTGGGTGGACGCAGGTGGAGGCGGGGGCGGGTATCCTGCCCCGCCATCGGCTGCGGGGTGTCTGGTGACCTGTGCGCGTGCGCGGCGCAGGGAGGGGCCGACCTCGTCGACCTGCATCTCAACGACCGTGCGACGTTCACCCTGCTGGGTCTCGTACGAGCGCTGGGTGAGGCGACCCTGAACGATGACTCGCATGCCCTTGCGCAGCGACTCGGCGACATTCTCTGCGGTCTCGCGCCACACGGAGCAGCGCATGAAGAGGGTGTCGCCGTCGCGCCATTCGCCGGCGTTGCGGTCGTAGGCTCGCGGGGTGGAGGCCACCGTGAAGTCAGCGACCGCCACGCCGGACTGCGTCCACCGCAGCTCAGGATCAGCGGTCAGGTTACCGACGATGGTGATCAGCGTTTCTCCGCTCATCTCTGGGCCTCCTGGTTTTCTTCGTAGGGCATGACGACGAAGCGGATCGAGCACATGGGGATCCCCATGCGCTTGCCCGCGTGACGGGGATCGATGCGCATGTCCGGTCCCTGCAGGTGCCGCGAGTCGTCGTCCGGGAGCAGTCCGGCGTCCACCAGCCCGTCCACAAGGGCCTTGAGGGTGGGCATGTAGTTGTGAAGGTCGCGGCGGCGGCCGTCTGGGAAACGCACCCACGCGACGAGACGTGCCCGCTCGAGGCTGGGGCAGCGGGCCGCGCGCGCCATCACGCGGGCCTGCATGCGCAGGGTCCGAATCCGCGGGGACAGCGTGCGCCGGTCGGCGCGGCCGTTGAGGGAAAGCATGTCCGCCTGCGGAAGATCGAACGGCCCGATCTCCCACAGGGGAGCGATGGGCGAATCATTCATCGCGTTCTTCTCCTGCCTGCGGATAGAGGCCGTCAACGAGCGCATCGACGGCGGCACCGATAGTGCTGCGAATGTGCGCACGTTGTTCGTCGGTCTCGCCGTACATTTCGGCGATCGCGACGCCAGCGTCAATCAGACCAGCCGCCGAGTTGACCACGTGGGCGCAGAGGCGGGTGACTTCACGCTCGAGGGCACGGACCTGATTCGCGCACTCGATCTCGTTGAGATCCTCTTCAGTCACAGCCCTTCCCCTCCCTCGTAGACGCGAAGACCCGCTGGCTCACCAACGCTCCCCGCCGGGACAGGTGGCAGCAGCGCCGCCTCCAGGTAGTGGATCGACGGGCCGTCGTACAGGAGCTCACCCGTCGTAGGAGCCTGAAACAGCACGGACCCAGCGGACCACCCGAGACACGCATCGCTGCCCCAGATGAACGACGACCGCCCAAATCCGTCCCCGACACGGACCCGCAGAGGAATCTGCCAGGCCGCAGCCGACGCCGCGAACGTGCGCACGACAGCAGGCTCCATCTCCACGGCCGCATCCTGATAGAGGACTCCATGCGCTCCATCGAGCAGGAGTCGCGCTGCGTCGACGCGGTCCTCATCCATCGGCTCAGCCGCCGGCGCGACACGCGCCATCTGAGGCCCATACAAGACGCCCGTCTCCTGGACAGTGACGCCCTCCCTCTCATCGAGGAGGAGGCTCACCCGCTCAACGGGAGACCCGGCGAGGAAAGTCGCCAACGACTCAACCGCGGAGCGACGCAGCCACACCGAGGGCACGTCCTCCCCGCCACCGTCGCCGTCGTAGATGCTGAACCGCACAGCGATCGCGCGCTTGCGATCAAGCGCGGCCGCGAGCGCCATCACGCAGTCCTGGACGACGGCCAGGCGCATCAGGCCCGCGCCATTGTCCGGGGCATCCTCGGGAATCCGGCGCGCCACGTGCGGCAAGGCTGCACGAAGCGCCCCCTCCAAGGCCGCCCGAGCCACGACCACCATCGTCGATGCTTCGTTGGTCATCGGAGCGCCTCCCCACCAGGCAGCCCCCACGCGACGACCTTGGGGGCCGCCTCGACCTTCTCGCAGAACGCCTCCTCACCCTCACCAAGGGTGTATCCCCACCTCTCCAGCGACCGCAGATAGAGCTGTATGAGGGACGCAAATCGCTCGTACATGGGTGTGCGCCAGTAGTCGCGGCCCATGCCGCCCTCGAGGACGCCCATGCACCAGGCGAGGCGGGCCTTAGCCGCCTGCGTTGCAGACTTGGTGACCCCGTTGCTCAGTTCATCGAAGCCGATCAACGCGCGGCCCTTGCCCTGCGATAGGTCGGACACCTGGGAGTTGTGGTAGATGACAGGCATCTCCAGGAGCGCCGCGTCCTTCGGCAGCGCACGCTTGAAGAGCACGTCCCGAATCCACGTACGGCGCACTTCTCCCTCTTGAGCTGCCTGACGGTTCGCCGCGACAGTCGCAGCGCGATCGGCTTCCTGCATTGTCCTTGCCCTGTCCTCACGGGTGAAGTGCCCATGAGAGGAGTAGTCCATGCACACGAAGCGCGTGAACACACTCGTGTCCTCACCCGAGCCGCCCACCGAGACATACGCCGCGTGGCCGGGACAGCTCTCATGCGGCTCAACCGTGTTGTCGTATTCGTCGACCAAGTTCCACAGGTACTGGTTGGTCTTCGGGAAACCGTCATAGAAATCGTCAGCTGTAATGACCTGGATACCCTGCTGGCGCAGCTCGAGGACCGCATCCTCGTACACTCGACGGCGGCGCGCCTCGTCGCTGGCGCGCTTGAGGAAATGATCGATCTTGCCGGGGTCCTCGCGAATCTCCTCGACGACCGCGCTCGCGATGTCCTCGGGCAGCTCAGCCTCCGCCTGAGCGACCTTCGCTAGATCATCGAGGCCGAGATTCGCCGCCTCCCCCAGGCCCGTGACCTCCTGCGAGGCGTTAGCGACGCGGCGGGCCATCGTCGCCTCACTGGCCCGCACGCCGCGCTTGCGCAGCTCGGAGGCCGGCATGCCCATCAGGACCAGCTGGTTAATGGCGCGGGCGCGATCCACGGCCGACGTGTGCGCATGCTCGTCATTCTCGGTGAGCTGCAGGCCGATACGCTCGGCCTCGCCCGCCACGTCGACAATCCGTACCGGCACCGTCTCCAAGCCCGCCTCGATGGCCGCATGGTGACGACGATGTCCATCGAGAACCACCAGACCCGTCAAGGTCGGGTACACGTCGATGTCTTTGAGAACACCGAGTCCGGCGATCGTCTCCACGAACTCCGGGCCGACACGAAAGGCAGTGCGGATGTTCGAACCGGCCTGCAGAAGCCTCGGGTCGACCAGCCACCGCTGGCCAGGCTTGACAGCCCCAATCGGGTCCGTCGCAACCTCAGCCGATAACACGCCAGTACCCGTCGAGGGCACGGCCGCAGGTTCCTCGCGGTGCGGCTGCAAGCCCACCGACTGAGCCACAGCCAGCAGGTCCGAGAGGTCATAACGCGCCGGCGCGTTTGGCGTGGCCTCACGCACGACACTAATCCATCGCGCCTCACGCAGGCGATCAAGCACGCGGCGCAACGTCCGCGCGGACAGATCAGTCAGGCGAGCCAGCTCAGCCTGCGCGACCTCAACATGGCCATCGTCGCCGACAAGGCCGAGCATCGTCTCCGCGACAGTGCGAGCCTGCACATCATCAGCAGCAATCACGATAGTCTCAGTCATTTGTCTCACCCTTCTGACGGTCTTCCTGCATCTGCAGCAGGCGGCGATGCATCTCGCGGAACTCGCGCGTCTCCGTGTGCCAGTCATGCCACAGGGAAAGCGTGATCAGCCCCAGCAGCGCGATCACAAGGACCGCTGCCATAACCATGTCCATGCCGGTCACTTCTCTGCCTCTTCCTGCTCTGGCTGCCCTGCAGCGAATATCGTGGTGCCGCAGTTCGGGCACTCGAACGTTGGTGCCGACGGCGTCGGCGGTGCCCAATCCGGCTTCTCCAGGACGGCCGCACGCACCTCGACGACGCGGCGCACGTGCATCACGGACGGGCTCGGAGGCGACATCAAAAGCAGCCCCTGACGCTCGACCTCCTCGACAAACGCTGCGTTAGCGAGCCCCAGCAGGTGCGGCATCGGCAAATTCGCGTCCTCGATAGGGAACTCGACGATCATCTCGACGGACCTCATGCCCAGCGCTCCTTCCACGCGACGTAGACCAGGCGCTCGGCGAGCGCCGTCGGGGGGAGGATCGCGGCCGTAGCCGCCCCCCACCCCTCGATAACTGAGCCAAGCCACCATGCCAGCACCACCAGCGCCAGCGCCACCAGCACCCGGGCGACATTCAACGAGCTCACTTCTCCTCCTTCGCCTGCAATGCCGCCCGCGCGCGAGACCGCGCGAGCGCAATCCGCTTCTGCGCAGCCGTCTGGCGCGACCGGACCTTCATGACCGCGTCGAGGCGGCGCAGTGCCTCCAACACTGGGGCGTTCAACACGACCGTCTCGGTCGTGGTAATCTGACTCATGCTTGACAGTCCTTTCTTGGGACTTGCCCCGGCCGACCTCCATCGGCCGGGGCATTTTTTTACAACTGGTGTAACCGTGGGGCCGGGCGGAGACTCGCAACCCACCAACACTCCCCGGCCCCACGGAGCTCTAATCGCGCGCCGAACCATCCTCGCGGCGACGCAGAAACCTGTACCTCGACACCTGAACGGTGTGGCCTGCCGGGGTATGAGCACTGGCCCCCCGGCAGGCCACGGCCTCCCTCAGCGCCGTCAAGAGTGCGCTTTAGTCGCATTTCTATATCGATGGGATGCCGATTCACGAGCTCCTCATCACACGAAATCCGACCCGAAGGAGGCTCCCCCTCGGTAAGGTTGGGAGCACCACACACGCCGCACGGAATCGTGCGGCACCCACGCCTCACCGAGGAGGAAGAATGACAACCATGTCCGCCGCAGCACGCGCACTCGCGACCGCGCAAGCAGGACGAAGGAGAACTCTCGAAGCCATCGGACGCCTCATCTCCGCCCGCAGCGGAGATGACGAGCTTGATTTCAACGGGGAGGCCATCAATTTCATGGTTGCCCTGTCGAACGAACTCGCCCTTGTCGAGGAGACACTCACGCACCTCATCGACGCCGACGCCCTGGACAAGGCGCGCCAGGAGAGGGAAGACACCGAGACGGAAGACCGGATCGACCCCATGAAGGTCCTCGACAAGATCAGCGCCATCACGCTGGCCTCCCGCGAAACAGCACGGGCCAGCAGCTACGTCGACATCAGATTCCCCGACGGCACAACGCTTCGCTGGACGACGAAGAACCCCCTCCTTGGCCCGGCTATAGAAGCCGCTTTCACCCCACGACTTGAGCAAGGTCAGGACCTGTTCATCACTGATGTAGTCCTGACACCACAGGGCAAACAGTCTCCCGAGAAAATCGTGATCCCTGCGCATACACGCATGAACTGGGTCCACCCCGCCGCCAACACTGACGACATAACTACCCTGACGGCCTCCGTCGACGATCACGTGCGCACGCACGGAGGAATCACCCTGGACGCCGACGGGAACCTCACAGACCCCACCTGATCGACGCGGCTTCTGCAGCACTTCCAGGATCTCCGCCGACAGATCTGGGACTCGTAACCAAGTCACGCCGCGTCACCCCCTTCGCCGTGCCCCTGCCGCGCATGTAGGTCTTCAAGCGCGCGTGTGTTCAGACGCTGCAGCTTCGCCAGCATCTGCACCTGAATCTGCAGCACGTCGCCCTGCGCGCGCGCAAGAAGCCCCTCATCGAACCAGCACCTAATATGAGGCGACCCGAGGACGAACGCCGTCTCCTGCAGCGCCGCAGCCGCCTCAAGGAGACGACTCTCCGCGTACACCTCATGGTCACGGTCCACAGGCAAAACCTTGCTGGGCCGCATCTGTTCACGCAGGTCCGCGCAGGCCTTGATGACAGCCTGACGAGCCTCCTCGGCAGCCTTGCGAGCCTCTGCTTCTCCGTGCATCACGCTGCATCACCGCCGTCGATGGAGCCGTGGAAGGCGTGGAGGATGACGGTGCCCGTGCGCTCGTCCTGGATCGCGTAATCCTCGGGAGCGGAAGGCGCGGCCGCGAGCGCGGAGCGTCGCTCCTCGTTGGCAAGCTGTTCGATGTACGCGCGATCAAACAGGTATTGGCCGGTACGGCCGGGCATCTTCTGGATGGGAGCGATGCGGCCTGCGCCGATTCGCTGATGCACAGTCCTCTTGGAGATGCCGAGCATGTCGGCAACCTCAGAGACATTCACAAGCTGATTTGTAGGCATGTGCATAGCATTGCATGGTTTTCAGATATGCACAAGTCGGCACGTGCATAGGTTGTAGATTTTGCACATGTAGGGCGCACCTCAACTTTGTACAAAACATTGCATGAGCACATCAGATGTGCGAAACTAGACATATGAGCACTTCAGTCCAAACTCTTGCCAACACAGGCTTCATTCCTCAGTGGACCATTGGTGATCGCTTGCGCAAGGCGCGCGAGATGACCGGTCTCACCCAGGTCCAGTTCGCCGAGCGCGTGGGACTCTCGCGTGCCACGGTCAATAACAGCGAGCTCAACAAGAGTCAGCCGCGCAAGTCCGTTGTACTTCTTTGGGCAATGGAGACCGGCGTCGATCGCGACTGGCTCATGACTGGCTCTGCAAACAATGAAACCCCCGACCCTGATGGGCCGGGGGGAGAGCTCCTGCGGTTGGATTCGAACCAACAACCGTCCGATTAACAGTCGGATGCTCTGCCGTTGAGCTACGCAGGATTGCGACAAGAGAAGATAGTAGCAGAGAATCTTCGGAACTGGCAAGCCCGAGCGGGTTCAAAGCGTATGCTGCGCGTCACTGCCATCGAGTTCGGGGGCGGGTGCGCTCACCCCCACGTCGGATTCTCGAGGTTAATTCCCTGACGCCTCGCAGCCGACTCAATCGCGTCGGCAAGCCACTGCGCGAAGCCAACATACTGCGAGTCATAGTGAGCCCGGAGTCGCTCGTCATGGATGTACCCGCGAGACATGATGTAGTGCTTGGCAGGCGTGACCGGGAAGAACTCACTAAGGGCTTCTCTGTGCTCCTCGACGAGGCTTTCCGCCTCCTCGCTATCCGGAGCTACGCCGTCACGGATCGCATCGATCATCCTGCTTTCGATGTCATGGAATCGCTCGGCGTTGTCACGCCAATCGGCGGTTTGCCACGAAGCAGTGCGCTCTCGCGATTCACACCAGTCGTCAGTGTCACCATAACGCTCTTTGGCCTCGCTCTGGTACGCCGCAAAGTCGGCCTCCCCCAAGATCTCCCCGATTTCTTCCACGGTAAGCTCGTTGTCATTCATTGCATCCTCCAACAGCATGTCTAGTGCTTCTATCATTGCGTCCGTCTCGCGACGATGAGCAAGAAGGCTCTTTCGTTGCCTCTTGAGGTGTTCGATCTCAGAGTCTCCACAGTCGAGGAGAGCCTTGATGTCCATCAGCTTCATCCCCGTCGCCCGGTAGATGACAATCCTCTGGACACGCACGCAGTCCTCGCGCGAATAGAGCCGGTAGTTCGACCAGCTCCGCGCGGTGGGAGCGAGGAGCCCCTGCGCCTCCCAGTGGCGCAGCGTTCGCACCGTCAGCGAGAATCGCTCGGCGACCTCTCCAACCGTGTAGAGGGTTGTGTCATTGCTCATGACATCGATTCTGATCCCTGACGCCGCGTCATGGTCAAACGGAAGAAAGTGTCCGTGTCCTGGTCACGCGGAACAGTACGCCAGCATCAGGGCATATCAGGCCCGTCGCGCGAAAAAACTCGCCCAGCACCAGGTCCATCTGGGCCCTCGCGCGAAAAAACTCGCCCAGCACGCCATAAACCGCGATTTTTAGGCCATTTTTCCCTCGCTGGGCGAACTATTTCGCGTTTGCGTTCACGTCAGATCGCACAGGGCGAACTTTTTCGCGCCCAGAGCACAGGGAAGTCATGACTGTGAAACCAACGGCATCACTCAACGCCCGCCCCGGTACAAAACTCTCCCAACAACCACCGACGCACACCCTTGGCGGTACAAAACTCTCCCAGCAAGCAAAATAAGGCTGTATTTGCCCAAAATGTATCAGCAGGGAGAATTTTGTACCGCTCGCAGAGCATAGAAGCCGAGCAGGGAGAATTTTGTACCGGCCATCGCGAGCTCACGCCTCCACCACCGATAACAAGCCAAAGCCCGTGGGCCCTCCTGTGGGGCACGGGGTGGAACCGACATGGTTGACGATGCGGATAGGTTACGACGATGCGGATAGCTTAATAAGCTATCCGGATGCTCATAACCTATCCAGATAGCAACAACCTATCCGTATGCGCAGCATGCGAGGAATCCCTTGCACGAGGCTGCGGTGCCCATGGGCGATGGCAGGACCCGAGCGAAACAAAAGTCGCACATAATTTCCCACGGTCACTTTTCGAGACCATCCACAAACGCTGCAATTCCAACGATATGAATTCATGGTTTGAAGTAGCCGCAGGGGAATTACGTGGGAAATCGCTCAGCAGCGGGCGAGGGGACGCAACACACAGCACGCCACGCGTCACTGGTGTGGAGGGCACCGGAGGGTCCGAAGGGCCTGGCTGTGGTGCCCGTGGGCGGTGGCAGGGCCTGGCCGGACAACGAGTCGACGCGCCGAGCGAAGCTCGCAGCGCGGGCAGCCGGGCCCGACGGCGCCCGGAACACCAGCGGCGCCACAAGTAACAACGAGCAGCGCGGACAGCTCGCGGGCGGGCCGCCACCCACGGCGCAGCCAGGCCACGCCCCCGGGCCCGACGGCGGGCGGTCCGCCGCCCACGGGCGCATCAAGCTGCCCGCCCCACGCATGCGGAAACCCCGCCCCGCGGATGCGGGACGGGGTTTCGCCCACCCAGTCGGGTGGAAGAGTCTGAACGATTCAGACGGGGAAAGTCACTTAAGGGTGACCTTGCCGCCGGCCTCTTCGATCTCAGCCTTGGCCTTCTCGGCGTCTT
>CALISI010000014.1 GCA_938041695.1 uncultured Actinomyces sp.
CATGCACGTGACGATCAGCGACAACACGAACCCGGATCTGCATCCGGTTCCTACGTTGACACCGGGTGCTAACGTCACCCCACAATCCGGTGCCCAGAGCGGCGCCCAGTCGGGGGAGTGATGGTATGAGTTCTCGGTGGATAATGGCAGCCACTGCCGCCTGTGCCTCGCTGCTCCTTGCAGCGTGCGTGCCAGGGCTGTCGGATGATGCCGGCCTGTATTTTGGGCGCAATGACGGGAGCGTTCCCATGGCGGAGCGTCAGACTGTGGAGGTTTACATCAGTGATACTGCACCTCGGTATGCGGGCATCATTGAGGACGTTGCGCGCGAAGCCGGCGGTGTTCTTGGGACCGACGGCGATTCTCGATACGGTGGTTGCACGACGCAGGATGAAGCAGATGTCGATATCGCGTGGGCGGCCTTAGATGTTGCATTAATCGACTATGACGACCTGCGTCGGATCGTCTGGGAGGGGGCGCAGCGCAACGGTTTTGCCTACTCAGCAACACCGGACTACAGCGGAAAGAACAATAGACGAAGCGTTGCCGTCGGGGACGAGGACGGGAATCTTGTCGTTTTTACCCATCTTGAGGGCAGGGGCTTCATCAACATTAGCTTTCATTCAGGGTGTATGCTTCCAACTCATACCTATGACTTGGATACCCCCTACAAGCAATTGCCACTTCCTTCTGTTGAAGAGATGTTCCCGAACCTCAGGATTGTTGATGCTTTTGATGAGAACTCCAATCTAAACCCGGAGTTGAGTTCGCAGTCGGGGCCCCAAAGCGGCACCCAGTCGGGCTCGTAAATCCGCCCCGGCCTCGTTGATACAAGGCAGAAACGGGAAAGGCGGCGAGGCGCGGACCAACCGCGCACCCGCCACCCTTCGCGAATAGAGCTCAGGCCTCCCAGCGCGCCAGGCGCTCGGACAGGCCGATGTAGGTCGCAGGGGTCAGCGCAAGGAGACGCTCCTCCACCTCGGCCGGCAGACCCAGGCCCGCGATGAACTCACGCATGTCGCGCTCACCCACCTCGTGGCCGCGCGTCAGCTCCTTGAGGCGCTCGTACGGGTTCGCCATGCCCGTCGCTCCCGCGATCGCGGCCGCGCGCATCGCCTGCTGGACGGCCTCGCCGAGCACCGCCCAATTCGCATCCAAATCGCGGGCCATGCGCGCTGCGTTAATCTCGATACCGTCCAGGCCACGCACCAGGTTGTCGTAGGCCAGCACCGCGTGACCGAACGCGACGCCCACGTTGCGCTGCGTCGTCGAATCCGTCAGGTCGCGCTGCATGCGGCTGGTGACCAGCGTTGCGCCGAGCGAATCCAGCAGGGCGTTCGACACCTCCAGGTTCGCCTCCGCATTCTCGAAGCGGATCGGGTTGACCTTGTGTGGCATCGTCGACGAGCCCGTCGAGCCCTGCGCCGCCAGGTTCTGGTGGAAGTAATCCATCGAAATGTACGTCCACGCGTCCGTCGCAAGGTTGTGGGCGATGCGGCCCGCGCGCGCCACGTCCGCGTACAGCTCGGCCTGCCAGTCGTGCGATTCGATCTGCGTGGTCAGCGGGTTCCACGTCAGGCCCAGACCCTCCACGAAGGCGCGAGCCAGCGTCGGCCAATCCGCGCCCGGCACCGACACGACGTGCGCGGCCCACGTGCCCGTCGCGCCATTGATCTTGCCCAGGTACTGAGTGGCCTCGACGCGCTTGATCTGGCGGGACAGTCGGTGCGCGAACACCGCCATCTCCTTGCCGACCGTCACGGGGGTTGCCGGCTGGCCGTGCGTGTGCGCCAGCATCGGGACGGCCGCCCCGGCCTCGGCGAGGCCACGCAGGCGATTCAGGAGCGCGCGGATCGCGGGCAGCCACACCTGCTCGGTCGCCGCCTTGATCGTCAGCGCGTACGCCAGGTTGTTGATGTCCTCGGAAGTGCAGAAGATGTGGACGACCTCGCGCAGGGTCGGCAGCGTTGTGCCCTCGCCCAGTGTGCCGGCCGCGGCCTGAAGGTATTCGCCGATCAGGTATTCGACGGCCTTGACGTCGTGGCGGGTGACGGCCTCGAACTCGCCCAGGCGCTTGATGTGGTCGGCGCCGAAATCGCGGGGGAGCGCGCGCAGGTAGTCGCGCTCCGCGTCCGTCAGCGTCGGTGCGCCCGGCAGGACCGAATTGTCGAGCAGGAAAATCAGCCACTCGATCTCGACGTGGACGCGCGCGCGGTTCAGGCCCGCCTCGGACAGGTAGTTCGCCAGGGGCGAGGCCACCGCGCGGTAGCGGCCGTCCAGCGGACTGAGCGGCTCACCCCCGCCCGCCAGGTCCGAATAGCCGTGGGCAGTGGAGAACAGTGTCATCGTGTCGCTCATACCCCTATCTTCGCAGAATGGGGTGCCATCGGGACGCTCAGTCCGCTCGGCGGTTCGTGGCGTGGGTAACGTACGAGGTAGGGGCTGGGTGTGTCATCCACAGGGGTTGGTAGCGCCGGGAAGTTATCCACAGGGGTCGCTGTGCGAGTGGTGGCGCGGGAGCACGCAGGCGTAGCGTGCGAGGACGAGCAACGATTCTTCCAACGATGGGAGCCGACCATGATCCCCGATCCCCTCAGCCCCGGCCTGTCCCTGCACGCCGCCCACGGCCTCGTCGAGACGCTGCGCTCCAGCCTTGCCGCCGCATCGTGCCCACAGTGGGTCGGCATCGCGGGCGACTCCTATCGCAACCGGCACAGAGAAGTGATTGCGAGCACTCAGGGGCTCCTCGACCAGATCCAGGCCGCCCTCGACCTCGTCCCCTCCTTCGACGAGGAACGCAACCGAGCCCTCACCAGCGCACTCGCGGACGCTTCCACCTACCAGCCTGAACTCGTCATGCTGGGAGCGTGGTGACCATGGCATTCGACCCGCGCCGCGACGTCACCGTCAACTCGGGAGCATTTCGCGTCGATGTCGACGAACTATGCGCCGCGCACACCCTCATCAGCGGCGAGGAAACGCTCGCGATCGTGCCCGCCAGGCTCGCGCTCGATGCCGCCCTCGGCGAGGCGGATGCGGTATCCGGGCTCATCCCCGAGGCCTCCGCGCGCCTCGCGTCCGCGATCACGGGGGCCCTGTCCGCCCTCAACTCGCTCGAGACCGAGATCGACTCCCTGCGGTGGAAGCTGCAGGACACCGCTCTCACATACGCGAACGCCGAGAACGGCTCCTCCCTGTGGGAGCTCGTGCCCGGCAGCCCGATGGGACCGCAGCTGAGCGTGCGGAGCCTCGGCACAATGGTCATGGGGCCTGCCGGCCTCGCGCTCACCGGAGCCTCGGCGCTCGTTCACGGCGCGCAAGACGCCTCAGCGCGCGCCGGCGCTCCCTGGCTGTCCACCCTCCTCATGCCCGGTCTTTCATCGTTAATCGCGGAAAAAGACCTGTGTGACACCGTCATCGACGGGTTGCTCTTCAAGTACCACGTGGACGAGATGTCGGGCGCGCGCTTCCAACGCGACCTCGGCAGGTTCGCCCTGGACGTCAACTCCCTTCCTGCGTTCCGAGGCGTCGCGCAGTCACTGGCCGGGCTGGGAGTGAGCCAGGACCTGAACTCGACGTCCACCCAATCCGCGTCCGGCGTTGCCGCGCTGGCCGCGCCCTGGGTGTCGGTCGCCCGGTACATCATGATGCGTGGCGACCACGGTGCCAGCTACGGGATCGCTGTTCGGGGAAAGGATGGGAACGCGCGTGTTCGTCCCAACGGCCTGGGCTCCCGGATTCCCTCACACCTCCTCGATGCGCGCACCCGATCCGCGCTCGCGGCCATGCCCGAGGCCGCCCCCGACAACCACTACGAAGGCATCACCACCAGCGCGGATGCCATCGAGCACATCACTGAGATGCACGGCGGAGACGCCGATAACGGAGAGATCGCCATCGAAGAACACGTAACGGTGGGGGAGGACGGGGCGACGACGCGCTCGTGGACCGTCGACATCCGAGGCACCCAAGTGTTTGACATTGGGCAGTCGGGCCCCCAGGACATGACTACCAACTTGCAGGGCGTCGCCGGCATGAACTCGGACCAGCTCGACGCCATCAAAGAGGCCATGAACGCGGCGGGCATCGCCCCGGGTGAGGCCGTCGAATTTGCCGGACACTCCCAGGGAGGAATCATGGCGGCCCAAATGGCCGCAGACCCGGACGTGCGCGCCCGCTACAACGTCGTCTCCGTCGTCACCGCCGGCTCACCCACCGCGACAATCGCACCCAGCGACGTGCCCGTCCTCGCCTACGAAAACTCCGGCGACATCGTGCCCGGCTTGGATGGGAACGCCACGCGTGGCGACAACGTCACGACCGTCATGTTCCACGACTACGAGGCCACGTGCCACGCCGACGATCCCGTGCCCTGCTCGCACAGTGCGCCCCTGTACGTCGACGAAATCAGGAGCACCCTGGACGCCGCCCGGGCCTCGTCCGACCCCGGCCTCGGAGCCCTGGCGGCCGCCGAGGCCCGCCGCACCCAGGCGCTCGGCCTCACCCCGGGCACCCAGACCACCATCCACCACTACCAAACGAGGCGCATCACCCAGGGGTGACACGCCTCGAGACAGGGGGCAGAGCGGATCAGTCGCGCTCATCCTTCTTATCGCGCAGCAGGCCCGAGACGATCGAGGACACCACGGAGGTGATGACCGCGCCCGCCAGGCACGACCAGAAGCCGCCCGTCGTCATAGGGAATCCAAGCGACGTGGACAGCCAGCCCGTCAGCGCAAACAGCAGCGAGTTCGTCACCAGGGCAAACAGGCCGAACGTCAGCACATACAGGGGGAATGCCAGTGTCTTCACGACAGGCTTAATAATCGAGTTCACCGCCGTGAACACCAAGGCGACGACCGCAAAGACGATCACCGTCTGCGAGGCCGACGACGACTCGATCGAAATCGACGGAACCACGTGGACCGTGACCCACAGTCCGGCCATCGTGGCTAAAAGACGTGCAATGAAATCCATTGCTTCATTCTTGCGCAGTGGGACGATGCTTGCACGTGCCAATTCCATGGGATAGGACTACACACATGACCAACCTGCGCATTCGTCCCGCCGTCGCCGCCCTGCCCCGCTACGTGCCGAGCAAGACGGCCCCAGGCGCCGTCAAGATCTCCTCGAACGAAATGCCGACGCCGCCCAGCCCCGCCGTGCTCGAAGCGATCGCCCGCGAACTCGAGACGATCAACCGCTACCCCGACCTGACGGCAGCGCCCCTGCGCGAAGCCCTCGCCCAGCGCTACGGCGTCGGCGCCGACCAGGTGTGCGTGGGCACCGGCTCCTCGGCGATCCTCGTCGCCGCCCTCTCCGCCGTCTGCCAGCCCGGCACCCAGGTCATCTACCCCTGGCGCTCCTTCGAGTCCTACCCGATCGCCGTCCCTTCCGTGGGCGGCGACCCCGTGCCCGTGGAACTCCTCCCCGATGGCACCCACGACCTGGACGCCATGCGCGCCGCGATCACGCCCGACACCGTCGCCGTCATCGTCTGCTCGCCCAACAACCCGACCGGCCCCGCCCTCACCTACGAGGAGATCGCCGCGTTCGTCGCCGACGTCCCCGACGACGTCATGATCATCGTCGACGAGGCCTACATTGACTTCGCGACCAAGCCCGGCGTGCGCACCGCGGTTCCCCTCATCGAGGACCACCCCAACGTCATCGTCATGCGCACCTTCTCCAAGGCCCACGCCCTCGCGGGCGTGCGCGTCGGCTACGCCATCGGCGAGGCCGAGGTGATCGGCGCGATCCAGGCCCTCCTCGTCCCCTTCGGCGTCAACTCCCTCGCGCTTGCCGCGGCACTCGCCTCCCTCAAGGACTCCGAGGGCGTGGCGCGCGCAGTCGCCGAGATCATCGCCGAACGCGAGCGCATCATCCCGGCGCTGCGCGGCCTCGGCTACGACATCCCCGACAGCCAGTCGAACTTCTACCTGATCCGCGGAAACGTCTACGGCCTCGTCGAAGAATGCGCACGCGTCGGCCTCATCGTGCGCCCCTTCAGCGTGGGCGTGCGCGTCTCGGTCGGCTCGCGCGAGCAGAACGACCTCTTCCTGTCCGTTGCCACCGAATTTGCGCGCACCCCGGGCATCGGCGCGTAGGGGCGTGTGCGAATGGGCGCGCCCGACGAATCGGACGCGCCCAAGGCCGCCCACCGCAGCGCTGTGATTACGGGATCAACAGGGAGATGATCAGGAGAAGCGACCAACCGAGCTCGCTGAACCCGATGAGCTTGGGCGAGATCGGGCGCGCCCGCTTCCGGCTGATCGTCGGCATCACCCACGCGCGGGCCGTCAGCAACGCCCACATGAGGACCGGCCAGATCGCCAGCGCGCCGAACCACCACGCCGCGGCCGCGCACAGGGTGAACACCGCGTGCAGCAGCGTCGAACCCACCGCCCAGCGCGGATCCCTGCGTCCACGGATCATCGAACGCACCAGCGGAACCGTGCCGATGTAGTGCAGACCGAACGCCGCGCACGTCGCCCACGCGTGGATCGACACCGCCGCCGGAGAACCATCCGCGACCGCCAGTGAAAAAGCCACGGGACCCATGATGTTACCCGCCAGGATCGACGCCGCGCGAGCCCCCAGGGAGCGCTCGCGGCCCTTCCACACGAGGGAGAGCGCGGACGAGGCCAGGGGTGCGAAAGCGATGGCCCACCACAGCAGCTGCGGACGCACAGCCAGCAGGGTGGCGCCGGGCAGGGCTGCGAGCACGCCGTAGGTGATGACCGCGGGAGCGATTCGAGCGCGGCGCTTGGCGGGCGTCTTCACCCACAAGCACACGGCCGAAAACATCTGGAACGCCATCGCCCACGCCACCAGCATGAGCACGACCGTCCATGAGAAGGAGTAGGACAGCGCCCACCCGAGCAGCGGCGGGAAAGCCATCATCGTCCACGCGCCGTGCTGGTCGGAGATCCAGCCGTCGCGGGCGAGCTTGCGCATGTGGGGGTTGTTGTGGTGGCGCGGCTTCGGGCGTCCCTGGGGACGCGCCGGTGCGCGGTCGGTGGCGGTCCCTGGGGCGTGTGCGGAACCGTCACCCGCGGTGCGTTCGGGCGGTGTCTGAGTCTGCGGCGGTGCACTGTGCATAGCCTAAGCTTAGTGAAGTGGTCTTGTGAGGCTCAATACTGAGCTGATCACAACGTGAGATGTGGAAGGGAAAATTTCAACAATCGGTGAAACATGGGGGCATGTCCACATCAGACGCAGTCACAACTCAATCTCCGACCCTGTCCTCCGAGGACCGCAGCGCGCGCATCGCCGTCACGGTCTTCCCGCTGCTGATCCTGGCGGCCTTCGCGATCGCCATGATCATGCCCGCCACCTTCAAGCCGCTGGCCCCCGGCGTGAACTGGGCGCTCGGCGTCATCATGTTCGGCATGGGCCTGACCCTGACGCTGCCCGACTTCGGACTCATCGTCAAGCGTCCTCTGCCTGTGCTCGTGGGCGTCGTCGCCCAGTACCTGATCATGCCCCTCGTCGGTTGGGCTCTGTGCTACGTGTTCCGCCTCCCCGACGCGGTCGCCGTCGGCGTCATCCTCGTCGGCTGCGCGCCCGGTGGCACGGCCTCGAACGTGATCTCCTACCTGGCGAAGGCGGACGTCGCCCTATCGGTCACCATGACCTCGATCTCGACGCTGCTCGCACCCCTCATGACGCCGCTGCTCACCGCCTGGCTGGTGGGTAACCGCATGCCGGTTGACGGTGCGGCCATGGCGAAGAACATTCTCCTGATGGTTCTCGCCCCCGTCCTGGGCGGTTTCCTCGTGCGCTACATTGCGGGCAAGCTCGTGGAGAAGATCCTGCCGATCCTGCCCTGGATCTCCGTGCTGGGCATCTGCTACGTGCTCCTGGTCGTCGTGTCGGGTTCCGTCGGCAAGATCCTGACGTCCGGCGCCCTCATCATCGCCGTGGTCATCTGCCACAACCTGCTCGGTTACCTCTTCGGTTACCTGGCCGGACGCGTCGGCCGCGGCTCCGACAAGGCTGCGCGCACGACCGCGATCGAGGTCGGCATGCAGAACTCGGCGCTGGCCGCGACGCTGGCAAAGACCCACTTCGCCTCCACCCCGGAGACCGCGCTCCCGGCGGCCGTCTTCTCCGTGTGGCATAACCTCTCCGGCGCGCTGCTGGCGATGTTCTTCCGTCGCTGGAAGAACGGCGGAGCGGCCTGAATCGACGAGGCCGGGGCGGGGTCAGCACTGATCCCGAGTTCCGGTTCTCGACTGAGTAGATAGCGAGGAGGGGGCGGCCCCACGGGCCGCCCCCTTCGTCGTGCGTGCCCGCCCTTCGTGGGTGCATGTTGCTCGTGTGAGCACGACTCTCGCATGTTCGCGGTGCTGTCCGCTCCTCGTCGCGTGAGTGCGGGGCTGTCCACCCCTCGTCGCGTGCCCGCCGGGCCGTCCACTCCTCGTGCGTTCGGCGCGACCATCACGAGTGGTTGTCATTCGTGCAGCGAATTGTGTAAAAAATGCACGCACGTTCGTTAACCGCGAGGTAATCAATGACGCGAAAATACGATATGATTCGTGGGTCCCCATCACAAGTGTACGAAGGAGTAATCCTCATGAAGAAGCGTCTTCTGACCGCCGCCCTCGTTGCGCTGCTGCCGCTGAGCCTGGCTGCCTGCGGTGGACAGTCCAAGCAGGCCGCGTGCCAGATCATCAATGACAAGGCCGTCAAGGCCATTGATGGCCTGGATCCGAGCAACACGGAAGACATGATCCAGGGCATGACCAACGTTGCGACCGTCCTGAAGTCTGACGACATTACCAACACCGAAGTGAAGGCTGCTGCGGTGGCTGCGGGCGATAGCGCTCAGGCTCTCGCCGACTTCGCCAAGACGGTGGGCGATGACCCGTCGGCAGACCAGATGAGCGAGGCCATGGACCTGTACACGACCTTCACGACGTCGATGTCGTCGCTCGAGACGGTGTGCAACGCGCGCTGACGCGCACCATCAGATTGTGTATGCCCGCGTGTGGG
Organism: uncultured Actinomyces sp.; assembly: GCA_938041695.1. GTDB lineage: Bacteria > Actinomycetota > Actinomycetes > Actinomycetales > Actinomycetaceae > Pauljensenia. Next base: position 8,998 of record CALISI010000014.1, read on the forward strand.
CATTGAAAGGTGAGGGTGGCCCCGCGGGGCCACCCTCACCTTTACCTTGATGGGCGTGTCGTGTGCTTGTCAAAGCATCACTTACCGGTGCACACCGAATCGAGCTTATTCATCGATTCCAGGTACTGCGACGTCGCCGTCAGAATCTTGGACCGCTGCTCGGCCGTCGGCTGATCGTCGGCCGCCTTGGTCGCGTCGAGAAGACTCTGCACGCTGTCAGCCAGCCCGTTTGCCGCCTCCTTGACCTCGGGGTTGGTGATCTCGTCGGACTTCATGATGTCGATGAAGCTGGACAGGGTCTTGATAACCGAGTCCTTATCCTTCTCGTTTAGGCTCGAGGAGATCTCGTTGGCCTTGTCGTCGAGAATGGCGCCGGCCTCCTCCTTCGTCTGGCTCGACTTCGAAGAACTCGACGCGGAGGGCGATGCCTGCGTAGGTGCAGACGAGGACGAAGGCGAGGACGCCGGGTTGTCAGGCTTAATCTGCAGGCAGGCAGCCATACCGAGGGGCATCGTGGCGATCAGGAGGGCGGCTACAATGCGACGCTTCATGGGGTACTACTTGAAATCTTGAAGTGTACGTTCTCGCTCAGTCTAACTAACATATCGGTCAGTGAGGTCGTGCTGACGCGGCAAAATCAGGGCTCGTTGGACGTTTCGTATTGGCGTATGACACTGCTAGATCCCTGGCCGGCGCATGGATTGTCAATCCGTTTGGTGGTTGTGGTCTGTGCTTCGCTCCGGGTGTTGCTTCATTCCTGGTGCCTGCGCGCGGGCGTTGGGGCTCTGCTGCGCCTCCATGGGCGTTGGTCGTGGTTGCCGTCCCCCGGTGTCGTGAGCGGCCGCTGTTCTGTGCGTCGGCCGCTCGGCGTCACGCCGTCAGAGGGCTTCGTGTCGTGCAAAACCCCCATCGCACCAGGTTGGAGACCGTGCAGTGCACAATTCGCGCCGCCGGTGAGGGGGAGGGATAGACCGGGCAAGGTGCCTCCTCCCCAAGGCTCCTTCTCCCCGAGGCGCCTCTTCCCCGAGGCGCCTCTTCCCCGAGGCGCCGCCAAGACCGACTCTCCCGAAATTTCGCATGCAATTCCCCCACGGCACAAATCGGCGCAAGCTTGAAAACCGCGGAATTTCAACGATCCGATTTCAAAACCTGAAACATTCTCAGAGGAATTGTATGCGAAACTGCGGCGCCTCGGACGGCAGGGCGAGCCGGCCCCGCGACGCAGTCACACACGGGGTACGATGCAGTATTCACAGGAACGAGGCAAACACAACCAACTAAAATCGTGACTTTCCCGCGCAAAAAAGCCGAAAAGTCACCACAAAACCAACACGTTTTGTCCTTTAACCCAAATCTGGCGGCGAGCCCGGGTTAAAGGACAAAAAGAGTTGGTGGAGGGTTAGTCCCAGTTGTTTCGGTGGGGGCTTGTGTGGTGGAGGTCGTGCCAGGCGATGGCGTCGCCCCATCTGGGGATGACACCGGCTGCGGGGTGTGTGCGCGAGGCGTGTTCCCATTGGGCTTCAATCTGGGTGTCTGTGGGCATGATTTGGAGGATCTGGGCTGGTGGGAGCGGGTTTTCGGTGTGCATGTAGCACCACCAGAAGATCGCTTTGATCCGGCGGGTCAGCCGCATTCCCCGGTGGTCGCGCAACAGTTGACGCAAGGGCGCGTTGGTCGCGCCTTCGATCTGGTTGTTCATCGCCGGCAACGCCCCCTCAAACTGGGGGTCGGTGTAGGTGAACAACACCTCGGCTCCGATGAGCCGGTTCACACTGTTGCGGGCCCGCACGAGTCGTTCGTGCGTGTATTCCCACCCGCCATCGTCCCTCTTGGTCTTCTGCGCGAGGAAGCCCTCCCAGCGCTTGCACCAGTCCAAGTAGGTGTCTATCCATGAGGCCGCTTGCTCTCGGTCTTTCACGTGCAAGAGCTGCTTGCCCAAGCCGTACAGTTCCTTGGAGGCTGCAAGCTTGGGGCGAATGGTGGTGGCTTGTTTGATGGTCCCGAACGCGTGGAAGGTGCACCGCTGGACCCGCGTGTTCGGCCAGGCTTTCTTGCGGGCTTTTTCGAAGCCACTGCCCCCATCCGTCACCACCACGTCTGGTGGGGCGATCCGGTTCATGAGCGCTTCCCAGGCGCGCGAGTTCTCACTGCGTGCCACATACCAGCCCAAGATGAAATCCCGGGACTGAGCAATCAAGACGACCGCTTTGCGGCCCAGGTGGATCCCGTCAACGAACACGACCTCATGCACCTCATCCACCACCAGAGCAAGAGGCCACACCTCCCACAAACCCTGGCACCGCCGCCGAAACGACCTGCCCCCACCTGGCATATCCGCCTGCCGATTACCGCTGAGCAGCCAGGCAAGAAACTCACCCAGGTGCTTGGCCGAGGTATCAATCCGCTGCACGCCAGTTGAGTGGCACGAGGTGCAATGCCACCTCTGCTTGCCCGATTTCGACAGTCCGTACCGGATCAGCTTCCTGCCACAGGAATCGCATTTCGAGATGTTCACTCACCGAATCTGCCAGTACCAACTTTGACGCCCACTCTCCCGCACCACAAAGCCGAAAAGTCGACGTTTCACCAACACATTTTGTCCACCCTCAAAGTTGGCCCCCAACAACTTTGAACCAGACTTTCTCGCACCACAAAGCCGAAAGGTCGGGCTCAGACCAACTCTTTTTGTCCTTTAACCCGCGAGCCCGCGGAAGGCTGAGTGACAAAAAATCGCCGGGACCAAACGGTCCCGGCGATTACCGGTCGGGGTGGCGGGATTTGAACCCACGGCCTCTTCGTCCCGAACGAAGCGCGCTACCAAGCTGCGCCACACCCCGGTGCCGTTCGAGTATAGCGTTTCCTCGCCGATAATCCCAAACGGAGATCAAGCAAGCGGCATAAGTGTGTCCCACGCCGCATTAGACTGGTCGGTTGGTGGCTGTCTTGCGCGGAATCGTCGCGACGCGAATACCCTCGCGACGCCGGGTATACATATGTCGCGACGCCGCGTATAGGTATGTGGTGACACCGCGTATACGTATGTGGCTACGCCGGGTACACGTGCAGGAGCGATGCCTCGGGGCGGGTCGCGATGCGCACCTTCGCGTAGGGGGACGTCCCCAGGCCCGCCGACACGTGCAGCCACGCCGTCGAGCCATCCGGTGCCTGCCAGCGCTTCAGGCCCTTCGCGTAGGGGCGCGAAATGTCGCAATTCGTGATGATCGCACCGAACCCCGGAATGCCGATCTGGCCGCCGTGCGTGTGCCCCGCGAGGATCAGGTCGGAACCCACCTCGGTGAGCGCGGAAACGACCCGAGTGTACGGTGCATGCGTCACCCCGAGGCGCAAGACATCGGATGCTCCCCACGACGAGGCCGGAGCGCCCAAGCGATCACGGTAAATGTGTGCGTCATCCGTGCCGAGGAGAGAGACCATGCCCGTGGGTAGCTCGAGCGTGCCGGACGCATTCGACAGGTCCAGCCATCCAGCCCGGCGCATCTGACGCACCATCGGCAGGAAGGGCAGATCGGGCACCACGCGTACCGGATGCGGCTTCGAACGCGCCAGGTAGCGGCTCCAACGCTTAGGGATCGGCGAATAGTAGTCATTCGAACCGAGCACGAACGCGCCCGGGTAGGACAGGAACGGACGGTACGCGTCCATCACCATGTCCAAAGCCTCCGTCGACCCAAAGTTGTCGCCTGTCGCAACCACCATGTCGAAATGCTCCGAGGTGGCTACGTCGGACAGGAAACGCAGGAGAAACTCCTGTCCGGCAAACAGGTGCAGGTCCGCGATCTGCAGAATCGTCACCTCGGGCACGTGGGCGCGAACCGGGACCTCGTAGCGCCGCAGCACCGGCATGGTGCGCTCGACCGACCCCCAGGCGAGCGCAGCGCCTCCCGCCGCCAACCCGGCGAGCCCCAGCCCACCCACGAGCGCGCCCGCGGTGCGCAGGAGGCCACGGCCTCGTCGAGTGGACGAGGCCGTGGCCTCCTGAAGCAACGCTGCCGTATCAGTCGTCATCTCAGTGGCTCGGCGACGGCGACGGAGCCGGGGACTGCGAAGGAGCAGGCGTCGGGGTGGCGCCGCGCTGCGGAGTGGACGCGCCGATGTTCGCGTTCGACACGGCCTCCACCGGGGTGCCCGCCAGCGCCTGCGTCATGTAGGGAGCCCAGATGTTCTGGCCGACGTAGGTCTCACCGAAGATCTCGGAGTGGTAGACGCCATTGATGACAACGCCGGACACTTCCTGCGAGGAGTTGTCGCCGTGACCCACCCATGCGGACGTCGCGAGCGACGGCGTGAAGCCCGTCAGCCACGTGTTCGCGTGGCCGTCGGTGGTACCCGACTTGGCGGCGAAGGGGCGGCCGTCGCCCAGGCGCGTCGACGTGTAGTACTGGCCGGCCGACGCCGTCAGCAGAGCAGCCGTCTTGTTCGCGACATCAGGGGAGATGACCTCCTTGCAGTCCGCCGAGAACTCCTTGAGGACGTTCTCGTTACGGTCGGTCACCGACTCGATGGACTGAGGCGTGCACTGTTGGCCGGAGTTCGCGATCGTCGCGAACACGGACGCCATCTGCAGTGGGGAGCTCGACACGGAACCAAGGATGTTGGCCGGGAAAGGCGAGGGAACCCCACCGTCCTCCGTGACGCCCATGTCATAGGCGGTCTGGAAGATGGAACAGAAGTCCACACGCGACGCCATGTTGACGAAGGCCTGGTTGACGGACTGGCCCGTCGCGCGCACGACGTTCATGGAACCGGTCTTACCTGCGAGGTCGTTGACCTGGTAGCCCTCGGTGGTGATAGGTCGGCCGTCACATTTGAAGGACCCGTTGGGGTAGAACGTGTTGTTCGAACCCACGGTCTCGTACGCCGAGTGGCCTTCCTTGAACCACTCCAGGAGGGTGAATACCTTGAAGGTCGAACCAACCTGGAAGTTGCCGTCGGCCGAGTAGTTCGCCATCGTCTGGCCGCTCTCGATGCCGTACGTCGTATTCTGGGCCATTGCTAGGACCTTGCCGGTGCGAGGATCCAGGGAGACGAGCGCGTTGTTCAGGCCGGAGGCGTCCCCGACGGGAATCGCGTTCGTGAGGGACGCGTAGGCGGCGCTCTGCTTCGCCGGGTCCAGCGTGGTGCGAATGGTGATGCCCTGCGTCTTGAGCAGGCGCTCGCGCTCGATGCGCGTGGAGCCGAAAGCCGAATCCTCCAGGAACTGCGACAGGATGTAGTCGCAGAAGTAGGCCTGCGCGGACGGAGCGCCGGAGCAACCCTCGGAGGATACCGTCGGATTGAGCATGGACTCGACGCTCGTGGCGACGCCCTGGTCGTACTCCTCCTGCGTGATGACACCCTGCTCGAGCATCGTGGCCAGGACCGTGTCGCGGCGTTCCTGGGCGGCCTCGGGGTGGGTCAGCGGATCGTACTGGACGGGGGACTGGACGAGGCCCGCGAGGAGTGCTGCCTCCAGGTAGTTCAGCTCCGAGGCCGACTTGGAGAAGTAGCGCTGCGAAGCGGCCTCCACACCGTAGGTGATCGGGCCGAAGGGTGCGATGTTGAGGTAGCCGGTGAGGATCTCGTCCTTGGACTGGGTCTTTTCCAGCGCCAGCGCGTACTTCATCTCGCGGAGCTTACGCTCGGTGGTTTGCTCAGTCGCTGCGCTCACCTGATCAGCGTCACCCTCAAGGTAGCCGCGTTCGGCTAGCGAGTTACGCACGTACTGCTGGGTGATCGTGGACGCGCCCTGGCGCCCGCTGTCACCCAGGTTGGAGACCAGCGCACGCGCGATGCCGGTGGCGTCGACGCCGTTGTGCTCGTAGAAGCGCTTGTCCTCGATCGCCACGATCGCTTTCTTCATGACGTCGGCGATATTGGCGCTGGGCACAACGATGCGCTGCTTGTCGTAGAAGTGCGCGATCACGGCGCCAGACGAATCCAGCAGCTGGGACTCCTCGGCGGGAGTCACCGTCTGCAGATCACCGGGCAGCTCGTTGAAGACGGACGGAACCGACTTCGCGACGAGCGCGGTGGGGCCGGCGACGGGGACAAGCATGCCTGCCCCGACGACGCCCATGAGTGCGGACACGCTCAGGAACGCCAGCAGCAGCGCGAGCAGCTGTGCCGGTCGGACAGCGCGAGAGTGAGAGTGCGACATATTCCTAGCTTACGTGGCGGCGTGCTCATCTGGCGTTTGGCGACGCGTGAGAATTGCCTGATGAGTCACGCCTGACGGCCTTGATCGTGGTCGCAGCGTTTGCACCCACAATCGTATGTGTGTATGGTCACAGGCAGGGCTCGAAATACAGTGAAGTGGAGTTCCACGATGTCAACGCAAGGCGACGACCAGAGCTGGGTCGCTCGCGCACTCTGCGCGTCCATCGAACCGGACGTGCTGTTCGTGCAGGGTGCGTCTCAGCGTCAGGTTCGTATGCGCTGCTATGAGTGCGAGGTTCGCCTCGAATGCCTCGCCGACGCGCTTGAGTCCGAAGCCAACTACGGCGTGTGGGGCGGGCTGACAGAGCGGGAGCGCCGCGCGATCTTGCGCCACTATCCGCATGCGGAAAACTGGTTGGAGTGGCTGCGCACCTCCGACGAGTCCCTCGCGCGCGAGCTGCGCAGTCCTCACGTCCCTAAGGTTCTGTCCTTTGTTCGCCCGCAGATGGCAGGTAGGATGGAAGCATGACTAAATGGGAATACTCCACGATTCCGCTGCTCACGCACGCGACGAAAGCAATCCTCGACCAGTGGGGCGCCGACGGGTGGGAACTCGTCCAGGTGATCCCCGGCCCCACGGGCTCCGAGAACCTGGTGGCTTACCTCAAGCGTCCGATTGAGGAAGCTCCAGCCGTTCAGAACTGACGCGCAGTATCCGCGCGCAGACAATCGAATACGACGAGGCTGTGGCTGGCGTGTGCGTTCATCGCACGCGGGCTGCAGCCTCGTTTGTGTTGAGGGCAAAGAGATTGGGCCCGGCACCACTGGTGCCGGGCCCAATCCGTGATGAGGTCAGCGAGCGCGACGCGCCAGGCGATCAACGTCGAGGAGGGTCACAGCACGACCTTCCAGACGGATCCAGCCGCGCGACACGAAGTCGGCCAGAGACTTGTTGACGGTCTCGCGGGAGGCGCCGACCAGCTGGGCGAGCTCTTCCTGCGTGAGGTCGTGGGGGACGTGGACGCCCTTATCGGTCGCGGTGCCGAAGCGGTCCGCAAGGTCCAGGAGGGCCTTGGCAACACGGCCGGGAACGTCGGAGAACACGAGATCCGAGAGGGACTCGTTGGTGCGGCGCAGGCGCTGTGCGAGGGCGCGCAGCATGTGCTTTGCCAGCGTGGGGTTGGTGTCGAGCACGTGCATGAGGTCCTCGTGCTCGAGGTAGAGGAGGGATGCCGGGGACACGGCGGTCGCAGTGGTCGAGCGCGGGCCCGGATCGAAGAGTGTGAGCTCACCGATGATCTCTCCGGGGCCGAGGACTGCGAGCAGGGACTCGCGGCCGTCGCTGGAGGTGTGGCCGAGCTTTACCTTGCCCTCGGTCACGATGTAGAGGCGATCACCGAGATCGCCTTCGTCGAAGAGAGTCTCTCCGCGACGCAGGGTGGTATGACCCATCTTCTGCTGGAGGGACACCTGCTGTGCATCATCAAGGCCACCGAACAGCGGCACCTGGCTGATGAAGTTTCCGTCACCGATCATTGTGCGGAGCTCCTTCCGCTCGTGCCCGATTGCTCGGGCGTTCCGATTTGGACTGCGCAGTGGTTCCCATACGTAATACCACTCACGAGGAGGTACCGCGCATCACACCATTATGCCCTATCTATCAGGTGAAACGCGTTTCATTTCGCGATGTGTGTGAGCTGTCTAATGAAAAATGCGCTATTTGGCGTGTGCTAAAGCGTGTTCTGACAGGGCGTTAGCCACCGCCTGGGGAGACTCCTCGGGGAGGAAGTGGCCGGCCTCGCGAATGACGATCTGCGTGAGCGGCGCATCCACGAACTGGGCGTCGGCCGCGTGATCCAGCGTCGACCAGGCGCCATCATCGCGCCCGACCAGCGAGAGAACGGGCACGCGCAGCGGCTCGGCGAGGATGCGGCGCTCCTCGCGCGAGATCTTGCGGGTGGCGGTCAGCCCGCGCAGCGCGGTGTGCGCGGCGAAGGGGCGACGCAGCGCGGCCCGGTACGTTCCTGACTGGGAGACGAGGCCATCCACGTTCCCCGGCGAGGCCCACGCGCGATAGACGGTCGTCATGAGTGACCCGGACCGCAGCGCACGTTCGCGTCCCGTGGGCAGCGCGAGGCGTCCTTGCAGCACGCGTCCACCCGCCCACGGCGCGCGGCCAATGACGGGCTGAACGCCGAGCGGATGAGGGGCCGACAGGACGGCCACCGACCGCAGCTCCAGGGGTGCGAGCGCGCCGATCATCCACGCGACCGTGCCCCCGATACCCATGCCAGCCACGGAGAAGGACGCGATGCCGAGGGCGCGCACGACGGCGATGACATCGTTCGCCATCTGGGTGAGGTCGCAGTCCCCGCGGGTCAGGTCGGAGGTGCCAAAGCCTCGTAAATCAAGGGCGAACACGCGCGACGTCGACTCGGCGAGGGCGGGTAGAACGTCGCGCCATGCCCACCAGTGCTCGGGGAAACCGTGGAGAAGGACGAGCGCGTGGTCCATGCCCTCGCCCATGTCGGCGACGTGGAATGCGGCGCCGCCAGCGCTCACGTGCCGGTGAGTCCAGGGACCCTCGAGCTCGATCGCGCTGGCGGGAATCAGAGTCTTCACTTGCGGGCCGCGTCCTTTGCTGCCTTCTTGCGTGCGCGCTTGGAGTAGAAGGCGCCCGCCGGGTTCGTGGCCTCAATCGAGGTGCGCAGGGCCTCCTCGTCGCGGCCGCTGCGACGCGCCGAGTGCGACACGTACGCCAGGCCCAGGAGCGCCACGCCCATGAGGACGAAGCGGCCCGAGTAGCCGGAGGCCTGCAGGTGGTGCGTCAGGTTTGCGCCCAGGGAACCCGTGTTGGTCAGCACGGTCAGTGCGGCCAGCGCCGACGTAGCCGTGATACCGGGGGCCATGACCCACGGCAGGCCAACGATCAGGGTGCCCAGGCCCATCAGCCAGGCGCCCAGCGAGGAGCGGCGCGCCACCACGAACAGGATCGCAGCAATGATGACCGAGCCCAGCAGCTCGCCGAGTGCCAGCATCGAGGCGAAACCCGTGTACATGGGCGCGGCGTCAGCCAGTGTCATGCGCGCGCCGGCGTCGGCGGCCAGGTACCAGCCGACCGGCGTGAGGATGAGGAACAGCAGGAACGAGAGCCAGTGCGCGCCCGTCCGCGAGGGCATCTCCGTGATCTGAGGAGCCGCGGAGAAGAGCTCGTCGTCCAGTCGCCCGGAGTCGGACTTGTCGCCGCGGGAGGCGGTCGACGCGATCGCGGCCAGGGTCGCGGCCTCGGCGTCCTCGTTGCCTTCACCCAGCAGGGAACGGCGGCGCGGGCGCGCCTCCTCGGCGGCGTCCTGGTCCGCGAAGGAGTACGAGGCCTGGGCCTCCTGGGTCGGCAGCTGCGCCGTCGGCTCGGTGAAGGGGGCGGGCGCCTCGGCGGGCTGGTCGAGCTTGGCGGAAGGCTCGTTGGTCTTGTTCGACGAGGCCGGGGCGGCCTGCTCAGTGGGCGCGAGTGCGGGGATCGACGGGGTCGTCGCCTCGTCGTCACCGAAGATCATCGATCGGCGCGAGGCGAGCGGGTGCTCGGCCGCCGCACCGCCGACGGCCGAGGTGGTTTCCCCGGCCTGGTCCGCGTCCTTGGCCTCGTCGGTGGATTCGTGCGCGGAACCATCCGCAGAATCGGTGGCGGAATCGTCGTTGGGGTCGGCGGCCTCGGTGGGTTCCGCGGACTTGGCAGACTCCTCGGAATCAGCGGGCTCCTCGGCCTTCTTGACTGCCTCATCCAGGTTCAGGCCCAGCGCTGCGGCAGCCTGCGCGGGCGTCATCACGGGCGTGCGCGTGGGTTCCGGTTCCTCGGGGATTCCGGCCTCGTCGGAAGCGTTCTCGGTCTCGGGGGCGCTGTCCGCAGAGCGTGCAGGCTCGTCGTCCCACTGGTCGGCCTCGGGTGCGGCGTCCGCAGCGCCGCGCTCTGCGGACGCCTCGGTGGGCGTCTCATCGGCCGATGCTTCCTGCCGATCAGTGACGTCCTCGGACTCCTGCGCGGGGGCGTCCACGGCGTCGTCCTCGGAAGACGTTTCGCCAGCGGCGTCGGCGCCGTGCGCACCCTCGGAATCGTTCGCCGTTTCGGCGGGAGCGTCGGCGTCGGCGGGAGCGTCGGCGTCGCCTTGCCCGCCATCCGCCAACTGAGGCGTTTCCTCGGAAGCAGCCTCGGCCTCGTCCGTGGTGGACACGACCGGGAGGTCGCCCTCGGGGGCGGTAACGACGGGCAGCTCGCCCGTGGAAATCTTGTCCTCGATCGTGGGCTTGAGTGGGGCAGCAGCCGGAACGCGTCCCGTCAGGCCGCCGATTGCGACCGACTCGATCTCACCCGTGTGGATGGGCTCACTGGACTCGCCGATGATCGCCGACGCGTCGGAATCTTCGCCCGGCAGCTCGATCTCCTCGCCGGTGAGCACCACGTTTTCGCGGTCCTCCTCGGCGCGGTCGCGCTGGACGTCAAACTCGTTTTCGGACATGCTTCCTCCTTGTATCTGCCCACATATTACGGTCCGTCAGACCGCTTGCGCGCATTAGGCCTCGGCAGGCCCCTCATTCGCCGATGCGGCCTGCGACGCATCGAGGTTCTTCAACGCGCGTATCCGCGCCCACAGCACCCCCATCGACGCGCAGCCCGTCGCCATCCCCAGGGCCGCCAGGGGAGGAGCGGCGAGCGAACACTTCGTGATGATCGACGAACCGGGAACGATCACGTTGCCCGTCAGCGACGCCCACACCGGCAAGATCACGTAGCTCGGCAGCACGAGAATCGCCCACGTCGCGATCTGCGTGCCCGTGATCGACCAGCGGGCGTTCACCGCCAAAACGGCGAAGGCCATGCCCGAACCGAGGGCCAACAGCGGAGCGAGGGTGTGGCCCTCGAGGATTCCCTCCAGGCCCATCGCCGCGACGTTCGTCGAATCCGAGGGCGCCGCCCCCACCATCAGCACGCCCGCGGCGATCGCGGCCGGGAGCGCGACCGTCGTTCCGAACGCGTGACGGTGCACGCGCGCGAGAGGCATACGCGTGTCCTTGCCCGCGCGCACCCGCACTGACTTGATCGTCAGCGCACACGCGCCGAGTATGAGGGAGAGGCACACCGGATACATGCACCACAGGACGCCGGCGAGCATGTCTTCGCGGCCCACCGACGACTTCATGAGCAGCGGCAGGCGCGCCACGCCCAGGAACTGCGCGACCCCCACGACGAGCGACCACACGAAAGTGACGACCATGCCCGCGCTCGACTCCTCGCAGTTGAGCGCGATGAGGGCGAGCAGCAGCGACGCGAGCGCCATGCCGATGAGGCCCTCCACCGAGGCGAGCGGCTGACCGACGGCGGCCAGCGCCTGCACGTCGACCATCGACGAACCCAGGAACACCAGGGCAACCGGCGCGAAAATGAATGCGAACAGCCCCGAGCGCAGGCGCGCGGAGAAGTTTCGATGCTGCAAAAGCGTCATGCCCCTAGTGTAGAGGGGTGAGTATCGAAGCCCTCGTTGACCCCGCGCCCGCCGTGCTGCGCACGGCCGCCGCCCGTCCCGACGTCGCCTCGGCCATGAACGAGGTGCACGCCGCGCTCGCCGACCTGCGCTTCAGTGAGGGACTGCGCCGAGGCTGGGAGGAGGCCCGCGCCGAGGCCGCCGTCCGCGAGGCCGCCGCCCTGTCCATCATCGAGGGTGCCCGCACGAGCGTCGACGACGTGCGCGCCGCGTCCATGGGAGACGAGGGCGGGCCTGCATCCGATCCGGGTGCAGCCCTCGCCCTGGGGATTTGGCGCTCGCAGTGGAATCTCGCCTCGCTTTTCCCCGCTCTCAACACGCGTTCCCAGGGTGGTGTGCGTGTCGCCCCGACGCCCCTGCCGGCGCTGATCGCCGGGCTGCATCGAGATGCGTGTTCCAGTCTGGTGGCCTCGGGCCTCACACCGGCGAACGCCGTCGCCCTGCCCACCGATCCCGCCCTGCTCGCACCCGCCCTCGCCTATGCGCGCGCCGATGCGCCCGCCCTCGCCGTCGCGGCCGCGCTGACCGCCCACTTCCGATTCCGGCGCGTCTTTGACCCGGCCTCGTCCGTCGTGGGAAGCGGCCTGGCGCGGTGGATCCTCGTCACGCGCGGCGTCGACCCGACCGGCGTGTGCGTGCCCAGCGCCTACGACGCGCTGGATCCCGCGCGCGCGGGGCGGGAGCTCGCCGGGTGGGTGAGCGCCGACGAGGCCGGCCTGGCCCGGTGGATCACCCACTACTGCGCGGGGATCGTCTACGGGGCCCAGGTAGGGCGCGACGTCGCACGCCACGTGCAGGCGGGCAGACTCTCCTAAATCTGCTCGATCCGCGCGATCCGTCTGATCCGCGCGCCGTGTCAGCGGCGCAGGAGCGCGCAGGCCGCCACACCCACGGCGACGCCAGCAATGAAGGGAAGCGCGACCTTCGCCGGGGTTGGGACCTCGCGCGGCAACACGCGCACCGTGGACGTGAAGGTGAGCGTGGGCCAGCCCTCGCGCTGCGCCATGTCGCGCAGGCCGCGGTCCGGATTGACCGCGTAGGGGTGGCCGACGAGGCGCAGAAGCGGCGCGTCCGACACCGAATCCGAGTACGCCGAGCACTCCGACAGGTCCCATCCGCGCGCGCGAGCCAAGGCCTCGCAGGCGTCCGCCTTGCCCTGCGCCTGGTTGAAGTGCGTGATCTCGCCCGTGAAACACCCGTCCTCGTCGACGGCCGCCCGCGAGGCGAGGACCTCATCCGCCCCCAGCATGCGGGCGATCGGGCGCACCACCTGCTCGACCGAGGCCGACGCGATGACGACGACGTCGCCCGCGCGCTTGTGCTGCTCGATGCGCGCGAGAGCCTGCGCGTAGCAGACGGGTTGAATCGTGCGCTCAAGCGCGTCCTCGACCGTGGCCTCGAGGAATGCGGCGTTCCATCCGCGTCCCATGCGCCCCAGCGCCTGCGCCATCTGTTCCATGCGCGATTCGTCAGCTCCCGTGAGCAGGTAGGGCAGCTGTACGAGGACGGAGGTGATCGCGGTGCGGCGGCTCATGAGCCCGGCCTCGATGAACGGTCCCGAGAGCGCTACGTTCGAGGACGTGTCGAGAATCGTCTTATCCAGGTCGAAAAAGGCCGTGCGTACCATGCGTCTACTCCAGCGTTGGCTCAATCCACAGGGCCCTCCGTCGGGCCCCTTCTATGCACAGGGTGACATTTCGGGTCTGCGTTGTCCACAGGGGCACGCGCGCGGGTGGACGGGAGGGGTCCCTCAGGCGCAGCGTAGCTGCATGGACATGCATGATGAGACGCACGATGCGAAGAATCGGGGGCCCGTCGCCCTCGTCGGCCTCGCCCCGCCCGACCTGGAGTGCGCCCGCGACGCGGTGGAACTCGCCGGGGCTCGGGTGTGCTCGAACCCGGCCCGCGCGCTGCTGGTCCTCGCCTCGACAGGCGCGCCAGTGCCCGTCGGCGTTCCCTGCGTGCGCGTCGGGGGAGAGGGACAGGTGAGTCTGCCCGGGGACACGGCCCTCCTCGTCTCCCTCATCGCCGAGGCCTGCCACCGGTGGGCGATGCCCGGCGCGGTGTGGGTGGTCGCCGGGATCTGCGGCGGGGTGGGCACGACGAGCGTCGTGCGGCTGCTGGCCGGGGAGCGCGGGCGTCGGCGCGGTGTTCGAGGGCGGTGGTGGCGTGGGGCGAGGCATCGTGAACGCGGGCGGGATCGGGGAGCGGTCGTCGTTGACGCCTCCGGGTCTGTGCCCGGGTTTGCTCGCGCCCCCGAGTGCGACGTCCCCGGCGTGCGGTGGGCGGACCTCGACCCGGGGGAGGACTGCTATCTGCCGTCGCTACGCGATCACCTGCCCATCCTGAGCGGAGTGCGGGCCCTCGTCGGGGACGCGCGCGGCGGTGCCAGTGCGGACGACCCGCGCGTCGCCGCCGCCTGCCGGTCCCTGCACGCTCCCCTCATCGTGGACGCGGGACGATGGGATGAACGGGCTGCGCGCTGCGCGGCCGCCGTTCACGCGAACGCTCTCGTCCTCGTGACGCGCCCAGACCTGGAGGGTGCCGCAGCGATGGCCGCGAGCCTCGCCTGTCATCCTCCGCCGTGCCCCGCGATCACGCTTGTGTCAACTGGTCGCAGGAGGCGTAGCCCGGGGCTGTCCGCGTGTGCGCCGCGCCCGATCCTGCGCGCGCCGACGCGACAGGGGCGGGATCTGCGTGCTCTGCACCGGGCCCTTGCCTCCCTCGAGCCGACGCCCCTGTGTGGGCGTTCCCTCGCCCGCGCCGAGACTGTGCGCCTGGAGGTGGCCCGTGCGTAGCGCCCTGCGACTCCTCGCCCGGGGCACCGCGCCCGCCGGGGCGATCGCCGACACGTCGCGACCCGGGTGCGGCGCGCGCGAGGCCGCCGACGCCCTCGAGACCCTGCGTGCCCGGCAGCGCGGGATGGACCCGCCCCTCGCGCGCCTCCTCGACGACCCGGGCGTCACCGACGTGCTCATCAACGGCGCTCACGCGTGGGCCGAGCGGGGAGGCGGACTCGCGTGCGTCGACGTCGGCATCCACGACGAGGCCGACGCCCGCCACGCCGCGATCCGGCTGGCGAGCGCGTGCGGGGCGCGCCTCGACGACGCCAGCCCCATCGCCGACGGGACCCTGCCCGGCGGCGTGCGCCTGCACGCGGTCCTGCCACCCGTCTCCGGGTCGGGAACGCTCATCTCCCTGCGCGTGCTCGGCACGCGTCGGCTGGGAATCGCGGACCTCGAAGCCTGCGGGACACTGCCCGGCGCGCTCGGCCCGCTCCTGCGAGCGCTCGTCGCCTCGCGCGCCAACGTCCTCGTCTCCGGCGCCACCGGCAGCGGCAAAACGACCCTCCTGAGCGCTGCCCTCTCCCTCGTCCCCTCCAGCGAACGCATCGTGTGCATCGAGGAGGTCGCCGAGGTCACCCCCGCCCACCCGCACTGCGTCCACCTCGTCGAACGCAAGCCAAACGTCGAGGGGCGAGGCGCCGTCACCCTGTCCGACCTCGTGCGCGCGGCCATGCGCATGCGCCCCGACCGCCTCGTCCTGGGGGAATGCCGAGGCCCCGAAGTGCGCGACGTCCTGACCGCCCTCAACACGGGACATGACGGCGGATGGGCGACCATTCACGCGAATGGGGCGCGAGAGGTGCCCGCGCGTCTTTCCGCCCTCGGCGCGCTCGCTGGCATGGCCGAGGAAGCCGTCGCCGCCCAGGCCGCCAGCGCCCTCGACGCCGTCCTCCACATGCGACGATCCCCCTGCGGGCACCGCTGGGTATCCGAGGTCGGGCTGCTGACGCGCGCTCGCGGTCCGCTCGAGTGCGCGGTCGCGCTCAGCGCCACAGCCTCAGGACAGGTGACCACTCACGAGGCCTGGGCGTCCCTGGCCCGAAAGGCCGGACTATGAGGTGGGGTGCCGGTTGGATGGCTGTTCTCGGTGGCGGTGGCGACGTCGTGGAGCGCTCGACCGATCGCGCGCTTGCGTGCGTGCTCGTGCTGTGCGCGCTCATGCTGGTGTCTCGTGCGCTCGCGGCCGCCTGGCGCGTCGTGCACGAGCGGCGCATTGTGCGCGCGTGGATGCGCCCTGCCGGTTCTCGTCAATCTGCCGAACGCGCGTGGATGCGCCGCCTGCGCAGACGCCTAGGCAGGGGAGAAAGCGGGAGGCATCGAGGGCGCGCCTGCGGCGTGCCTCAGGCGCGCGAGCTCTCCCTCCTGGTCGCCGAGGTGGCGACGCGGCTGCGCGCAGGAACGCCGACGCGGCGAGCCTGGTCGGACTCCCTCGCGCGCATCGGCGCGGGCGGAATCGTGCCTGAAAGCGCGTCCTACCCGCCCATCCTCGACGAATGGGCGCGAGAGCCACCGCGGTGGGAGCTCCCCTTGCGCGCCCGGGCCCCAGACGCGGCCGCTCGTCGCACCGCCGCCTCCGTCGCCCTGGCCTGCCGATTCAGCCGCGGCCTCGGCGCGCCCATGGCCGACATCCTCGACGCCATCGGGGACAGTATCGATGACGCCCAGGCCGTCGCGGAAGCGCGCCGCGTCGCCTCCGCCGGTCCCCTCATGTCCGCGCGAGTCCTCGCCGCGCTTCCCCTCGTCGGAATCGTGAGCGCGCTCGCCCTGGGCGCCTCGCCCTGGCAGTTCTACACGGGAGCGACCGTCGGGAGAATCTGCGCGCTCCTTGGCGCGGCCGCCTGGGTGGTTGGCATCGCCTCGTGCCGCCGGATCCTCGCGCGAGCCCGATCTGTCGACGAAGACACGGACCCCGCCCTGGCGTGCGACCTCGTCGCCGCCGGCCTCGCATGTGGGGCCGCGATCCCGCGCGTCCTCGACGCCCTGGCCGCTGCCTGCGCGCGAGAATCCCTCGCGTGGACGGCCCATGCCCTGCGGCTCGGGGTGAGCTGGGCGGACGCGTGGGAGGAAACCCCCAAGTGGAGCATTCCCCTGCGCGATGCCCTCGAATCGTCCTGGACCAGCGGAAACGCGCCTGAGACGATGCTCGCTCGCAGCGCCTCGTGGGAACGCCGGGCCCGCCTGGCCGACGCGAAAACCCGCGCTGAAGAACTCAGCGTCCGACTCGTCGGGCCACTGGGCGCCTGCTTCCTCCCCGCATTCCTCGCGCTCGGGATTGCGCCCCTGCTCGCCACCCTCACCGGTGGCCTCGACATATAGGCGTTATCCACAGGGCTTGGTGGCGCTCGTGAGTTATCCACAGGGGTCCGAATCCGGATGGAATCGGGGCAGGTGGCGCGCGCACACTGGCCACACGCGTCGATAGGCGCGCAGATGAAAGGACAGATCAATGATGATTATCGACAGAATCGATTCCGCGGCCACGCGCGCTCAGATCCGCGCGTTGAGCGCCCTGCAGGACGCGGCCCATCACATGACGGTGGGGCGGGGCGGGGACGCTCCCACAGACCCCGCCGACCCGGAAGAGGGGGCCACCACCGTGGAGTACGCGATCGGGACCATCGCGGCCGCGGGATTTGCGGGACTCCTCATCGTGATCCTCAAATCGGACACCGTGCGCGCCGCCCTGGAGTCCATCATCCAGGAGGCGCTGAACACCCGATGAAGAGCTGCGACCACGGGTACGTCACCGTCGAACACGCCATCGGATTCCTCGTCGTCACGGCCGTCATCGGCGTCATCGTCGCGGTCGCCCAGGCGGGGTTGACGGGGGCATCCCTGTGCCAGGCGGTGCGCGAGGGGGCGCGTGCCGCCTCGATCGGGCAGGGGGATCCGCAGGCGGTGGCGTCGGCCGCGTACGCGCCGGGATCCTACGCCGTCACCCGCGCCGGCGGGTGGGTGACGGTCAGCGGGAATGCCCCCTACCGCGGCGCCGCAGGTTGGGTTGGGGGCGTGGCGCGCTGCTCGGTGACCACCATTGACGAGGGGGACCTGCCGTGATGCGTGAGCGGACAGTCGAGCGCCCAGCCGTGTCTCGAGGTGGGCCTGTCGCGGATGGGTGTACCGGTGAACGTTCCGGCGAGGAAGGTTCCGGGACTATCAATTCCGCGGGACTCACTGTCGTGGCCGCGGCGCTCGCCGTGGTCCTCGGCGGGGTCGGCGTCGCCCACCGCGAGCGGGTGCGCCTGCAGGCTGTCGCCGACCTGGCGGCCCTGGCTGGGGCAGAGCAGTCGGCCACGGCTGGCTGGGAGGACGTGGGGGAGCGGCCGTGCGAGGCAGCCTCCGCGGTCGCTGCAGCGAATGGCGCGGGTGTTCAGTCCTGCGAGGTTCGCGATCTCGACTGCCTGGTGGTCCTCACGCAGCCAGTCAGAATCGCTGGTATTTCAACGAATGTGAGTGCCCGGGCGCGCGCCGGACCGGAGCGGTGAAAAATTCACAGGAAATTGCCAGGTTCGTTCAATGGTTCCCACAGGTGGGGTCCGTACATTAATAGTCATCAAGCCAAGGGCGACACCCACAAAGGGTGAGCCAAGAAAGGGAGCGCATCGGAAGACTTGCACTGTGTTGATGGGATACTCGAAGGGGTCGGCCTTATGGTCGGCCCCTTAGAGTTTGTACTGGCGTGTTCGGTGCGCCGAGGTTAGCTTACTTGGCGTGGTAGCGCGGGCTGGTCCCCAGGTGAGTGGGGTAGGGGTTGCGTTCGTCGCCGATCACGTTCTCGTCTAGGCCCCGGTACGTGTAGGAGTTGTCGTAGGCAATCTGGAAGGGGGAGACGACCCCGTCCACGTACTGCTTGATCTCCTCGGGCGTGGGTTCTGGACCCGTGCTCTTGTTCGTGAGAGGGTTCTCGTCCGGGTACTGGCTTGGATCGGTGTTCACCATCGCGCCGGGAGCGACGCCGCCGTAGCCCGTGTACTTGTTCCACGTGTGGTCCGGGTTGGTTCCCGTGTGAATGAGGAGCTGCAGAAGCTGATTCGAGGTGGCCTGGGGCCACTTCTGGCGGGCGAGTGCAAGAGAACCAGCGACGAGGGGAGTCGCGAACGAGGTGCCGAAAGCCTGTTCGTTCTGTTGTGTCTGTAGGTTTCTTACGGTGATAGGTCCACCTACCGCAGCGCTGACGACGCCTTCGCCCCACGAGGAGTAGTCCTGGCGATTACCATCGGTGCCAATAGCGCTGACGCTGACAACTCCAGACCAATGGCCGAAAGACTCAAAGGTTTGTTCTTTGGCATCATTGCCTGCACCGGCAGTGATAATGACCCCCTGTGAAAGAGCTCGGGCCATCGCCCACTTAAGTGAGTCGCCGTTGCTTGCTCCGGCCAGTGACAGGCTGATAATCATTGCCCCATCGTTCATGGCCGTGTTGAGCAGAGAAGAAATATCGTCTTTACTGACACTGAGCTGCCCGCGACAATCACTTCCAGAAGTATCGCCAGCAGACGTCAGGGGAATGCGATACGTCAGCAGTTTTGCCTGGGGAGCAATCCCGTAATCATGCGCTACGAGTACGGATGCGACATCCGTTCCATGCTGCCTGGTGGATGCGCTGGAGGTGACGGTGCAAGGTGTCTTGTCGGTGATGTCGGCACCCGCCAGCTCGGGCGCGCTGGTGTCGACCTCGCCGTCCAGGATGGCGATTGTGACACCCTGCCCGGTGTAGCCCTTCGCGCGCGCCTGGTCGAGGTGGTAGTACGCGAAATAGGGCTGGTCGGCAGCAGTGATGGTGTCCGCCGCCTGCGCTGGTCCGGACGGCAGGGTGGTGGCCCCGGCGGCGAGCACCAGGGTTGAGGCCGCGACGCCGAGCAGGCGCGCCGTGCTGATGTTGCGTGTCACCATTGGCGGGGATCCCATCCGTCGTCCTTGCGTGGTGCGGGCGAAAGGTCCTTGTCGGACCCGTAGGTCTGCGACAAGGGGTTCACATAGCCCTCGGGCAGCTCGTCCTCATCGTCCTCAAAGCGGAATGGAGTGTAGCGGCGTCGCTGGGCCTTCTTCTCGTCCTTCTTGCCTCCAGCGCCAACGCCGCCAGCACCCATGAAGCCGCCGGCTCCCTGGGTGCGACCGCCGGCCGCGGAGCTTCCAGCGCCATTCGCGCCGCTGGACGCCCCTGACGTCCCCGTCACTCCGGAGGTTCCGTTGGCACCAGCCCCCGTCGCGCCGGCAGGAGCAGGGGGCGTGTACTTGCCGAATCCCGCACCGGAGTAGGAACCGGTGCGCAGGGCAGCTGAAGCAGCTGAGCCTCCGACTCCCGCTCCACCGGCTCGCCCCATGCTGGACGTGGCAGAACCCATGCGAGCGGAGCCGCGAAGACCCAGCGCCCCTGCGCCGAGCATGCCTGCTCCACCGAGGCGACCAGCCGTCGACGATTCGCTGGCAGGGCCACCGTTGAGACGCCACAAAGGATGATCGCGATCGACGGGGGAAGCCGGGGTGTGACCGCCAATGACGCCGTTCGCGTGACGGTCACCGTTGACGCGCGTGTGCAGCAGGTCGATATCCATCAGATCCTGCGGATCGGTGACGGGGTTCAGGCGTGATCCAATCTCTCCTTCGGAGATGTATTGGTTGGGTATGCGCTTCGAAGACATGACGCGGGAATCGATGGGACCGCCCTCGTCGTATCCGTCTGCATATAGGCCCGAGCCTTGACCCCGGAGGTCG
The DNA here is from genome assembly GCA_938041695.1 of uncultured Actinomyces sp. Lineage (GTDB taxonomy): Bacteria > Actinomycetota > Actinomycetes > Actinomycetales > Actinomycetaceae > Pauljensenia. Next base: position 29,249 of record CALISI010000014.1, read on the forward strand.
GAACGGCCGTAGTCGTCATCGCGGCTGGCTCCGTACACGCCCGCCTCGTGGGGTGAGACCCACATGTTGCCTTGGTTCAGCTGATCGCTGACAGAAGGAGATGAAGGGCCGTTTGTCGGAGGTATCTCAACGTTTGTGAGCCCCGTGGTGAATTCCTCTACCCGCTGAGTATGAGCCTGCAACTGATCGGCGAGCTTCTGCGCCTCGTCGTTGACTCGCTGCAGGATGACCGTGGCGGCGGCCTCGCGCTGTGCGTTTGCCTGCGCCTCGATCGCGTCTACGTAGGCGGCGCCGGTCGTGGCGATCGTGGTGATGGGCTCTCCGAACGGACCCAGGTGTTTTGCGACCGGGATGACGACCTGAGCAAGATCCCGCATTGCTTCGGTTGCCTTGTCTAGGAGCGTTGGTGATAGGAGCTTAGCGTCCTCGGCGGCGTGCACGAGCAGGCGTCGGCCTTCGACGTAGTGCTCGGTGCCGGTCACGTACCCCTGTCGTTCGCTGCTGTAGCGTTGCTGCGTCTGATCGATCCAGCTGTCAATGGCCTCGCCCGTTTGTCCCTCGAAGCCCTGGTATTCCTTGAAGTGGGACACACTCGAGCTCATGACCCCCATTCCCTCGATGATCGTGGAGTGTTCGGTGTCGTAGCCGCTGAGTTTGCGGGATTCCTCCACGCCCTCAACGAACTTCATGAGGCGGTCGTACATGGGGCTGCTCACCATGGTCTGTCTCCTATCGTGCGCTTTGGGCTAGAACTCAGTCTGTGCGTCCTGGGTGGGCGCGCCGTTGGTGCCCGCCGTCGTTGCGGGATCGGTACTTGGTGCTGATCCACCGGCAGGTGAGGAGGAAGGGTTCGTCGAAGAAGTGGGTGTTGGTGAGGTGTAGGCCGATGGGTCGCCCATCGAGTCGCGAAGCGCCTTCAGCTCGTCCCCCGTAGCCTGTTCAACGGCGGCAAAGTCTTCGATCGCTTGATCGACATTGTGCCCGAAGGAGCGGAGAGTGTCGCGCTCGGTAGCGGCAATTTTGTCGTATGCGCCGAGGAAAGCGATAAACGCGTTTCGGAGCGCCTGGGGTCCGGCTTCATCGGTCCAGTAACGTTCGTATTGTCCGTAGGAGAGACGAGTGATTGCCTCGGAGCTGGAGGCTATTGCTGCCTCCCCTTGTTCGACGTCCTGCCGAGTTTGGGCATGCTTGTTGGAATCGAAAGCGACGTCAGCCACGGCGCACCTCCTGCGTAGCGAGTCCGCCAAACGCGTGTCCTGCGGAACAAAATGAGACGCTGATCAGCATATGACCAGGCGTTCAAGAAAACAAGTTATGTTAAGGCAATGCATCACGCCCCGGGTGCTCGCTCCAGGAGGTAGGTAAGCAGCGTGATCGCGCCCTGCTTGGACAGGGGTTCGTTGCCGTTGCCGCACTTGGGGGACTGGACGCAGCGTGGGCACCCGGACTCGCAGTCGCAGGAGGAGACGGCCTCGAGGGTCGCGGCCACCCACGCCCGCGCGCTGTGAAAGCCGGCGAGCACGTGCCCGGCGCCGCCCCGAAACGCGTCGTGAATGAAGACGGTGGGTGCGCCCGTGTCGTCGTGCAGCTCGGTGGACAGGCCGCCCAGGTCCCAGCGGTCGCAGGTCGCGACGAGGGGCAGGATTCCGATCATCGCGTGCTCGGTCGCGTGCAGTGTGCCCGCCAGGTCCGCGGCCTCGATCCCCATCGCGGCCAGCGCCGGCGGGGTGAGCGTGAACCACGTGGACTTCGTGGGCAGCGTGTGGGTGGGCAGGAACAGCTCGATGTTGCGGATGAACTTGAGCCCGGGCAGGCGCAGCAGGTCGTAGTCGGTGACCCGCGTCGACACGTTCGTCGGCCCGTGATGCCACGTGACCGTGCCGTCCCCGCACACATACGTCTCCTCGATGGCGCACACCTCGACGCTCGTGTGGGTCGCCGAACGCGTGCGCAGGGGAGTGCGCACCTCCTCGACCAGGGCAACGCGCGCGTCGACCGTCCGCGCGGGCGGGATGATGATCGACGAGGCCTGGGCCACCTCCCGCTCCCCACCCCCGAGGCGCTCGGTTCCCTGGGCACCGCCCGGCGCCTCGGGCAGGAGAGCGCGAGGCCACCCCTGGGCGGTGGGAGCGGTGGGCGTGGTGAGTGAGGTGAGGCTGAGGACGTGGAAGGTGCGCCCCTGGTGGATGTAGATGGCGCCGGGGAAGACGTGGGCGTCGGCGGAGGCCTGGTCGATCGTGCCGATGACGGTGCCGGTGGCCGAGTCGACGATCTGGACGTCCCCGCCGGCGCCACGCAGGTCGGTGAGGTCGCTGGGGCGCTCGGGCCTGGTGGCGTCCCAGAAGTACCCTGCGGGCCGGCGTTTGAGGTAGCCGTCGGCGACGAGGCGCTCGGTGACGCCTCGCAGTTCCGGTCCAAAGTAGGTGATATCGGACGGTGTGATCGGTATTTCGGCGGCTGCGGCGGCGACGTGCGGAGCCAGCACCCATGGGTTCGAGGGGTCGATAACGGAGGCCTCGACCTCGCCGAAAATATGCTCCGGGTGGCGCACCAGGTACGCGTCCAGCGGGTTGTCCGACGCGATGAGCACGGACGTGCCCGGCGCGCCCGCGCGACCCGCGCGCCCGATCTGCTGGCGCAGGGACGCGCGCGTGCCCGGCCAGCCGACCGTGATCGTCGCGTCCAGCCCCGAGATGTCCAGGCCCATCTCAAGCGCCGACGTCGTCGCGAGCGCCCTCACGCCTCCCGTGCGGATCGCCTCCTCGAGCGCCCGACGCTCCTCGGGCAGGTAGCCGCCGCGATACGCACCCACCCGCCCCGCGTTCGCCGAACCACGCGCCGAGAGCCGGTCGCGCACCTGAGCGGCCACGGCCTCGGCCCCCGCGCGCGAACGCACGAAGGCGAGCAGGCGCGCCCCCTCCTCGACGAAAGCGGCGGCCAGGTTGGCGGCCTCGACCCCGGCGCTGCGCCGCACGATCGGGACCGTGAGCGTGGCCGTGCCGGGCGGCGCGTCGAGGGCTTCCAAGAAAGAAGAGATGTCGACCTCGGACTCGTCGGCCATGATCGCGCCCTGCCACAGGACCAGCTCGTGGGCGCCAGCCGGTGAGCCGTCCTCGGTGATGGCGACCGCGTCGCGCCCCGTCAGTGCGCGCCCGATCGCCGCCGCGTCGCGCACGGTCGCGCTCAGCATGACGACGCGCGGATCCGCCCCCAGGTGGTGGGCGACGCGCAGTAGGCGGCGCACGACCAGCGCAATGTGCGAGCCGGTCACGCCGCGCCAATGGTGGGCCTCGTCAATGACGATGAGGCGCAGCGACGCCAGGAAACGTGACCACCGCTGGTGCGACGGCAGCATCACGTAGTGCAGGAAATCCGGGTTCGACAGGATCAGGTCGGCGCCAGCGCGCGCCCACTCCTTCGCCTCGCGCGGCGTGTCCCCGTCCACGGTCGTTGCGCGCACGCGGCGCAGCCTCTCATCGACGAGGCCGGAGCTTCCTGCTGGGTCTGTTTCTGCCTGCGCGTCGGCGGGGGTCGCGTCCTGGCCGAGCAGCGCCATGAGCGAGGTCAGCTGATCCGCCGCCAGAGCCTTCGTCGGAGCCAGGTAGAGGGCCGTCGGGCGGCGGTGGATCGCGGAAATACGCGACGAATCCTCGGCCTCCACCAGGTCGGACAGGATCGGCGTCCACGCGGCCAGCGACTTGCCGGACCCCGTGCCCGTCGCGAGCACGATGTCGCGGCCATGCCGGATCGCGTCCAATGCCTCGCGCTGATGAACCCACGGGCGCTCCACGCCCCGGCGCGCCCACGCGTCCACAACCGCGGGGCTGACCCACTGCGGCCAAGCCGCGATCCGCCCCTTCCTCCCCGGCAGCGTCACGTGGCCGAGCAGCCGATCATCCCCGGCGCTCAGGCGCTCCACGACCGCCAGCAGGTCGGCGGGGGAGGGCGACGAGGCGAGGTCCGGCACGGCAGTGCTGTTCGGTCGCGCCCGATCATCCGCCTCGCCTCGATGCGACGCCGACGACCCCGCGCCCGGAGCCAAGTGCGCGCCCTCGCGTGAACCCGCCCCGGCCTCGTGCGAGTCGGGAGAGGCAGGGCGGTCAGCGCTCATCCGCGCCCGGACTCACCAACCCCAGCGCCTCGGAGGCGGACTCCTTGACGTACTGCATCGCCGCGATACCCGTCGAAATACCCGACGAAATAGCGTCACGTAGCTGCACGTCCGACAGGCCAGCCTCCGTGTCCACCACGAAATCCGCGTACACGCCCAGCGTCCCCTCCGGCGACGTCGACGTGTACACCGTCGGGAAGTACTTCTCGCGATTCCAATTGTCCGCGGTCGCGAACAGAGCGGGCTCCGCGCTCTCCGCCGACAGATCCGACTCCCACAGCGCACGAATCGACAGGAAACGCCCCGCCGTATCGAAGGACACCAGGAACGGAACACCGTCGAAAATCGCGCCCGCCGCGTGACCCTTTTCGATCACATCCAGCCCGTAGCCCATCTCGCGCACGGCCTCAACAACCCGCTCAAAAACGGCCGGGTAGGGGGTCACCTCATCCTCGGGAACCACGTACGGAACGTTCACAGCGAAGCCTCCCGCCCCTGAGAATCCCAATCCACGAACCCCGGCAACGTCACCTCAAGATCCGCGAAAAAACCCATAATCATCGACATCGACGTCTCAAAGAAATTATCCAACTGCGTCTGAGTGAGCCCCGACATGACCACGATGTTGCACTCAGCGATCAAGCCATACTGCGTGCCGTCCTCCAGGGGAGCCAGGTACGCCTTCGGGCCCGTGCGCGTCGAATTGCAGGCCGCGACCTCTCGGGCCAGCTCACCGAACTGCTCCGGCGTGCGCGCAATCCCGCGCCACTGCGCGCGCAACTGCAGAATCTGAGGGTTCGTCGCATTCCAGAAAAACGCGGCATTCGGCGTCAGGTAAGCCAGCTCGCCCTCGTTATAGTCGCCGAAACGCACATCGCGAGAACGCAATAAATCCCGAATACGATCGGTGCTGACAGGTGAAGATGCAGCCACTGACAACTCCCGCGTGACACGTATGGATCGGACACCCCCACTGTAACCGAGGCCTCTCTCCTGCGCGCGCCCACCTTGTCTGACAACTTCCGGGGGTGATGCGCCGGGCGTTCCTCCGCATGGCGCCAGCCCCGGGCCTGCACGCGTGCCGACCTTCCCCTGTGCGATCGCCTTGGACTAGCGTCAAACCCGAACCAATCCACACGCCCGCGCCACACTCCACTACAGTGGAGGCGGAATACGCCATCGACACGAACGGAGGACACCATGGACGACCCCAACGCCGCCCTGCCCTCCGACCCGACCGTCGACGAGTCCTACACCAAAGGCTCGCGCCCTGCGCGCCCCCGCAAGCGCTCGTCGGCAACCGCCGATACCGCGGGCCGCGCGCCCCGAGAAGACAGCGCGTCCGCGAACCAGCGTTGCGCCCGAGGGCGCACCCCCAGCCCCGCACCCGCCGACACGCCTGCGGCGGACGGGCCCCGGCCTCGTCGCCTAACCTCCGACTCCTGGTACCGGCTCAAGCTGACCCGACGCATTGGCGGCGTCGCGACCTGTCTGGCGCTCACGATGCTCATCAGCCACGTGGCCCTCGCAACCGCGCCCGGGCAGGTCCTCGATACCATCCTCATGGAAGGCACGATGCGCTCCGCGAGCCGCTACGAAGCCTTCTCCACGCTCATCACGGGCATCGTGTCCGTGCCCGTCATGGTCGCAGCCGGCCTTTTCGTCGCCCTTGTCGCCGCCGCGCGACGCCGACCTACCCTCGCCGGGCGCGCCCTCGGAGCCGTCGTCGGTGCGAACGTCACGACCCAACTCCTCAAGGACTACATCCTCACCCGCCCCAACCTCGGCGTCACGACGGGTGCCGGCAACTCGCTGCCCTCCGGGCACACGACCGTTGCCGTCACCCTCTCGCTCGCCCTCATCGTCGTCGCACCCCAATGGTTCCGCAGCCCGTCGGCGTGGATCGGGTGGGCGTGGACATCCCTCATGGGCGTGTCCGTCATGATGGAAGGCTGGCACCGCCCCTCTGACGTCATCACCGCCGTCCTCATCGCGGGGGCGTGGGCGCTCGCCCTGTCGCCCATCGAGCGACGGCCCCGGCACGGAGCGAAAGTCCAACGCGTCATGATGTGGGCGAGCCTCGGGCTCATCGTGATCGCCCTGCTGGCCACCGGCGCCGCCATGTGGGGCTTCAGTATGTCCGCCGCATCCCCCGGATCTGGGTACGGCTTCGTGGACTTCCTGCAGGTGAGGCCCTGGCGATCCCGCGTCCTCGGCGTCGCAGCTGTCGCGTGGGTGAGCGCCGTGTGCGGCCTCATCATGCACGAAGTCGACCGCCTCGCGGGCGAGTAAATTTCGCGGCTGAGGCTGTGGCTGAGGCTGCGTTGCTTGGGTTGCCTGGTTGGTTGTGGCGCCGCTGGTGTTCCGGGCGCCGTCGGGCCCGGCCGCCCGCGAGATCGCCACACGCGAGCTTTGCTCGGCGCGTCGATCTCGAAGCCCGCCCGTGCCCTCCGGGCCCTCCGGCACCCTCCACACCGGCGGCGCCTGGTCGCGGATCGGTGGCTTGGTGCCGCGTTTCGAAGCCCGGCCAGGCCCCGCCGCCGCTTAGTAGTTTCGCACGTAATTCCCCTGCGACTCTTTCAAATATTGAATTCAGATCGTTGGAATTGCAGCGTTTTCAGAGTTTGTTGAAACTTCGTCCAATCGAATTACGTGCGAGATTTCGGGGGAGCTGTCTGTGCCGTCCCAGCAATTTCGCGTGCAATTCCTTCGGATGTGTTTCAGGGTTTGAAGTCTGATCGTTGGAATTCTGTGGATTCTGCGTTGGTGTGGGGTTGGGCTGAGTTGGAATTGCGTGCGAAATTGAGGGGGCTCGTCTTGGCGATGGTGTTTGTTCCTCAGGGGCATTGCAGTGCTTAGTTGCCATTGCAATGCTGTGCTATCTGGTGCATTGGTCTTGTGTCTAGTGCATCGCTTGCCTTTTCGGTGCAATGCGTTGCCAGGCTGAAACTGCTGTCACCTTTGCGGCCCGGTTTTCGTGGTGGCGGTTTCATGTGGGTGCGAAAAAGTTCGCCCTGCGGCGCTGTGTCATCGCGAAAGCGCGAAAAAGTTCGCCCGGCGCGCTTAAAACACCCCAAATTCGGCGTTTTTGTGCTTGCTGGGCGAGTTTTTTCGCGGAAAGGCCGCTGGGGGCGCCGTGCTGGGCGAGTTCTTTCGCGGAAAGGCCGCTGGAGGCGCCGTGCTGGGCGAGATTTTTCGCGGAATGGGCCCGGCATGGCGCAGTTGTTTGCTCGAAGGCCCCATCAACCTTCTGTCATCTTTCAGTTGGGCTCGCTCAGTGAACCGCCCCTGGCATTGCGGGGTTTGGGCAGTGGATAATGAGGCGAGGGAGCTGGGCCTTCGATTCGGCAGACAGTCACCCGTCGCCCCCGTCCAACCGCAGATCACCAGAAAGGGCCGCCATGCCTCGTCCCGCATCAGCCGTCGTCACCTCCAAGCCTGCGCGCTTCGTCCTGGCGCTGCTGCGCATCGCGGTCGGCTTTATTTTCCTGTGGTCGTTCGTGGATAAGACATTCGGCCTGCACTATTCGACGGGCCCGTCTCGCGCGTGGATCAACGGTGGCACACCCGCGCAAAGCTACCTGACGGGTGCTACGACTGGCAAGCCTCTGGCCTCCTTCTTTGAGTCCCTCGCCGTGCCCGCGATGGATTGGCTGTTCATGCTGGGCCTGCTGGGCATTGGGCTGGCGTTCCTGCTGGGTATCGGCACGCGGCTCGCGGCCGTCGCGGGCGTTGTCATGCTGGGTTTCATGTACGCGGCCGTCGCGCCGTGGGTGTGGGGCTCCCTCAATCCGGTCGTCAACGAGCACCTGGTCTACGCGCTCGTTCTCATCCTGATTCCGCTCACCAGCGCGGGTGACACGCTCGGCTTGGGCGCGTGGTGGAAGGGTCTGGAGCTCGTGAAGAAGCTGCCCTTCCTCATCTGATTCGTTCGACAGTCTCGACGAGGTCGTGGCCGGGTTCTCCGGTCGCGGCCTCGCTGTGTTGTTGGCGGGTGTGGGGTGTGCTGTCCGGTCGACTCGCACAGCCTCGCGTCGGGACGTAGGTCCCCGATGGATCCTGAAAAAGCGCGCACGTGATGAGGGGAACGGCCCGCCGTGCGCGTCGCGTTTCTGACGCACGATTGACACGAGATATTGTGGTCATCGTACGGCTCAAACACTAGATCTAGTGATCCGTGATCGCGTACCCCTAGATCTAGGGGAGGCCACACCGGGCGGAGAAAACCTCCATCACCCACAGTGCCACGACCGCGCCCCACAAGGGCGCAGTGTTCACGACGTGTCGATCACGCGTCCGAACAGCAGGACGGTCGCCCGCCGGAGGCGGCAGGTGAAGCGGCGGCGGGCCGCCTTTGCAACGCAACGCCGCGACACGGCGACACAGTCCAATAACCACACAGATCCCCACGCCAAAGTACCCACTGCAGAAGTGCAGACACGCAGACACGCGGCAACGCAGAAAAGACAGGAGCAGAACAATGACCGCACCCCGCTACGACGTCGACGCTATTGCAACCGTCGAGGAGTACCTCGATCGCTCCGATTGGCGAGTGAACGCCAACGCAAACCAGGGGTATTCGCTGGGCGGCCTGATCCTGAACTCGGCGG
>CALISI010000015.1 GCA_938041695.1 uncultured Actinomyces sp.
TCGACAACGCCGTCAACCAGACCGCCAAGGAGATCGCCAACCGCTACGACTTCCGCGGCGTCGACGCCGCCATCACGCTCAGCGGCGACACGATCGCGATGGAAGCAAACTCCGCTTCCCGCGTCATGGCAATCCTCGACGTCCTGCAGTCCAAGCTGATCCGCCGCGGCCTATCCCTGAAGGTTCTCGACTACAAGGACCGCGAACCCAAGGCATCGGGCAAGCTCTTCAAGCTCGCCTGCCCCCTGAAGGAAGGCATCCCGCAGGACACCGCGAAGAAGATCTCCAAGCTCATCCGCGAGGAGGCCCCCAAGGGCGTCAAAGCCCAGATTCAGGGTGACGAACTTCGCGTTTCCTCCAAGTCCCGCGACGACCTGCAGGCCGTCATCGCCCTGCTGAAGGGTCCCAAGGGCGAGGAGCTGGACGTCGCGCTCCAGTTCGTCAACTACCGCTGATCGCTGCGATAGCCGAGGGCGGGCGGCCGGTCGAAACCGGCCGCCCGCCCCCATCTGCATGTCCTAGTAGCCCGCGATCTTCTCCAGGCGCGCGATACGCTCGTCCATCGGCGGGTGCGTGGACAACACACGCATGAGAGACTCCCCACGGAACGGATTCGCGATCATCATCGCCGCGACGTTACGCGTCCTGGGGGTGTCCTCCATAGGGCGACGATCCGTCGCCATCTCCAGCTTGCGCAGAGCCGAGGCCAGCGCCAGCGGATCCTGCGTCAGCATCGCGCCATCCTCGTCAGCATCGAACTCACGCGTGCGCGACAGTGACAACTGGATCAGCATCGACGCAATCGGGGCCAGGAAGCTCATCGCCAGGAGGCCGACGACCCCCGCTCCCCCGTTCTCTCGGCGATTCCCGCCGCCAAAGAACAGCAGTGTCTGCGCGATGGTCGTAATCACGCCACCCATGGCCGCCGCGACGGAAGTCGTCAGAATGTCGCGGTTGTACACGTGCATCAGCTCGTGCCCGAGCACCCCGCGCAGCTCACGCTCATTCAAGATCGCCAGGATGCCCTCCGTGCAGCACACGGCCGCGTTGTTCGGATTACGACCCGTCGCAAACGCGTTCGGCGTCAGCGTGGGGGCCACCCAGATCGTCGGCATCGGCTGCTGGGCTCGATCCGCCAGCTCCCGGACAATTGCATAGAGCTCGGGCTGCTCCGACTCGCTCACCTGATACGCACCCATCGACCGCAGCGCAATCGTGGCGGAGTTCCAATACGAGTACGCGGTCTGAACGAGCCCAATGGCCGCAAACACAACAATCCACACGACCCGGCCCGTGCCCGAGGCGATGAGCGCCCCGATGGCAAGCAGCAAAGCCCACATACTCCCCAGCAGGAGGGTCGTCTTCAGACCGTTGTGATAGTTGCGATGCACCATACGCGCGATCCTATGGGGGTTACCTGAGAAGCACCTGGGAACCAGCCGAATCCTCATTGAGGAACAACCCCCGACGGTCAGCAGGCACCGAACGCGACGCGGCTCGCCACAGCCTCGTTCCCACACGCAAGGCGAGGCCGCGACCGGAAAACCCGGCCACGGCCTCGTTCACGTCAGAGGCGCGTCAGTTACGACGCCCCGGACCCGTGTAGTCGTCGAAGCGCTCGGGGGCGGTGGGCACGCCCATCTCGCCCATCTCGCCGATGTGGTCCACGGTCTTGGGGTCCACCTGCGCGCCGCGCGAAATATCCGTCATCGCGCGACGCGAGACAACCTTGACGCGCTCGCGCGTGCCACGGCCGCCCGGAAGCTCACCGTAAGCCTCGCCCAGAGCCTGCTCGTACGCATCCAGGAGCTCCCAACCCTGCCAGGTCGTGAACTCGACGCCACGGGACTCCAGAAGCGCCACCATGGCCTCGTGCCCGACCTCGGAGGTGTTCGCGTGCAGACGGCCCGCGCCCGCATCCTCCACGAGGTGGGAGATCGTCTGCTGGGCGTCCGACTTCGTCGAACCGATGAGGCCGACAGGGCCGCGCTTGATCCACCCGGTCGCGTACACGCCCGGGATGACCGGGGCGGACTCGTCCTTCGTGGTCTCACCCTCGATGACGCGACCCTCCACGTTCGGCACAACGCCGGCACGCTTGTCGAAGGGCAGGCCCGGGATCGGCGACGAATAGTAGCCCACCGCGCGGTACACCGCCTGCACGGGCCACGTCGTGATGACGCCCGTGCCCGACACGCTGCCGTCGCCGTTGAGCGCCGTGCGCTCGGTGCGCAGAGCCTTCACGTGGCCGTTCTCGTCAGCGACGATCTCGACCGGGGCCTGGAACAGGTGAATGTGGATCCGACGCGAGGCCGTGTGCTCTTCCGGATCCGCCATCGCGTAGCTCGTCAGCGTCTTGACGACCTGACGCTGCTGGTTCGACGCGCGCAGCGCCTCCTCCGAGCCCTCGTCAAAGTCGAAATCCTCTTCCGAGACGATGACGTCGACGTCCGGCACCTTACCCAGCTCGCGCAGCTCCAACGGCGTGAACTTCACCTGCGCGGGGCCGCGGCGACCAAACACGTGCACGTCGGTAATCGGGTTCTCAGCCAGGGCCTCGGCCACGTTGGCCGGCACCTCGGTCTTAAGCATGTCCTCCGCGTGCTTGGCCAGCACGCGGGAGACGTCCAGCGCCACGTTGCCCACGCCCAGGACCGCGACCTCGCGGGCCTTCAGCGGCCACGAGCGCGGGTAATCCGGGTTGCCGTCGTACCAGGACACAAAGTCGGCCGCACCGTAGGACTCGGGCAGGTCCACGCCCGGGATGTCCAGCGGGTGATCGCGGTCCGCGCCCGTCGCAATGATGATCGCGTCGTAGTGGTCGCGCAGGTCGTCGATCATCACGTCGCGGCCCACCTCAACGTTGCCGAGCAGACGAATGTCGCCACGCTGGAGGATCTTGTACAGCGCAACGATGATCTGCTTAATGCGCGGGTGATCCGGCGCGACGCCGTAACGCACGAGACCGTAAGGCGCGGGAAGACGCTCAAACAGGTCGATATTCACCTCGAGCCCCGACTTGGACAGGATGTCCGACGCGTAAATACCAGCGGGACCAGCGCCAATAACGGCGACGTTGAGCGGTGCCAACCGAATTCTCCTTCTATGACCGCGCGCGAATGCACGCACCTGGGGTCTCAGTTTAGCGCCCCGAAGCCAAGGGCAACCTTAGCTGAGATCCCTCACACACCTCAAGGTGCGTCCGCGCATACGACGAGGCCGGGGCCAGCCGCGCTCTCATGCGCAGCCGGCCCCGGCTCATCAACGCTGATCAGACCAGGCGATCCACCATCAGGTTCGCAAACGCCTCCAGCGCGGTCCTCGCCTCGCCCTTAGGCAGCGGCGCCAGCGCGGCGACCGCCTCATCGGCCCACGTGCGCGCCAGCTGACGCGTCTCCTCGAGCACGTCGTGACTACGCAGCTGCTCAACCACCGACGCCAGGGCCTCGTCCGACGACAGATCCCCCGTCAGCTCGCGCAGGATGCGCGCGCCGGCCTCGTCGATCGTTCCGGCCGCCTCACGGCGACGCAGCAGGAGAACGGGCAGCGTATCCACGCCCTCGCGCAGATCCGTGCCGGGCGTCTTACCCGACTGCTCGCCCGACGACGCCAAATCCAACACGTCGTCGGCGATCTGGAAGGCGACACCCACCTTCTCGCCGAAATCGCTCACAACGTCAGCCACCAGCTGGCCAGCGCCGGACAGGAGCGCGCCGAAGGACGCGGCGGTCGACACGAGCGAACCCGTCTTATCCGCCAAGACCTGAATGTAGAAATCGACGCGATCCGCACCATCCGTCGGACCGAAGGTCTCGTTCAGCTGACCCTCGCACAGGCGCTCGAACGTGCGCGCGTGGTGAGCTACCATCTCCGGGCCCAGCGACGCCACCAAGAGCGACGCGCGGGCAAACAAGATGTCGCCCGCCAGGATCGCGCGGTTATTCCCCCACAGGTGCTGCGCCGAGGGCACACCGCGACGAGTGGGAGCCGAATCCATGACGTCATCGTGATACAGGGACGCCAGATGCGTCAGTTCGACGGCCGTCGCAGCCGTGATGACCTGGTCGTCCAACGCCCGCTCAGGATCGCCCAGCTGCGCGCACACGAGGGTCAGCAGCGGACGCATCCGCTTGCCGCCCGCGACCGCGAGGTGGCGCGTCAGCTCATCCGTCAGATCACGGGAGGACGACACGGCGTCGAGGAGACGACGCTCGACGACCTCGAGCCCCGGGGTAATACGGGACTCGAGGTCGGGAACATGAAGATCGGGTGTTTGAGCACTCACGGGATCAGTATGACGATCTTTTCGAGCAGACTCAACACGGGACCGGGGAAGACGCCCAGCGCGATCGTTCCGAGCGCGCACACGATGATCGCCAGAGCGGACAGGCCCTCCGACTTCACCACGACGGACTCCTCACCGGGGTCGGTGAAGAACATCAGGCGCACGAGGCGGAAGTAGTAGAACGCAGTGATCGCCGAGGCCACGAGGCCCACGATCGCGAGCCAGCCGATGCCGCCCTTGATTGCGTCGGAGAAAATCACGAACTTACCAACGAAACCGCCCGTCAGCGGGATGCCCGCAAACGAGAGCAGGAAGACCAGCATCGCACCCGCAATCCACGGGTTGGTGCGCCCAATGCCCGCCCACTTGCGCAGGCTCGTCGCCTCGCCCAGGACGTTGCCATCCGCATCGCGGCCGCGCACCAGCGAGACCACCGCGAAGGCGCCGACCGTCGCCAGGCCGTAACCGAGCGTGTAGAACAACACATGGCCCGTGCCGCCCTTCTGGATCGCGAGGATACCCATCAGGATGAAGCCCGCGTGAGCGATCGACGAGTAGGCCAGCATGCGCTTGACGTCGTCCTGCACGAGGCCGGCGAAGGTACCGACAACGATCGTCAGGACCGCGATCGCCGCGAAGACGTACAGGTAGTCCCACTGCAGGTAGGCGGCCACAGCCTGGTAGAAGCGGGCCATCGCGGCGAAGGCAGCGATCTTCACGGCCGCGGCCATGAAGCCCGTCACCGGGGTCGGGGCGCCCGTGTAGACGTCGGGCGTCCACGCGTGGAAGGGCGCGGCACCCACCTTGAACAGCAGGCCAACCATCACGCAGAACACGCCGACGAGGACCATCCAGTCCATGCTCGTGTTCGTCGAGATGGCCTGCCCCAGCTCCGAGATGCGCAGCGAGTTGGAGAAACCGAAGAGGAACGCCGAGCCCATCAGCATGAAGCCCGAGGAGAAAGCACCCAGCACGAAGTACTTGAGAGCCGCCTCGTAGGACAGCTGACGGCGACGACGCGCGGTCGCGGCCATGATGTACAGGGGCAGCGACATGACCTCAAGGGCCACGAAGAGCGTCACGAAGTTGTCCGCCGCGGGGAAGATCATCATGCCGCCCAGCGAGAACAGCGTCAGCGGGAACATCTCGGAACGCTGGTAGCCCTTGCGCTCCGACAGTTCCTCGGCAGCAGAGTCCGGGCGATCCGAGGGCTGACCGGCGAACGCGCCGTCACCGACGGTCGTGCGGTCGGCCATCACCAGGACGGCAAGGAAGCCGATGATGACGAGCACCGACTGGGCGCCGATCGTCAGCGGGTCCTCAATGTACTCCCCCAGCGAGGCCGGGGCGGCCACGACGGGAGCCCAACGCAGCGCGAGCATGACGCAGGCACCGGCGGCGGCCAGGATCGACAGGCCGATCACGATGGGACGGCGAGCCTTGGCCGGGGCGAAGGCCTCGACGAGGATGCCGAGGACCGCGCCGCCCAGCACGATGAGAATCGGCGCGAGGCTCAGCCACGGAACCTCGGGGGCTTGGAAGTTAGCCATGGGTAGAACGTTCACTGTGCGCTCCCTTCAACGGCGGCCGGGACCTGCGAGTTGGTCAGGTCGAGGTCTGAAGCAACCGGGGTCAGGGCGCTCACGAGGGGCGCCGACCAAATACCAAGGATCAGCATCGCGGCCACGAGCGGCACCATGACGCCGCGCTCGCGCATCCCCAGGTCCGCCAGGTCCTCCTTGCCCTTGCCGGGCGCGCCGGTGAAGACGCGCTGGTAGGGCATGAGCACGTACATGGCAGCGATGACGACGCCGAGGACCGCGAAGAGAGCCAGCGCGCTGTTCACCGACCAGGTGCCCATGAGCACGAGGTACTCGGGGACGAAGCCGGACAGGCCGGGCAGCGCGATGGAGGCGAGGCCGCTCAGGAGCCACAGGCCCGCGAGCACCGGGGTCACGCGCTGCATGCCCACGTACTCGCGCATGTCCTGCGTGCCACCGCGGCGCGAGAGCCAGCCGGAGAGCAGGAACATCGCAGCGATCGACACACCGTGGGCAACCATGTAGAACATGGCGCCGACGAGCGCGATCTGCGAGCCGATGAAAATACCCAGGACCATGAAGCCGAAGTGCGACACCGACGTGTAGGACACGAGGCGCATGATGTCGTTCTGGCCGTTCGCCGACAGGCCACCCCACAGGATGGAGATGACGGCGAGGATGCACATGACCCACTTGGCGGACACGGCCGCGCCGGGGGTGAGCTGCAGGCACAGGGTGATCATGCCGAAGGTGCCGATCTTGTCCAGGACGCCGACCAGCAGCACCGAGGTGCCGGGGCGGGCGACGGCGGCCGTGTCGGGCAGCCACGTGTGCACCGGGACCATGGGGGCCTTGATCGCGAACGCAACCATGAAAGTGACGAAGATGATCATCTGGATGACCAGCGGGGCGCTCGGCAGGATCTGGGCGAGCGTATCGATGCGGAAGAACGTCGACACGTCCTGCGCTGCCTGCGAGCCCATCGCCCACAGGTAGAGGATGCCACCGAGCATCACGAGTCCGCCGAACAGCGAGTACAGCAGGAACTTCATGGCGGCCTTGTGGCGGGCCGCCTCGTCACCGACGCCGTAGCGTCCGATCATGAGGTACAGCGGCACGAGCATCGCCTCGAAGGCGAAGTAGAAGACCGTCAGGTCGTAGGCCGCGAAGATGACGACCATGAACGCCTCGAGGGCCAGGACCAGCGCCGGGTAGGCGCCGCGGTCCGCAGCCTCGTCCTCGTCCCAGCCCGCGATGAGCACGAGCGGCACGAGGCCGAGCGCCAGCAGGATCATGACGAGGCCCAGGGAGGTGACGCCGAGCGACCAGGTGATGCCGATCTGGGGGATCCACAGGTGGGACTCGTACACCTGGTACGAGGCCGGGGCGGACCAGTCGAACACGGAGGCGGCGACGTACACGCCGAGCGCGAGCTCGACGAGTGCGATCACCAGGGCGATGACGCGCCCGGCGGCGCGCCTCAGGGGCGGGACGAAGCCGAGGAGGGCCGCGCCCGCAGCCGGAACGGCCACGAGGACGGACAGCCACGGGAAGTTAGCAGCAACCATTGCACTTTCCATTGTCGTGTACCCCTTACAGCCTGAATCCGAGGACGATGGCCAGGGCGAGGATGACGCCACCCAGGATGTAGGCGGCGTACGTGCGCACGAGGCCGTTCTGGGTGATGCCGACGATGCGTCCGAGCAGCTGCGAGCCAGTGCCGAGGCCATTGAGCGCACCGTCGATGGCACTCGCATCGCCGACGGTCGCGACGGTGACGAGGCCCTTGGCGGGCATCATGAACAGGGTCTCGTTGACGGTGTCCTGGTAGAGGTCGCGGCGTGCGGCCTCGGTCAGGGCGTTGCCTGCGGGGACGGAGGTGGGAACCTCGTCGCGTCCGTACTTCATCCACGCGATAACCGCGCCGAGGATGACGAGGGCGAGGGTGGCTCCCTGAATGACGTACTCGTTGAGGACGGGCTCGCCGTGCATGACGTGGCCGATCGAGGGGACCAGCCACTCGGTGAACGTGTTCCCCACGGACAGGGCACCGCCGAGGACGACCGCACCGATGGCGAGGATGATCATGGGGATCGTCATGAGGGCACCGGACTCGTGCGGGTGCACGGGCGCGCCCTCGGCCTCGGTGGTCCACCGAGCCTTGCCGTGGAAGGTCATGAAGAAGAGGCGCGACATGTAGAACGCGGTCACGCCCGCGCCAACCAGTGCGACAGGGCCGTAGACCCAACCGGCCCACAGGGCCGTGGTGCCGCCGAAGCTGTCGGCGCTGAAAGCGGCCTCGATGATCTTGTCCTTCGACCAGTAGCCGGAGAATGGCGGAACGCCGAGGATGGCGAGCCAGCCCATCATGAACGTCAGCCACGTGACCTTCATGGCGCCGCGCAGGGCGCCGAAGCGACGCATGTTCACCTGGTCGCCCATGCCGTGCATGACGGAACCGGCGCCGAGGAACATGAGGGCCTTGAAGAAGCCGTGGGTGAAGAGGTGGAAGATCGAGAACGCCCAGCCGATGGGACCCAGGCCCGCGCCCAGCATCATGTAGCCGATCTGGCTCATGGTGGAGGCGGCGAGGACCTTCTTCATGTCGTCCTTCGCGCAACCGACGATCGCGCCGAAGAGGAGCGTGATCGCACCGATGATGGCGACCGCGGTGGCGGCGACGGGCGCCGCGACGAAGACGTCGCCGGAACGGATGATCAGGTAGACGCCGGCGGTGACCATCGTGGCCGCGTGAATGAGCGCGGAGACGGGGGTCGGGCCGGCCATGGCGTCACCCAGCCACGCCTGCAGCGGGAACTGCGCGGACTTACCACAGGCGGCCACCAGCAGGAAGATACCGATGACGGTCGCCGACGCCGTGGGGATGGAAGCGACCTGGGAGGAGACCACGGAGAAGGACACCGAGTGGAAGGAGGCGACCATCGCCATCATGGCGATCAGCATGCCCATGTCGCCGACACGGTTCATGACGAACGCCTTCTTGGCGGCCACCGCGTTCGCGGGGACGTGGTTCCAGAAGCCGATCAGCAGGTAGGACGCCAGGCCCACGCCTTCCCAGCCGGCGAAGAGGCCGGCGTAGGAGTCCGCGAGGACCAGGGTCAGCATCGCCGCGATGAAGAAGTTCAGGTAGGCGAAGAAACGGCGGCGAGCCTCGTCGTGCTCCATGTAGGCAATCGCGTACACGTGGATGAGCGAACCGACGAAGGTCACCAGGATGACGAAGGTGATCGACAGCGGGTCCACGAGGAGACCGAAGTCGACGGTGAAGTCACCGGCGGGGATCCAGGTGAACAGCGTCTCGCCGAAGCGGCGCGCGTCCACGGGGGCATTCCACATCTGGGCGGCGATCGCCGCGCCGACCGCGAAGGTCGACCAGGAGGCGAGGGTGGCCAGCAGGTGGCCCCACTTGTCCGAGACGCGGCCCAGCGCCAGGAGCAGGCCCGCGCTGGCCAGCGGGATGAGGATGAGCAGCCACGCGTAGGCGGCAACTCCGGTGGCGGCGACCGTATCGTAGACGCCGGTAGCCTGTGTGGAAATGAAGGTGGTCATGAGTTACGTCCTCCCTCAGTTCTTCAGCAGGTTGAGATCGTCCATGCTCGTGGTCGAGCGGGAACGATAGATGGACACGATGATCGACAGGCCGACGACGACTTCGGCGGCCGCGACGACCATGACGAAGAACGCCATGATCTCGCCGTCAACGTTGGAGTTAATGCGCGCAAACGTCACGAGGACGAGGTTCGCGGCGTTGAGCATCATTTCGACGCCCATGAGCGCGATGACCGCGCTGCGGCGCACGAGGACCGTGGTCGCACCGATGGCGAACAGCACACCCGCAAGGATGAGGTACCAGGCGAGGCTCACTTGCTCTCCTCCTTCTTCTCAATGGGGGTGGTGGTGCGCGCCTTGCGGGCCCGAGGCTGGGCCAGTCCGGTGGGCGCGGCGGCGCCGGGCATCCCGAAGGAGCCGGAGCGCGGGACGTCGGGCGTGCGCCCGATGGTGTAGGGCGACTCGTCGAGAGAGTCGGTCGCCGCGGTCTCAGTGCGAGCGAGCGCGAGCTGCTCGGAGACCTCGGGGGCGACCTCGCCGATCGTGCGCGTCAGGCCGCGCACGCGCAGGACGCGGGGCACCGACTCTTCGAGCGGGCTCAGGGTCTCGCCCGAGATAGCGGGCACGTCGGCCGCGTTCGACTGGGCGTAGACACCGGGGGCGGGCAGCTGGCCGATGCGCGAACCCTTCTCAGCGAAGGCACGCATCTTATTGCGCGCCGTCTCGAACTGATCGGCCTTCGGGGCGAGGCGATCCGAGTGGGTCAGCAGCATCGCACCGACGGCGGCCGTGATCAGCAGCGCGCCGGCGAGCTCCATGCTCAGCCAGTGCTCCTGGAACAGCGTGATCGCCAGGTCGGTGATCGGCTGGTTGGAGTAGGGGTCGACCTCGTCGGCTTTGTGCGGCGTGGGAACGGACTTCAGGATCGCGGTCGCAACGATGACGATCAGTCCGAGGCCACCGAGCACAGCCGAGACGATCGCGCCGCGGCTCTGGCGGGCGTAGTCGTCGGAGGTGCCGATGCCGATCAGCATGATGACGAAGAGGAAGAGCATCATGATCGCGCCGGTGTACACGACGATCTGCGCGACGCCCAGGAAGGGCGCGCTATTCGCGATGTACAGGACGGCCAGGCCGAGCATGACGCCGACCATGCAGATGACCGAGTGTGCGGCCTTCTTAAAGAAGAGGACACCCAGAGCGCAGGCGACCATGACGATGGCCGTGCATGCGAAGAGGATGATCTCCCCCGTTGACCCCATCATGGGCCAACCGTTGGACAGGTTCATCAGTGTGCCTCCTCGGCGACTCGTACCGTCTTGAGGGAGGGGTCGTCAGGGCGGCGGCTCGCGACCCAGTCGACCTGGGCGGCGGTGGGGCCGGTGACTTCCCCGCGGTAGTAGTCGATGTCGTTCTTACCCTCGACCATGGGGTGGGGCGCTGCGAGCATGCCATCGGAGAGCGGGACCAGGAGGTCTTCCTTCTCGTAGATGTCGTCCTCGCGGGTGTACTTGGCGATTTCGAAGTCGTTCGTCATCGTCAGGGCGCGCGTGGGGCACGCCTCGATGCACATGCCGCAGAAGATGCAGCGCAGGTAGTTGATCTGGTAGACGCGGCCGTAGCGCTCGCCCGCCGAGTACTGCTCCTCGGGCGTGTTGGATGCGGCCTCGACGAAGATCGCGTCAGCGGGGCACGCCCAGGCGCACAGCTCGCAGCCGACGCACTTTTCCAGGCCGTCGGCGTAGCGGTTGAGCTGGTGACGTCCGTGGAAGCGGGGCATGACGCGCGCGGGTTCGCGCGGGTACTGCTCGGTGACGGTGGGCCGGAAGAAGGAAGCCATGGTGACTCCGTAGCCGGCCATAGGCGCGACGAACTGGGCGAACGCACCCTTGGGGTCATGCTCGAAGAGCATTTCCTCGTCGGTGGTCTTCTCACTCATCGGTGGACTCCTTCGGGCTGTCGAGTGCCGAGGCCGGGGCCAGTTCGCCCTCGATGGTGGCGAGGCCGCGCGGCGAGGCGACGGGGGTCTGTCCGGGCAGCGGCGGGACGGGGAAGCCGTCCTCGAAGCCGGTGTATTCGCGCTCGGATGCGGGGATTTCCTCAGGCTCGGGCTTGTCGGTCAGCCAGATGATGCCCAGGGCGATCACGAAGATGACGCCCACGCCTCCGAAGAGGATGTGGTTGGGCAGCGCCACGAACTGGGTGATGCCGCGCACGAGGGCGACGAGCACGAGCCAGCCCAGGGCGATGGGCATGAGGCGCTTCCAGCCGAGGTTCATGAACTGGTCGTAGCGGAAGCGCAGCAGCGTGGCACGCGTCCAGATCAGCAGGAACATGAAGAACCAGATCTTCAGGAAGAACCACAGCAGGCCCCACCAGCCGGAGTTGAGGAACTCGACGTGGGACAGCGGCCACGGGGCGTGCCAGCCGCCGAAGAACATCGTGGTGGCCACGGCCGAAACGTTGAGCATGTTGACGTACTCGGACAGGTAGTACCAGCCGAACTTCATCGACGAGTACTCGGTCATGTGGCCTGCGACGATCTCGCCCTCGGCCTCGGGGAGGTCGAAGGGCAGGCGGTTGACTTCACCGGTGGCGCTGATGCAGTAGATGACGAACGCGGGGAACAGGGTGAATGCCCACCAGAACTGTCCCTGGGCGGCCACGATCTGCGAGGTGGACATGGAGCCCGACATGAGGAACACGCTCACGAGGGACAGGCCCATGGCCAGCTCGTAGGAGATGACCTGCGCGGAGGAACGCACGGCGCCGTACAGGGGCAGGGTCGAGCGGGTCGACCAGCCACCCAGGACGATGCCGTACAGGCCCAGCGAGGCGATCGCCAGGATGTACAGGGAGGCGACGGGCATGTCGGCGAGCTGCAGCGGCGTGGAGATGTTGCCGATCTTCACGTTCGGGCCCATCGGGATGACCGCGTAGACGCTGAACGCCGCGAAAGCCGCGATGGCGGGGGCCAGGAAGTACAGGAAACGCTCGGCCCGGCGGGTCCACATGTCCTCCTTGAAGAGGAGCTTGCCCGCGTCGGCGAACGCCTGGAACAGGCCGAGGGGGCCCGCGACGTTCGGGCCGGGACGCGTCTGCATGCGGCCCAGTCCTCGGCGCTCGACCCACAGGGCGAGGAGCACGTTGGCGATCAGGAAGACGATGATGAACACGGCCTTGATGAGGCTGAGCCACCAGGTTTCCTGGCTAAAGTCCGCAGCGGTGTATTCCGGGACTGCGAAGGGTGCGAGTGTCATCGTGCCACCTCCTGCGTGGCGCGCAGGGTCGCGACGGTGCCGGCACCGCCGAGGTTTTCGTAAATAACGGAGCCGGTCGAGCACTCGGGCACCCACGCGACGGAGTCGGGCAGGTCCGCGATGGCGGCCGGGAGGGTGATCGTGCCGCGCTCGGTCTCAAGCGTCGCGTCCGCGCCGGGGGCGATACCCGCGGCGGCGAGCGTGGCGGCCGAGGCCAGGAGGACGGGGCGACGGGCCGAACCGGCCAGCCACGGGGCGCCATCCTGGAGGCGACCGGCGTCGATCATCGGTTTGTGGGAGGCCAGAACGACCTCGCCCGTGCCGGCGGCGACGGGGGCCTCGGGCGACACCGGAGCGAAGGCCTGCGGAGCGCCATCCCACTCCATGAGGGGGTTGACTTCCTCGTACAGGTCGGCCAGGGCGGTGATGCCCAGGTCGAGGTCGAACTCTTCGGTGAGGCGCACGAGCACGTCGCGGTCCGTGAGGGACGTTGCCGAGCGGGCCTGGCCGAAGGGACGCAGGCGGCCTTCCCAGTTGATGTAGGTGCCGTTCTTCTCGACCGCGGGGGCGACCGGCAGGACGACGTCCGCGCGCTCGGTGATCTCCGAGGCGCGAACCTCGAGCGACACGAGGAAGGGAACCTCGTTGAGGGCTTCGCGCACGGCGGCGGGCTCGTCGAAGTCGCGCACGTCGACGCCGCCGACGACGAGAGCCGCAAGCTCACCGGAGGCGGCGGCCTCGATCATCTGCTCGGCGTCGAGGCCGCGCTCGGGAAGCTCGCCCCAACCGAGGGACTGTGCCCCGGCCTCGTCGATGCCGCGGCCGAAGGGAAGCAGACCCGGGAGGAGTCCGGCCTCGACGGCGGCGCGGTCGCCGGCGCGACGCGGGACCCACGCGAGGCGGGCGCCCGTGCGCTCGGCCAGAGCGACGACTGCGGAGAGCAGGCCGGGGGTCTGCGCGGCGCGCTCGCCCACGAGGACGATGCCACCGGAGAGGGCCTGCGCGAGGTCCGCGTAGGCGCCGCCAGCGGCGATCGCGTCGAGAACGCCGGGCTCGGAGCCGGGGGCGGCGTGCAGGACCTGGGCGTTCATCTTGCGCGAACCGTTGGAGGTGAAGGGCGCGACCGTGGTGACCTTCAGGCCCGACTTACGCACTCCCTTGCGCAGGCGCAGGAACATCGCGCCGCACTCGTCCTCGGGCTCGAGGGCGACCAGCAGCACCTGCCCGGCGCTCTCCAGGTCGGAGTACGTGACGTCGAGGCCGGAGCCCGCCACGTAGGAAGCCAGGAACGAACGCTCTTCCTCGCTGGCGCGACGCGAACGGAAGTCGATCGAGTCGGATCCGACGACGGTGCGCGCGAACTTCGACCAGGCCCAGGCGTCCTCGAAGGTGAGGTGGCCGCCGGGCAGGAAGCCCACGGACGAACCCGCCTGCTCCAGGCCCTCGCGGACGCGGTCCAGCGCGTCGGACCAGGAGGTGGGAACGAGCTTGCCGTCCTCGCGCACGAGCGGGTAGGTCAGGCGATCGACCTTGTCCCATTCGAAGGCGAAGCGGTCCTTATCGGTGATCCACTCTTCGTTGACCTCGGGGTCGTTGCCGCTCATGCGACGCACGACCTCGCCGCGGCGCACGTCCTGGCGGATCGCGGAGCCCGACGCGTCGTGCTCGGTCACGGAGGCCGTCGACACGAGGTCGAAGGGACGCGCGCGGAAGCGGTAGGACGCGGCGGTCAGGGCGCCGACCGGGCAGATCTGAATGATGTTGCCCGAGAAGTAGGACGCGAAGGCGCGGCCCGACACGTCGCGCTCGGCGACGGAAAGCTCGCCCTCGTTGAGCGAACCGACGATCGCATCCGTGCCGAACGGCGACGACAGGGACGAGGTCGCGGCCTCCTTGGCCTTGGGATCGAAGAAATCGAGCGTGGTCGTGTCAAAGCCGCCGACCTGCTCGCCCATGAAGTAGTGGTGCTCCGTGGGGGCGGTGCCGCCGCCACGACCCTGCAGGTCCATGAACACGTCGCCCGAAATCTCCTTGCCGAAGCGCACGCAGCGCTGGCACAGGATGCAACGCTCGCGATCCAGCAGGATCTGCGAGGTCAGGCGCAGAGGCTTCTTGAAGGTGCGCTTGGCGTCCGTGAAGCGGGACTTACCGCGCCCCTCGGTGAGCGCCTGGTTCTGCAGGGGGCACTCGCCGCCCTTGTCGCAGACCGGGCAGTCCAGCGGGTGGTTGATGAGCAGGAACTCCATCACGCCGCGCTGGGCGCGGTCCACCACTTCGGAGGTGTGCTGGGTCTTGACGACCATGCCCGGGGTGACGGTCTGCGCACACGAGGGCTGGGGCTTGGGCATGAAGCGCAGCTCGCCCGTGTTGCGGTCGGGCATGCCGACCTCCACGAGGCACTGGCGGCATGCGGCCACGGGAGCCAGCAGCGGGTGATCGCAGAAACGCGGGATCCGGATGCCGGCCTGCTCGGCCGCGCGGATAACGAGCGTGCCCTGGGGAACAGAAACCTGAACGTCGTCGATGGTGACGTCGATCATGTTGGGTGCGTCGCTCATCGGCCACCTCCTCGCGCGTAGTTAGCGGACGCCTCGTAGGGGAAAAGCTCGCGGGCGGGCGTGGTCAGGCCGGCCTCGAACTCGTCGCGGAAGCGCTTGATGCCCGACATGATCGGGGTTGCTGCGGCGTCGCCCAGCGGGCAGAAGCTGCGGCCCGCAATGTTGTGTGCGATCTCGTCGAGCAGGTCGACGTCGCCGGGGCGGCCCTCGCCTCGCTCGAGGCGCAGCATGATTTGCTTCATCCAGTAGGTGCCTTCGCGACACGGCGTGCACTTTCCGCAGGACTCGTGCTGGTAGAACTCGGACCAGCGGGTGATGACGCGGACGACAGAAACCGTCTCGTCGAACACCTGGAGGGCACGCGTACCCAGCATCGAACCGGCCGCGCCCACCGACTCGTAGTCGAGGGGCGTGTCCAGCTCGTCTTCGGTGAAGATCGGGGTGGAGGAGCCGCCGGGGGTCCAGAACTTGAGCGTGTGACCGTCGCGGATGCCGCCCGCCATCTCGATGAGCTCACGCATCGTGATGCCGAAGGGGGCCTCGAACTGGCCGGGGTTGTTCACGTGACCCGACACCGAGAAGATGCCGTGGCCCTTGGACTTTTCGGTGCCCATGGACGCGAACCATTCGGGGCAGTTGCGGAAGATGCCCGCCACCTGAGAGATGGTCTCCACGTTGTTGACGACCGTGGGACGGGCGTACAGGCCGGCGACCGCGGGGAACGGGGGCTTGAGGCGCGGGTGGCCTCGGCGACCCTCGAGGGAGTCCAGCAGGGCCGTCTCCTCACCGCAGATGTAGGCGCCAGCGCCGGCGTGGGCGGTAATGCGCAGATCACCGAGCACGCCGGATTCGGTCGCCTCGCGCACGGCCTGCAGCAGGCGGCGGTACACGTGGGTGACCTCGCCGCGCAGGTAGACGAACGCGTGGTCGCAGCCGATCGCGCGCGACGTAATCGCGATGCCTTCGATGAGGACGTGCGGGTTGCCCATGATGAGCGGGATGTCCTTGCAGGTGCCCGGCTCGGACTCGTCGGCGTT
>CALISI010000016.1 GCA_938041695.1 uncultured Actinomyces sp.
AAGAATCAACAATCTGGAAATACCAGGCCGGAGAGCACGAGGCCAGGGCCTGGAACACGGGGAAATAGTCCTCGTCGATGAGGATGGTGCGGCCGACCGAATCCATGAGGGATCGAACGGCGTCGACCTGCGCGTCGGTGGCGCGCGTGGCCGTCAGGGCGGTCATGGACTGCCCGACGGTGGCCGCGACGTTCGGCATGACGCGCACGAGCGGGATGCCCGCGCCGAAGTCAGTGGTGATCTGGTCGAGGGTGCGTCCTGCTGCCAGGGAGACGACGCAGACGTCGGGTCGGGGGACCACGATGGGGGAGATCTCCTTGACGACCGCGCGCTGGTCCTTGGGCTTGACGGCCAGGATGATGATGTCGGCCTGGCGGGCCAGGGATGCGTTCGAGGACGCGGCGGTCGCGCCGAGCTCGTCGGCGAAATCGCAGGCCTTTGCGGCCGTGCGGTTGGAGAAGACCAGTGTCGCAGGATCGACGCCGGACGCGACGGCACCGCGAGCGATGGCCTGGGCCATGGCTCCCGTTCCGATGAATCCGATACGCATCAGGGTCTCCCACGAGAAATTGATTAATTGCGATGCAGTCTACTCCACTTTGCCGTTTCTTGGTGTAGTGGTCGCACTGTGAGACAAGGCCGGGGCGTGGTCTCCCGCAAGGAGTCCCGCGCCCCGGCCTTGTGCCGACATCGTGGGTGTCAGCGCTTGCGCGTGCCGAAGAAGGAGCGCGTGATCTCGCGGCCGGCGGTACGCAGGACGGACCCGAGGACGTTTTCGACCTGGCGGGTGCGGCGTTCGGCGGCGCGCTGGTGGGCGGCCTCCTCCTTCTCCTGCTGCTTCTCAACCTGGCGGCGCAGCCGCTCCATTTCCTTTTGACGAGCGGCCTCAGCCTCGGCGGCCTTCGCCGCGGCCTCCGCTGCGGCGAGCTACGCCTTCAGATCCTCGATGTTCTTGCTCATGGTGTGGTCTTTCGGCTCTGGGCGCGGTGCGCCACTGTACTTCGACGTTACCGGAACAGTATCCCTTGGGACTGCAGTCCCAAGCGAGTTATTCACGGGCGGGGTGAGTGTGGGATTCATCCACAACCCCTGGGCGTGCCGAGCGGTTATCCACAGGGGTCGTTGTTCGTGTGCTCTCCCCTCATCCCTGGGGGCTAGCGTGTATGCATGAACGTGTCACGCTGGTTGGCTCGTCGGCGCATGGCGGCGCTGACAAAAGCCGTATACGACAGTGCCCTGACTGAGGACGACGAACCTGCCGAACCGAGCGTCGTCCGCTTCCTCCCCGGCGGGGTGAGCGTCGCCGCCCTCGTCGTCGTGGTCGTACTCATCGCAGCTGTGGGCGTATGGAGGCACGCGGCCACGCAAGAACGTGCCGACAGCTTCGCTGAATCCTCTTCAGAGCGACAGGAAAGTGGGGCCACGGCAGTTACTGCGCCCCCAGCCGGGTCCGCACCCCCCTCCGCATCAGTGGGGGAGCATGCCACAGACGTTGTCGTCTACGTCTCCGGAGCGGTTGCCTCTCCCGGAGTCCTCACCCTTCCCGCCTCCTCCCGCGTCATCGACGCCATCACCGCAGCGGGAGGAGCTCTGCCCGAGGCCGACCTGGAGTCGATCAACCTCGCACGCATCCTGGTCGATGGTGAGCAGATTCGGGTTGGCGTCGCAGGGGAGTCACCGCCGCCCTCGTCGCCCGAAGGGGACACGTCCGCGGGAGCTTGCGTCCGCCTCACCACAGCGACCGAGACAGACCTTCAGACGCTACCCGGCATCGGACCCGCACTCGCCAAGCGCATCGTCACCTACCGATCCACGCACCCACGCCTGACATCCGTCGACGAGCTCGACGACGTCCCCGGCATCGGCCCCTCACTCATCGAGAAGATACGACCCGGGGTGTGCGCATGAGCGACTCACAATGCGCTCCCCGCATGATCGACCTGCGCCTCGCACCCGCAGCCGCCGCCACCTGGGGTGCCACCTGGTGGGCGACGGGACACCGCGCGCCCTGGGAGAGCATCGGCGCGTGCGCCCTCCTCGCCCTCGCCTGCGCCGCCGCCTACGCGTGCTCACGACGAGGCCGAAGCGCCCCCCGCCACGCCCTCACCCCACCCGCATCAATCCGCCTCGGCCTCGCACTGCTCCTCGCATGCGTGGCCTGCGCGCTCGCGGTTGGGTCCGTCGCGCGCAAGCAATACGACGGGGACCCCACCCGCCGCGACTCCGGACCGATCCACGCGCGCGTACGCCTGCAAACCGACCCAGCCCCGGCCTCGTCCGGCTTCTCCACCACGCGACACGCCCGAGCGCGAATCGAGGCCGTCGCAGCGGGGAAGGAATGGATACCCGCCCATGCGACCGCGCTCGTGAACGCTCCCGGGTGGGACAGCGGCGCGCGCGGCGATATCTACGAGGTCTGGGGGAGCCTGGACGCCACCTTCGCAGCCGACGCGCCATCGGTCGGCACGATACGCGTCAGACGATCCCAGCTGATCGAGCGACCCGATGGTCTGGCGAGCTGGAGGCGCTCCACCCATGACACCTTCGCCCGCGCATGCTCCTCCCTGCCCAGGGACGCCCGCGCCCTCGTACCCGGCATGGCAATCGGAGACGACCGAGGCATGCCCGCAGACCTCGCCCAAGCCATGAGAACGACCTCCCTCACCCACCTCACCGCCGTCTCCGGATCCCACATCGTCATCATCCTCGCCACCGTCACCCTCGTCGTCCCCCCGCGCAAAACCATGCGCCTGACAGCAACCATCCTCGTCCTGGGCACAATCCTCATCCTCGTCGGCCCCGAAGCCTCAGTTCTACGCTCCACCTGCGTTGCGGCCGTCGCTGCCCTCGGACTCATCCTCGGACGCGACGGCCAATCCATCGCCGCCCTGAGCGCCGTCGTCATAGCGACGCTCCTCATCGACCCCTGGGCATCGCGCTCCTACGGCTTTGCCCTCTCCGTGCTCGCCGCGCTCGCGGTCGTGGGCCCGTCGTCTGCGCTCATTCGTCGCTCACGCCGACGCATTCGCGGGGATACGCGCGCGGGGCGCACGCTGCGTCGTCTCGTGGAGATGGTCTGCGTGCCCGCTCTCGCGGAACTCGCTACCGCGCCCCTCGTCGTGTCACTCTCCGGAACCGTGCCGGTGTGGGGGATCATCGCTAACGTCGTTGCCGAGCCCGCCGTTCCCATCGCGACGATCGCGGGGATTGCGGGTGCTCTCCTCGCCCCGCTGAGTATCCCAGTAGCCTCGGCGTGCGCCCGCGTTTCCTCGTTGGCGACCGCATGGATCGCAGGAACAGCGCGCTTGTGCGCGAACCTGCCTGGAAACGGGGTGGCCGTTCCCGGCGGGGCCTCGACCGTTGTGGGCATCTATGCCTGCTGTTGCTGCGGATGGCTCGCGTGGAGGGCGTGGGTGCGGTGGGGAGCTCCGCTCATTGACGAGAGTGAAACGTCAGCGCAGGAGTAAGACGCCACTGTGGGGGTGCCGTCAAACCGTCGTGACACCTGCCACGACTATTGTCCACCGTGGGCAAAGAGGGACGCAGATGGGGCCGCCGAGTGGCAGACTTAGGGAGTTACTATCACAGCGGAAAGGCAGGAAGACGTGGCAGCACGCGGTTCGCGCCCGGCGGCCCCAGCCGAGATAACGCTGGCACCCATCGTGTTGATTAAAGGCCCCGAAGGCCTCCTCGTTGACCGTGCCCTCGACCGGCTGCGCGCCCTCGCCCACGAGGCTGACCCCAACCTCGAACGCACCGACATCAACGCGGCCACCTACCAGGCCGGACAGCTCGATGTTATTGCCTCGCCCTCGCTCTTTGGCGAATCCCGCATGGTCATCATCCGGGACCTCGAGACCATGAGCGATGCACTCGCGAACGACCTCATCGCCTACTGCGCGGCCCCCGCCCCCGACGTGTGGATGTTCCTGGCCCATCCCGGTGGAAACGCTCGGGGCAAGAAAGTCATCGACACGATCACCAAGGCCAAATGGCCCGTGATCCCCGCCGACCCGCTGAAAAACGACCGCGACAAGCTGGCCCTCATTGCCTCCGACGTGCGGGCCGCGCGTCGGCAGATGGATACCGAGGCCCAGCAAGCCCTCGTGGACGCGCTTGGTAACGACCCTCGAGCGATGGCTGGCGCACTGGCGCAGCTTCTCTCCGACGTGAGCGGACGCATCACCTTGGAGGACGTACGGTGCTATCAGTCAGGGCGCGTCGAGGCCACGGGATACGACGTCGCCGACGCGGCCGTCACGGGCAACTCCGCGAAGGCGCTCACGCTCGCCCGGCACGCGTTCGCGACCGGCATCGCCCCGCAGCTGCTCGTCACCGCCCTGGCCATGAAGTTCCGCGCCATGGCGAAGGTGTCGATCGGTGGATCGGCATCCACCTTGAAGATGGCGCCCTGGCAGGTGGACCGAGCCCGACGTGAGCTGCGCGGCTGGTCCGACGCCTCGCTGGCAGGGGCCTTCGGTGCCATCGCCACGGCTGACGCCGAAACAAAGGGCGCGTCGCGGGATCCCGAGCGCGCCATCGAAAAAGCACTTATCACCATCTGCAGGCTGCACGGGCGCTAAAAGCGCGCCCCGGCCTCGTCTATCGGATGTCCGTAGGGAACGAAGAGGAGAAGAATGAAAACCATTCAAACGCTGGTGGGGAGGCTACGCGAGTTTAAGACCTCCTCGATCCTGACCCCGCTGTTCATCATCGGGGAAGTGGTCCTCGAGTGCTTGATCCCGCTCACCATGGTCTCGCTCGTGGATGCGCTCGACGGCGTGTCCCTGAGCCCCGTCATGCGCCTGGGCCTGATCCTGACCGGGCTGGCTTTCGCATCGCTGGCCTGCGGTATCCTCTCCGCACGTTTCGCGGCGACCGCCTCGGTGGGCCTGGCGAAAAACCTGCGCCAGGACCTCTTCTTTAAGGTGCAGGACTTCTCGTTTGCCGACATCGACCGCTTCTCGACGTCCTCTCTGGTCACTCGCATGACCACGGACGTCACCAACGTGCAAAACGCCTTCGGCATGCTCATCCGCATCGCTGTGCGCGTGCCCCTCATGATCGTCTTCTCCATCGTGATGGCGTGGCGTATCAACGTCCAGATGGCCCTCATCTTCCTCGGGATGGTGCCGGTGCTCGCCATCATTCTGGCAGCCATCGTGCTCATCGCCTTCCCGATCTTCCGCCGTATTTTCAAGAAGTACGATGCCCTGAACAATTCCGTGCAGGAGAACGTCGCCGCGATCCGCGTGGTGAAGTCCTTCGTCACCGAAGAACATGAGACCACGAAGTTCCGCGTCGCCTCGCAGGACGTGCGCAAGGACTTCACCAACGCGGAGAAGCTCATCGCGCTCAACAGCCCGGTCATGATGTTCTTCATCTTCGCAGCGATCGTCGCCGTCGACTACGTCGGCGCGTCCATCATCATCAACTCGGGAGCGGCCGAGCTGACGAAGGGCGGACTCACCGCCCTCATCACCTACGGCATCCAGATCCTGACACATATGCTGATGCTCGCCTTCATCTTCGTCATGACGACGATGGCCGCAGAGTCCGCGCATCGTATCGCCGAGGTTCTCAACCACGAGCCGTCGCTCACGTCACCCGAGAACGGCGCGACCGACGTTGCAGATGGTTCCGTCGTCTTCGAGGACGTGTCCTTCAAGTATTCGGCGAGCGCCGAAGAAAACGCCCTGTCTGACATCAATCTGCGCATCGAATCCGGATCGACGCTCGGCGTCGTGGGCGGCACCGGTTCGTCCAAGACCTCGCTGATCCAGCTGATCTGCCGCCTCTACGACGTCTCCGAGGGATCCGTGAAGGTCGGCGGTCGCGACGTGCGCGACTACGAGCTGAGCGCTCTGCGTGACGCGGTCTCCGTCGTCCTGCAGAAGAACGTTCTGTTCTCTGGAACGATCAAGGAGAACATGCGCTGGGGTAACCCCGAGGCCACCGACGAGCAGATCGAGCATGCGTGCAAGCTTGCGCAGGCCGACGAGTTCATCCAGCAGCTGCCCGGGGGCTACGACTACGTGATCTCCCGAGGCGGCAGCAACGTGTCGGGTGGCCAGAAGCAGCGCCTGTGTATCGCTCGTGCGCTGCTGAAGAAACCGAAGATCCTCATCCTGGACGACTCGACTTCCGCGGTGGATACGAAGACCGACTCGCTGATTCGCAATGCTTTTGAGACCGAGATCCCGGGCACAACGACGATCATCATCGCCCAGCGCCTTTCCTCGGTGAGCCACGCCGACCAGATCATCGTGCTGGACGACGGTCGTATCAAGGAACGTGGCACCCACGAGGAGCTGATGGCAGCGGGCGGCGAGTACCGAGAGATCTACGATTCCCAGAACGCCGCGAGCGAAAGCGAGGTGGCCTGACATGGCACGCACGCGCAACTCCCGAATCGACGACGCTGACAAGCTCGAGGGTATCGAGCGTCCCTTCGGCCGCTTGATGGCCTACGTCTTCCGGCACTATCCGGTGCGCATCTGCCTGACGATTGTGTGCATCATCCTCGCATCCGTGGCCTCGGCTGTCGGCTCGATCTTCATGCAGCAGATCGTCGACAACGTCGTGACCCCGGGCCTGGCGAGCGGCTTCGACGCGGTGCGAGGAACCCTGGTACGCCTCGTCGTCATGATGGGCATCATCTTCAGTGCCGGTGTCATCGGCAACTTCATCTACACGCGTGCCATGGCGATCGTGACGCAGGGGACACTCAAGCACATGCGTGACGACATGTTCGACTCGATGGAGCGCCTGCCCCTGCGATTCTTCGACACGCACCCGCACGGCGCGATCATGTCGACGTTCACGAACGATACGGACGCGATCCGCCAGCTGATCGGCCAGTCGATCCCGACGCTCATCCAGTCGGGCCTGACCATCATCGTGCTGGTTGGAACGATGCTCTACTACTCCGTGTGGCTGTTCCTCGTTGTGCTCCTCGTGGGCGCGCTCATGGCCTTCCTGACCGGCAAGCTTGGCGGCCTGTCGGGCCGCTTCATGAAGGCCCAGCAGGCTGCGCTGGCGGATGAAGAGGGCTTCATCGAAGAGATGATGGACGGCCAGAAGGTCGTCCAGGTCTTCAATCACGAGCAGGACGCCAAAGATGAGTTCGTGGAGTTCAACCAGAAGCTCTTCGACTCCTCGCAGAAGGCGAACATTTACGGCAACGTGCTGATGCCTGCCCTGGGCAACATCGGCAACATCATGTACGTCGTGGTCGCCATCGTCGGCGGCGTCATGATCCTGGAACAGACGCCGAACATCCACCTGGTCGGCGTCGATGTCATCACGGTCGGCGTGGTCGTGTCCTTCCTGGGCATGGTCCGTAACTTCTCGCAGACGATCGGCCAGATGTCCATGCAGGTTCCCATGATCGCCCTGGGTATGGCTGGTGCGGGCCGCGTGTTCGCCCTCATCGACCAGAAGCCCGAGGAGGACGAGGGCTACGTGACCCTCGTGCGTGCGCGCGAGCTGCCTGATGGCACGCTCG
The DNA here is from genome assembly GCA_938041695.1 of uncultured Actinomyces sp. Taxonomy (GTDB): domain Bacteria; phylum Actinomycetota; class Actinomycetes; order Actinomycetales; family Actinomycetaceae; genus Pauljensenia. The sequence continues at coordinate 7,508 of CALISI010000016.1, forward strand.
AGCCGACCGAGGAACGCACGGGAATCTGGGCGTGGCGCCACCCCCACCAGGCCGACGGCACCGTCACCTACACGCGCCTGCGCGGCGAGCTGGTCATGGAGGACGTTGACTTCTCCTACGATGGCGAGAAGCAGATCCTGCACGATATCTCCCTGTGGGCAAAGCCCGGTCAGAAGATCGCCTTTGTGGGCGCGACGGGTGCCGGCAAGACGACGATCACCAACCTGATCAACCGCTTCTACGACATCGCCGACGGCAAGATCCGCTACGACGGTATCAACATCAACAAGATCCATAAGCCGGACCTGCGCCGCTCGCTCGGCGTCGTCCTGCAGGACGTCAAGCTGTTCACGGGCACGGTCATGGAGAACATCCGCTACGGCCGTCTGGACGCCACGGACGAGGAATGCATTGCGGCCGCGAAGCTGGCCAATGCGGACTCCTTCATTCGCCGCCTGCCCGAGGGCTACGACACGATGCTGACGGGCAACGGCTCGAATCTCTCGCAGGGCCAGGCCCAGCTCCTGTCGATCGCGCGTGCCGCCGTGGCCGACCCGCCTGCGATGATCCTGGACGAGGCGACTTCCTCGATCGACACTCGTACCGAGGCCCACGTCCAGCAGGGCATGGATAATCTCATGGAGGGGCGCACGGTCTTCGTGATTGCCCACCGCCTGTCGACGGTGCGTAACTCGGACGCGATCATGGTCCTCGACCACGGTCGCATCATCGAGCGCGGCAGTCACGACGATCTGATCGCGCAGAAGGGCGTGTACTACCAGCTGTACACGGGCGCATTCGAGCTCGAGTAAGCGCTGGTGGATCGCAGTATTGCCCCGGCCTCGTTTCGACGAGGTCGGGGCTCAGCTATGCGCGTGACGTGCCGGAGTGTGGAACGGGTCGGGGGCATGCCTCGACCCGCACAAGCGCGGGGGAGTGGGTATACGAAAGCGGGCCGCCCAGTGGGCGACCCGCTTCATGTCAAACGTGCGTTTGATCAGTCAGCGATCGATGCGACGCGACGAGCAAGCTTGGACTTGCGGTTCGCGGCCTGGTTCTTGTGGATGACGCCCTTGGAGACGGCGACGTCCAGCTTGCGCGAAGCGATGCGCAGTGCGGCGAGAGCCTTGTCCTTGTCGCCGGCCTCAACGGCTTCGCGGGTCTGACGGACCAGGGTCTTCAGCTCGGACTTCACGGACTGGTTACGAACGCGGCGCTTCTCGTTGGTGAGGATGCGCTTCTTCTGGGACTTAATGTTTGCCACAGTCGGATTTCTCCTTGATGTATGTCTGACAGGGTCGGTGAGGGCTGTGTCAAGACCGGGACTTAGGCGTGGGGACACCTGCAAACGGTCCTAACCAGACCCCCTGCCCGACCAGGCCGGGAGTCCAACGACCGATCATACCAGGGAGGGGCCTTCTCGTCATATTCCTGGCGCTTGTCCGGCCTCGTAAGGTCGGTCACGTGTCGCGGAGTTATTCTCCGTGCGTGCGGTAGTGCTCCTCGAGTGCGTCGACGATGAGCTGCCAGGTCGACTTGGGCAGGATCGAGCCCTCGCGCCGCACATCGGTGGCCTTCACCCACAGGGCGCGGTCGAGACGCACCTCGGAGGGGCGGCCCTTGGAATCCCAGTCGCCTGAGCCGATGTTGAACCAGTAGCGTCCGGCGGCTGCCTCCTGGACGGCGTCGCGCGTGTGATCCTTGCTGGTCAGCTGCAGGATATACACGCCATCACCTTGCGCGCCGATGACGACGGCTGGGCGGTCTTTACCGACGGAGGCGTCCTCCTGATAGGGGACCCAGGTCCACACGACTTCACCGGGGTCGGCGTCCCCATCCATGACGGGCGTGTACGAGGCATTGGCGAGCGCGTCGGCGATGCTCGCTTCGCGGATGGACGTCTGGGGACGATCCGAGGTCGCCGGGTCCTCGTAGCGGTGGGCGGAGCCGGAGCGCGCGTTGGACGATGAGGACGAGCGCGGCTTGGCTGTCGTCTTGTTGTTCGACTGGTGCTGCGACGGCTTGGTGGTGTTCGACTGTGATTCCTCGGCGGCGCCGGAGATGACGCTGATGAGGAAGTTGAACAGGCCCCTGACGAATGAATTCATGGGACCAGCATACGGCAGGGGAGGATCCGCCCGATTTTATCCACAGGGGTTCTGCGCGCGGCCAGGTTATCCACAGGGGGCGTTTCTCTGCGTGACAGTGCGCGGTTGTCTGTTTCATTCTGGATGTGTTCGCAGATGAACCCTCAACGATGAAAGGTGACGACGATGTCCGCTGCAACGATTCACGGTCCGATCGTATCCCTCGATGCTTTCGGCCTGGCCTCCTCCACCCCCGGCTCACCCGACGCCCGGGCGCGCGCGTGCCTGGCTGATGCGTTGAGCAGCGCCGCTGGCGGCGCGTTGGATCGAGCCCTGGAACATGCAACTGGGGTGTACGAGGACGAGGAGGTTGCGATGGAGCTGCGTCTCGAAGCGGCCAAACTGTGTGTCGACTGGCATAGCGCGCGGGGATCCTACGACCGGTGCCGACGCGTGGCGGGTGATGCTGCGCGGCTCGGAGCGAGGGCTCTGGAGCGTGACCATCCCCTTGTCCTCATGCTGAGGAACTCGGAAGCCTACTGGTTGTCGGTTCTGGGGTTCAACGATATGGCGGCCCGCCGCTTCGGGGCGCTCGTCGCTGATGTGAAGGCCTGCCGAGGCCTCGACCCTCAGATTGCGTTCGCGATTCGCAATAATTCGGCAATGCCGTGGAAGAACACGGGGAAGTGGAACAGGGCGGCCCGCGTCTACCGTGAGCTCCTCGCGGACATGGAAGAAACTCGCGACGAGGCCGACATGACGCTGCTGACCGTACGCGACAACCTCGCTGAGGTTCTTTCTGCTGATCGTCACTACGACGAGGCGATCGCGCTCTACGAGCACAACATGGACGCACTGCTGACGGTCGTTGAACGCGGTGACTGGCGGGTGTTGCGCCTGCGCAACGAGATCGCTCGCAATACCTGGATGGGAGGCGATCGGGATGCCGGCGAGGATCTGTGGACGGTTTTGGCAGAGGACTGCCGCCGATACCTGGGGGATCGGGACCCCCTCACGGCGCGCATTCGCACCATTTTGCTGACCCTGGCCACGATGCGCGGTGACGACCAACGTGCCGAGGCCATCGCGCGCAAACTTCGCGATGATCATCCCGATGACTGGGAAGACTGCGACTTCAGGGAGGCGATCTCCATCGTTGCTCAGGGGGAGATGGGTGGCTCGCAAGGGGTGTGAGCCGCGGCCACTGTGCGCGACTTTCCGCGCCTGAACTGGCACAAACGCCTGCGACAATGGGACGATAAGGAGGTTAACGACTTCACGGAGGTTCACGTGCCCATCCCCACGCCCGCGCAGCAGGCGCAGATTCGCCCGGCTCACACCCCGCAGGGGCAGATCCGTAACTTCTGCATCATCGCCCATATCGATCATGGGAAGTCGACGCTCGCGGACCGTATGCTCCAGCTGACCGGTGTCGTCGAGGCCCGCGAGATGCGCGACCAGTACCTCGATCGCATGGACATCGAGCGTGAGCGTGGCATTACGATCAAGAGCCAGGCCGTGCGCATGCCGTGGGCGTACGAGGGAACCCCCTACGCGCTCAACATGATCGATACGCCTGGGCACGTGGACTTCACCTACGAGGTTTCTCGTTCTCTCGCGGCGTGTGAGGGTGCGGTCCTCCTCATCGATGCCGCGCAGGGCATCGAGGCGCAGACGCTCGCGAACCTGTACCTGGCCCTCGAGAATGACCTCGCGATCATCCCGGTCCTCAACAAGATCGACCTGCCGGGTGCTCAGCCCGAGAAGTACGCCCATGAGGTTGCCCAGCTGATCGGCTGTGACGAGGACGAGGTTCTCAAGGTCTCCGGCAAGACCGGTGAGGGTGTCGAGGAGCTGCTTGACCGTATCGTCGAGGCTGTCCCCGCCCCCGAGGGCGACCCCGAGGCGCCCACGCGCGCGATGATTTTCGATTCCGTGTACGACACCTACCGGGGCGTCGTCACCTACGTGCGTGTCGTCGACGGTGTGCTCTCCACCCGCCAGCGCGTGCGCATGATGTCCACGGGCGCCACCCACGAGCTCCTCGAGCTGGGCGTTATCTCGCCTGAGCCGAAGCCCGAAGAGGGCATCGGCGCTGGCGAGGTCGGCTACCTGATCACGGGCGTGAAGGACGTGCGCCAGTCCCGTGTCGGTGACACGGTAACGAGCCAGGTACGAGGCGCGACCGAGGCACTCGAGGGCTACCGTGACCCCAACCCCATGGTGTTCTCCGGCATCTACCCGGTCGACGGCTCTGACTTCCCGGACCTGCGCGATGCCCTCGAGCGTCTTCAGCTCAACGATGCGGCGTTGACCTTTGAGCCGGAGTCTTCCGCGGCTCTCGGCTTCGGCTTCCGCTGCGGATTCCTCGGTCTGCTGCACCTGGAGATTATTCGCGAGCGTCTGGAGCGAGAGTTTAACCTCGATCTCATCGCGACCGCCCCGAACGTCGTCTACCGCGTCGTCACCGAGGACGGCACTGAGGTGCGCGTCGACAACCCGAGCGAGTTCCCCGAGGGCAAGATTTCCGAGGTGCGCGAGCCTGTCGTCAATGCGACGATCCTGACGCCCACTGAGTTCACGGGCACCATCATGGAGCTGTGCCAGGAGCGTCGCGGCTCGATGCGGGGCATGGACTACCTGAGCGAGGACCGCGTGGAGCTGCACTACCAGCTGCCCCTCGCCGAAATCGTCTTCGACTTTTTTGATCAGCTCAAGTCCCGTACGCGCGGCTACGCTTCTCTGGATTACCAGGAGAGCGGCGAGCAGAGCGCCGACCTCGTCAAGGTCGACATTCTGCTTAATGGCGACCGCGTGGATGCATTCAGTGCGATCGTGCACCGCGACGGCGCCTACAACTACGGCCAGCGCATGACGAAGCGCCTCAAGGAACTGATTCCTCGTCAGCAGTTCGAGATCCCGGTCCAGGCGGCTGTCGGCGCGCGCGTCATCGCCCGTGAGACCATCAAGGCCCTGCGTAAGGACATGCTCGCCAAGTGCTACGGCGGTGACATCAGCCGTAAGCGCAAGCTGCTCGAGAAGCAGAAGGAAGGCAAGAAGCGCATGAAGTCCATCGGCCGTGTGGACGTGCCGCAGGAAGCCTTCATCGCTGCGCTGACCTCCGACGTCCCGACGGGCAAAAAGTGAGCGAGGATCGGATGAACGAGGCCGGGGGTCGTCGTCCGGGTGAGGCTCCCGAGGGCACGGTCTTCATGAGCCGCACGAAGTCTTTCACGCGACGCACGCGCGAACTGCCCGCGAACCTCGCGCGCACGTGGGAGGCGCACGCGCACCGCTATGTGGTCGAGCCGCGTCGCGGCGTTGGCTACACGACGGTCGCGCAGGATTTCACGCTCGATCTGGCTGAGTTGTTTGGACGCAGCGCTCCCGTGACGCTCGAGATTGGCTCGGGCACGGGCGAGCAGATCGTCGCTGCTGCGGCTGCCCATCCCGAGCGTGACTTCCTCGCCCTTGAGGTGTGGGTTCCGGGCATCGCCAAGCTCGTGTCCAAGGCGGTCGACGCGGGTGTGGATAACATTCGCGTGATCGAAGCCGATGCTGCTCAGGCCCTTCCCATCATGCTGGGGGACGCGTGCCTGGACGAGGTCTGGACGTTCTTCCCCGATCCGTGGCGTAAGGCCCGGCATCGTAAGCGTCGCCTCGTCTCCGATTCGTTTGCCCTCGAGGTGGCACGCCTGTTGCGCGACGGGGGAGCGTGGCGCCTGGCCACCGACTGGGACGACTATGCGTGGCAGATGCGAGACGTGATCGAGGCCTGCGAGCTTTTCGACAACCCACACGCCGGGGAGCGACCGGATCCGGGTGATCCTGAGCCTGAGCGTGGCGGATTCGCCCCCCGTTTCGAGGGACGCGTTGTCACGCACTTTGAGACCCGAGGTATCGATGCGGGCCGCCACGCCCATGACATCGTCGGCATTCGTCGTCCCCGTGGCTGACGTCGTGAGACGCGGAGTGTACCGGTGAGCCCCGCCCAGCCTGAGGGGGAGCGCTGGCCAGCCGACGGATCGCTCGACCCCGGCCTCGTCGAGGCGGATCGCGGTCGTCCGCTGTCCCTGTACGTGCACGTCCCTTTCTGTCGCGTGCGCTGTGGGTATTGCGACTTCAACACGTACACGGTCGGTTTCGGTCCGGGCGCGCAGGTGGGAGACTACGCGCCCTCCGTTCTTGCCGAGGCTGCTCTGGCGTCTCGGGTCATGTCCGAGGCAGGGCTCCCCACGCGCCAGGCGCGGACGGTATTTTTCGGTGGCGGTACTCCGACGATGTTGGATGTCGATGAGTTGACCGAGATCCTCGCAGGCCTGCGTGAACGCATCGGTATTGCGCCGGGTGCGGAGGTGACCCTCGAAGCTAACCCCGACACGGTGACGCGTGATGGACTCGTGCAACTGGCTGACGCTGGGTTTACTCGAGTGTCCTTTGGCATGCAGTCGGCTGTGCCGAAGATCCTCACGACCCTGGATCGCACGCATACGCCCGAGCGGGTTCCCCTCGTCGTTGAGTGGGCGAAGGAAGCGGGCCTGTCGACCTCGGTGGATCTTATCTACGGAACCCCCGGGGAGAGCCTGGCGGACTGGGAGACATCCCTGCGTGCCGCCCTGTCGTACGAGCCTGACCACATCAGCGCCTACGCGCTTGTTGTCGAGGAGGGGACGAAGATGGGGGCGCAGGTGGCCCGGGGAGAGCTGCCGACCCCCGATCCGGATGATGAGGCTGCCAAGTATGAGCTCGCCGATGCCCTCCTGGGCGAGGCGGGATACGCGTGGTACGAGATTTCGAACTTCGCGCGTATCACCGAGGCGGACCGTGCCTCGGGAGGGCCATCGACCTTCTATGACCGCGCCTCCTGCCATAACTTGGCCTACTGGCGGGACTGGGATTGGTGGGGCTTTGGGCCGGGAGCGCATTCGCATGTGGGGCGTATGCGCTGGTGGAACGTGAAGAACCCGGGAGCCTATGCGGGGCGTCTGAATGCTGGACAGTCTCCTGCTTATGCTGGCGAGGTTCTCGACGCGGATGCGCGCGAGCTGGAGCGTGTCATGCTGGGTGTGCGTACGTCCGAGGGTGTTGAGATTGAGGGACTGCCGGGCCTGTCACTGCCTGAAGGAACGCGTGGCTCCTCCGATGGGCGTATCGCCGCACTCATTGCGGATGGACTGATCGATGGGGCTTGCGCTCTCTCCGGGCGCGTTGTCCTCACGCTGCGCGGCCGTCTCCTCGCGGACTGCGTGACCCGCGAAATTATGGGGTACTGACGGTCATATGCTGCCTATGTGGCGGAATATGCCTCTGGTGGTAAACATTATTGTGCAACCCCGTGATCCACGATGGAACTTGTACGTCGTATGATACAAGTCGATCTGTGGAAATGGTTGTCCGCTGTTTGACACCTGGTTGGCGTGTGCGATGTGACAAGCTAGCATTACGTCGCAATACTGTTGACATCATGGTTGAAATATGTTTGCCTAGATGTGTCATGTGAAGCCGAGTAATTTGCAGGGTTCCTCCATGAGGGGGCTTGTGAAGAGCCGTATACAAGGAAAAGTGTGGTACTGTGACTCTTCGTTACGCCGTCATTGCTGACATCGTGGGCTCTCGTACGCTGACCAATCGTGCAGAGGCTCAGAGAATCTATGAGGATGCTCTTGGGGATGCGAGTGAGGGGCTCGCGCTACTGCAGGCGCCTTACCCGACGGTCGGTGACGAATTCCAGGCTGTGGCGTACACGCTGGAGGATGCTCTTCTCCTGACGTTGCGCGCGCAGCTTCTGCTTCCCCCACAGCTTCAGCTTCGCTTCGGAATTGGTGCGGGACGAATTGAAGAGTTCTCCTCGGGTGTTCATCGTCAGGCTCCGGCGCGGTTGCGTGGTACGGAGTCGGCGCAGCTTCAGGATGGCTCAGCTTGGTGGGCGGCCCGCGCTGCGATCAACCGTGCGCATGACGTGCAAGATTCCTCGAATCCGTTCATCCGCACCTGGTTCATGGCACACGCCTCTGTAGAGTCGTCCTTCCCGAGCCATTGCCAGACCTGCATCAACGCGCTGCTGAGCCTGCGTGATCATGCGATCCTCAAGCTCTCTGCGCGTCATCGCCGTATCACCGCTGCGCTGCTTCTTGGTAAGACCCAGGTGGAGATCGCTCGGGCAGAGAAGCTCTCGCAGCAGGCCATTTCTGACTTCGCCCGGGGCACGGGGGTGGGGTTGATCCAGTCGTCACTCATCATTGCGGAGGCCGCACGTGCATGAAGTCCTTCTCCTGGGCATCGCTGCCTCGGAGCTGACCGTCCTCCTCATGTCAGACCCTCGACGTTGGTCGCGGCGCCTGTCGCTCTTTCTGACTCTGCTCCTCGCGGTGATCTGCTACGCGCGGTTCATCCTCGGCGTCAGTGCGCTGGCAAATGCGCTCGGCGCGACGCTCGCGATCATATGGTTCGCGTGGGACCTTGTTGACCCCTCCGCGCGGGGTGTGATCGCCCGCTGGGCGTTCGCCTCCGTCGGTTTTGTCGCGCTCCTGAGTGCGGAACCGACCGAGTTTCCGATGCTCTCGCTGCGCTCCGGACGTCCGATCGACCTGATCATCGCGGTGCTCTTCCTCGTGACGGGTCCGGTCAATCACCTCATCACCGCCATTTTACAGTGTGCGCGTGGGCGTGGGTCCGATCCGGTTCCCGGGTGGATTAATGCGCCCGTCCTGCCGGCGATGCCCGCGTCGCTGCCGGATGATGATGAGGGAGCGTGCGAGGAATCGGACGCCGTCGAGCCTCCCCTGATCTCGGGTGCGTTGCCCATCGTCGCCGGTCGCACAGAGGATGAGGGCGAAGTGACGGCATTGCGTGGTGGCCGCTGGATCGGCCCGCTTGAGTGTCTGCTGATCATCGTCTTGGCTGGGGCTGGCGCAGAGGTCGCGATTGCGGCAGTCGTTGCCGCCAAGGGCGTCATCCGTTTTCCTGAAATCTCGCAGGATTCGACGGGGGAGAAGGCTGAGGAATTCCTTATTGGCTCAGTGTCCTCGTGGATTTTGGCTGCCCTCGTGTCGATACTCATTCACGCCGTGAGCCTGCACTGAGCGGTTGTGCCGCTAGAGTAAGCCGGGTGAATAGCTCAGATCCCTACGGCCGCAACATCTTCGCGCATGACCCGCATCGCGACGGGCCGGGGGCGAGGCGTCCGCGCTCTCAGGCAGTCCATGTCGAGATCGGCATGGTCTTGGAGGATGTCGCCTCCGGTTGGGTCGGCGCCGTGACGCGTGTGGAAAAGTCTGGCGGTGTTCACCTCGTGGAGCTGGAGGATCGTCGAGGAGTGCGTCGTTCCTTCCCTCTCGGCCCCGGTTTTTGGCTGGAGGATCGTCCCATTGAGGCGCTGCCGCCGCGCCCGGCCCCTGCCCGGGCCTCGTCCGGCACGCAGGTCAGCGCGTCGGGACGCCGCATCACGAACTCCGGTTCGTTCGCCCCCACCTCGAGCGGCCCCAAGGTCGCGAAGCGCTCGCGCATCTGGGTGGAGGGTCGTCATGATGCCGAGCTCGTGCAGCACGTGTGGGGCGAGGACCTGGCCGAGGCAGGCATTGCTGTGCAGCTCCTCGAAGGCGTTGACAACCTCGAAGCGATCTTGGAGATCTTCGGGCCGACGGATACTGCGCGCGCGGGTGTTCTGGTCGATCACATGGTTCCCGGGTCGAAGGAGTCTCGCATCGCCGAGGCCGTGTCAGCTCGTTGGCCGGGTGCGGTTCTCGTCCTCGGCCATCCTTTCGTTGACATTTGGCAGGCCGTCAAGCCGGCCCGTGTTGGGCTTGAGCGGTGGCCGGATATTCCGCGCGGTATCGATATCAAGCATGGGACGCTTGATACCCTCGGCTGGCCGCATGCCGACCAGCGTGACATTGCGATGGGGTGGAAGCGGATCCTGTCGACCGTGCGCACCTATCGCGACCTCGAACCCGCGCTGCTGGGTAGGGTGGAGGAACTCATCGACTTCGTGACGGTGCCCTGGGCGCAGTAAAGGTCGCCCTGCGATGTGATGGTGACCGCCCCGTGTGAAGGTTCGCGCAGGGCGCACGAGTCGTTGCGCACTACGCTCGCCTCTCGCGAAGGACCGGGGGTAGCATTGGCACTCAGGAAGCATGAGTGCCAAGCAGGGAGGGAGACGGCATGACACGCACGAGTGCACAGGACCGCCGTCTTGACGTCCTGCGCGCCATCGTCACCCAGTACGTAGCCACCCGCGAACCCGTCGGTTCCAAGGCGATTGCCGCCGGGGGGCTCGGCGTTTCCTCGGCGACGATCCGCAACGACATGGCGGTGCTTGAGGAAGCCGGGCTCATCTACCAGCCTCACACCTCCGCCGGGCGTGTGCCGACCGACCGCGGCTACCGAGTGTTCGTCGACCGGCTCGCCGAACTCAAGCCCATGAGCGGTCCCGAGCGCCAGGCCCTTGAGACGTTCCTGTCCGAATCGGTCGACATCGACGATGTCGTGGAGCGCTCGGTACGCCTCCTCGCACAGGTCACGCATCAGGTGGCCCTCGTCCAGTACCCGGGCGCGCGCGTGCGTCTCCTCAAGCACTTCGAGGCGATTGATCTGACGCCGGGCCGCGTCCTCGTTGTCGTCATTACCGCCGACGGCGAGGTTGGGGAGCGCACGTTGAGCCTGCACGCGCCCCTCGACGATGGCCAGTTGCACGAGGCCTGTGAGTACCTGCGACGTCACTGCGACGGCGCCACGTCAGCGACCGTACAGGCATGTGTCGATGCGGCGACCGCCTCTGCTCGCTCCGACCTCGTCGGGACGGTCGCCGCGATCGGTGCCGCCCTCACCGACGTCCTCAGCGGGCAGAGTGAGTCGAAGATCGTCGTCGCGGGCGCCGCGAACCTGGCGAGGGGAGCACTCGACTTCCACGACATCGCGCCGGTCCTGGACGCCCTCGAAGAGCAGGTCGTTCTCATGCGGCTCTTCGCCGAGGCCGACCCGGGTGATGACGTGCACGTGAGTATCGGTACGGAAAACCCCCACGACGGCCTGGCAGAGGCAGCTGTCGTCACCGGAACCTACCGGGCGGGTGCCGATGAACAGGGGGGTTGCGCCCACCTGGGCATTGTGGGCCCCATGAGGATGGACTACGCGCGCACCATGAGCTCGGTACGAGCCGTGGCCGCCTACCTGTCGCGCTACCTCGCGCAGGAAACCAACAGCTAACTCGGCCGTGCGTCGAGCATGATGACGATGAACGAACGACCCCACGAAAAGAAAGAGCAAGCGTGAGAGACTACTACGAGGTCCTCGGCGTCGCCCGTGACGCCAGCCAGGACGAGATTAAGAAGGCCTACCGTAAGCTCGCCCGAAAGCTGCACCCTGACTACGCGGGCGCAGACTCGGAGGAAGCCTTCAAGGAGCTGTCCGTCGCCTACGAGACGCTGTCGGATCCGGAGAAGCGCCAGATGTACGATATCGGCGGCCCGGACGCGCTGCGTGGCGGCGGCGCTGGCGCAGGTGCGGGCTTCGGCGGTTTTTCTGACATTTTCGAAGCCATGTTTAGCGGTGGCTTCGGCGCATCGGCGTCGGGTCCGGCGTCGCGCGTGCGTCGCGGTAAGGATCGCCAGGTTGTCGTTGACATCACCCTGGAGGACGCGGCTTTCGGCGCGGCCAAGGAAGTGGCCTTCGATACCTATGTTCTGTGCGAGGCCTGCCATGGCTCGATGTGTCAGCCGGGCACCTCGTCCACGCAGTGCACGACCTGCCACGGCTCGGGTTTCGTGACTCAGATCCAGAACTCGCTCTTCGGTCGCATGCAGACGCAGGCACCATGTCCGACCTGTCAGGGCTACGGCGACACGATCGCCACGCCCTGCACGGAGTGCTCGGGTGCCGGACGCGTGCGCACGCGCCGCACCCTCAACGTCAACATCCCCGCGGGCGCCAGCGAGGGCACGCAGATCCGCGTGAGCGGCGAGGCCGAGGTCGGCCAGGGCGGTGGCCCGAACGGCGATCTCTACCTGTTGATCCGCGAAAAGAAGCACCCGGTCTTTGACCGTCGAGGGGACGACCTGCACACGTGGATCACGATCCCGATGACGACGGCTGCCCTGGGCACCGAGTTCGAGCTGGAGACCCTCGACGGCAAGAAGACTGTCACGATCAACCCCGGTACTCAGCCGAACGACGATATCGTTCTGGAAGGGTTGGGCGTCGGACACTTGCAGCGCTCGGGCCGCGGCTCGATGCATGTGCACGTTGACGTCCAGATTCCGAAGAAGCTCGACGACAAGTCGCGTGAGCTGCTCGAGGAGCTGGCGAAGGTGCGTGGCGAGGTGCGCGTGGAGCCACACCGCCAGCAGGCCTCGTTCTTTGACAAGCTCCGCGACACCTTCATGGGGTGATGCGCCGTGACGCTGCCCGTTTTCCTCGGCTCGGACCTGACCCCGGTCCTTGAGTCCCTGTCAGTGGGGGACAGTGCGTGCCTCGGGGGAGCCGAGGGGCGTCATGCTGCTTCTGTGCGCCGCATCGGCGCGGGGGAGTGGGTTGACGTCGTCGATGGGTGTGGTCTGCGCGCGACCTGCGAGGTCAGCGGGAGCGATAAGTCCTCGCTGCATCTTGTGGTGCGCGAGTTTGTGCGCGAGGATGCTCCGAGTCCCGAGGTGATCCTCGTTCAGGCGCTCGCCAAGGGCGGGCGCGACGAGGCCGCCGTCGAGATCTGCACCGAAATCGGCGTCGACCGGGTGATTCCCTGGGCGTCGCAGCGCGCGATCGTCCAGTGGAAGGGGCCGAAGGCCGACAAGGGGCGCGCGAAGTGGGAGGGCGTCGCCCGTGCGGCCGCCAAGCAGTCCCGCCGTGCCTTCATCCCGGTCGTTGAGGGCGTCAAGGATAGCCGCGAGCTGGCCTCCTGGGTTTCCTCCCTCACGCACGAGGCCGGGGTTGCCTTCGTCTGCCACGAGGAAGCGACGGATTCGCTCGGGGCCGCTCTCGCCTTGGTTCAGCAATCCCGTACGGACGGGAGTCTGCCTGCGCGCATCGCCCTCATCGTGGGTCCTGAGGGCGGCATTGGGCCCGAGGAGACCGCGCAGCTGGTGGACGCGGGTGCCCGCACGATTGGGCTGGGAGACAACGTCCTGCGTTCCTCCACGGCCGGCGCGGTCGCTCTTACGCTGATCCGCGCCGCCGCGGGCACATACTAGGAGCTTTCAGCTCTGGAAGCCCGTGATCCGCGCGCTCAGCGTGTAGCTCTTGCCCGGACCCAGCGCGACCACGTCCGTGCCGGTGTTGAAGGCGTTGGGCGGGCAGCTCATCGGCTCGACGGCCACGCCCACGCGGCCGATGTAGTCCGCCGAGTAGACCTGCAGCCAACGCGCATCCGAGGATAGGGACACGCCCACGCCCGATGCGGGATCGCGGAGCTTCACGGTCCATGTGCCCTCGGGCAGGCCAGCGAAGGCGTGGTCCAGCCGGGAGCCGCCGATAAGGACAGGGGAGTGGAAATCCAAGCCGAACGCTGCCACGTCGTGGGCGGCGACGGGGATCATGGAGGCGTTGGCCTCGTAGATGATAGACGCGGGGTTGTGGAGCTCCAGCTCGTCTGCTCGTGCGTCGTCGACGGCGAGGTAGGGGTGGAAGCCGACGCCGTAGGGGGCGGTGCCCTCGCCGATGTTCGTCGTGGACAACTCGACGGTGAGGCCCGCGTCCGGATCCAGGCTGTAGCGCGCGGATGCAAGAAGTGTCCACGGGTAGGAGTAGCGCGCCGCGATGAGCGTCGTCAAGATGACTGAGTAGGCATTGGCCTCGGCAATCTCCCACTCCTGGAAGGCCACGAAACCGTGGAGGGACGTGCCGAAAGTGGGCTCGTCGACAGGCAGATCGTAGGTGGTGCCCTCCCACGTGTACGAGCCGCCCGCGATGCGGTTTGGCCACGGCATGAGGACCTTGCCGAGATAACCAGGAGGGCATTCGCCGACGCTGTGAGGGACGACCAGGTCGTGCCCGCGGTAGCGCAAGCCCGCCAGGCCTGCGCCGACGGTGACGATCCGTGCCTCGTAGTCTCCAGCCTGTAAAACTATCTCGCGTCCCGAGGCGCCCCGATTCACCATTGATGCTCCTTCGCATTCACTGAACATGAATAACACTCATTCTGAACGGAGTTGAGTCGTCTGGGTCACTGGCTCAAGCGTATCCTGATAGAGAATGACTCTCGATTGAAAGGAACGCCTCGTCCTATGGCACACGAGATCACAGACGAATTTGTCGCCTCTCTCCACGCATCCTCAGACTCCGCCCGCGCGGTCGCACGCAACGCCGTCGCCCACGCCGGCGTCGAGCCGGTCGCCTTCGACCGCGCCAAGGTGGTCGCCACACCCACGGTCGTGTCCCACAAGGTGGACGACTGGAAGGTGACGTCTCAGAAGAAGTCCGGCCGCTGCTGGCTCTTCTCCTCCCTCAACCTGCTGCGTTCGACGACGCGCACCCACCTTGGCCTCAAGGACTTTGAGTTCTCGCAGAACTACGTGCTGTTCTGGGACAAGTTCGAACGCGCCAACTTCTTCCTCACCGACATCATCGCCACCGCGAAGACCGAAGAGCTTGACGGTCGCCTCCTGCAGTTCCTGCTCGGCGACGTGCTCTCCGACGGCGGCCAGTGGGACATGGCGGTCTCCGTCTACCTCAAGCACGGCCTCGTCCCCAAGGTCGCGATGCCCGAGACCGAGTCCTCCAGTCACACCGCCCCCATGAACGCCCGCCTGAAGGTCGTTCTGCGTCGCACCGCCCTTGAGCTGCGTTCTCTCGTTGAGGCCGGTGCCTCCGAGGAAGAGATCCGCGAGGTCAAGGAGGCCGCCCTGGCCGACGTGTGGCGTATCCTCGTCATCTGCCTGGGCGAGCCCCCGGCCTCCTTCGAGTGGGAGTGGCGCGACGACAAGGGCGAGTTCCACCGTGACGGCGTGCTCACCCCGCGCGAGTTCTACCAGCGCTACGTGGACGTGGATCTCACGCAGTACGTGTGCCTCGTCGACGATCCGCGCGCCGAGCACCCGAAGGGCTACACCCTCACGGTCGATCACATGGGCAACGTCGTCGGCGGCCGCCCGATCCTCTACGTGAACACCCCGGTTGAGCAGATCCGTGAGATCACGGCCTCCGTTCTTGCTTCGGGCCGCGCCGTGTGGTTCGGCGCCGACTGTGGCCAGCAGTCCGATCGTGCCTCCGGCCTCTTCGTTGAGGGCCTGTACGACTACGACAACCTCTTCGGCGTGGACTTCTCCACCTCCAAGGAGCAGCGCGTCAACACCGGCGAGTCCGCGATGAATCACGCGATGCTCTTCACCGGCGTCGACATCGACGAGGACGGCAACGCTCGCCGCTTCCGCGTGGAGAACTCCTGGGGCGAGGACCACGGCGACAAGGGCTTCTTCACGATGGACGCCGCATGGTTCGACGCCAACGTCTTTGAGGTGGCCGTGCACGTGGACGACCTGCCTGAGGACCTGCGCGCCGCCATCACCGAGGACCCGCAGCACCTGCCTGCGTGGGACCCGATGGGCGCGCTGGCATGAGCCAATGAGCCTGACACGCCGGGCGGGGCGCGAGCATCGTCCCCGTTCGCAATATGGTCTCCCTGAGCACGGGGCGGGTGGAGTGGGACAATTGTTCCGCGATACCCGCCCCGTTATCTGTGGAGGACACATGAGCACTGACGTGACCCGCGACTTTGCGTTCGGCCTGCCCAAGGCCGAGCTGCACCTGCACCTGGAAGGTACCCTCGAACCCGACCTGAAGCTGGCCCTTGCCCGTAAGAACGGCGTCGACATTGGTCAGAGCACCGTTGAAGAGGTGCAGGCCACCTACCAGTTCAACGATCTCACGTCCTTCCTGGCCGTCTACTACCCGGCCATGGATGTCCTCCAGAATGAGGACGACTTCCACGACCTAGCGGCCGCCTACTTTGAGCGCGCCCGCGCTAACGGCGTCGTTCGCGCCGAGTGCTTCTTCGACCCGCAGGCCCACACCTCGCGCGGCATTGCGATCGAGACGGTCATCCGCGGTTACTACCGCGCCGTCGTCGAGGCGCGCGAGGCGGGCCTGTCCGCCGACCTGATCCTGTGCTTCCTGCGCGATATGAGCGCCGAGTCCGCGCTCGAGACCCTCCAGGCGGCCCTGCCGTACAAGGACATGTTCATCGGTGTCGGTCTGGACTCCGACGAGCGCGATAACCCGCCCACCAAGTTCGCTCGCGTCTTCGAGCTTGCTCGCGAGGTCGACCTGCACGTGACGATGCACTGCGACATCGACCAGATCGGCTCAATCGATAACATCCGTGCGGCCCTGACCGAGCTGGGTGCTGAGCGCCTCGACCACGGCACGAACATCGTCGAAGATCCCGAGCTGGTCGCCTACGCGCGCGATCACGGTATCGGCCTGACCTCGTGCCCGCTGTCCAATTCGTTCGTCACCGAGGAGATGAAGGGCAAGGAGATCATCGAACTGACCGCCGCCGGCGTCAAGGTCAGCCTCAACTCCGACGATCCCGCCTACTTCGGCGGCTACATCGGCGACAACTACCTGGCGTTCGCCGAGCGCTTCGACCGCAGCCGCGCGGACCTGGAGCGCATCGCCCGCAACTCCATCGAAATCGCTTGGATCTCGGACGAGAAGAAGAGCGAGCTGCTCGCCCGCGTCGATCGCTTCGTGTCTGAGAACTGATCGGCGGTGGACGAGGCCGGGGCACTGAGGGCGCACACGCGCGGACCAGCCCCGGCCTCGTCGTTCGTGGGCGAGCGCTATTCTCAAGCCGTTCGGAGAGTGGACGCCCGCTGTCACAATTGGCCACCCCGTGAACGCGCCGCGCACCGCGTAGACGAGACTGCCATGATAGGAACCATGACGAACCACACGAAGCCGACGTTGTTGATTTCCAACGTCCTGCCGGCACGCCCGGGGGACGAGGCATACAACAACATCTGCATGCGTCTGTGGGATCGTCTCCTCCAGGCCGCGCTGCCGACCTGGAACGTTATTCGCGAGTACGCGCAGGAAGACGGTGCCGAGGGTGCAGCCCTGCGCGCCCAGCACGCGGACGCCATCATCATCATGGGCGGCGAGGATGTTCACCCCAGCCTGTATGGTGCCTCTCAGGGATATCAGGCCGAGGGACGCCACTGGTACCGCGCTGACCGCGGACAGATCGCCCTCGTCGACTACGCCGTGCGCACGGGAACCCCGCTCCTGGGGATTTGCCGCGGCATGCAGATCATCAATACGGCTCTCGGCGGTACGCTCGAGCAGCATATTGAGGGCGCGGACGGCACGCACACGAACAGCCGGATCCTGTCCGACCATCGCTTCATCCGCCACGGCGTTCGCGTCGGTGAGGGAACGAACCTCGGGCGTGCTCTGGCTCCCGTCCTCACCAACTCCGAGCTGATCATCTCCTCCGCCCATCACCAGCGCGTGGCATGCGTGGGCGAGGGCCTGCAGGTGAGCGCCTATGCCCCGGACGGCACCATCGAAGCCATTGAGACAATCGACGCACCCGTGATCGGCGTGCAGTGGCACCCCGAGGATCCCGCCGCCGACATTTCCCAGCTGCGCGCCCTCCTCGGCCACCTGGACGCGCGCCGCGCCCCCCGCCTCGAGAGGGCCTCGACTACCCTGGTCGCATGACCATTTCCCCGGGAACGAATTTCGACGATCCCCGATTCCGCGACGACCAGCGCACCCCCGTGCAGCGCATGCGCGACGGCGACTATTACATCGCGGATGATGAGCTCTCGGCGCTCACGAGGCGCGCGGTTCGCCTCCTGGCCCTCTACGAGCAGGCGCATCCCACCGACCCGGACGTCGCCCGCTACCTGCTCTCTCAGGTCCTCGGCGAGGTGGGGGAGAGCGTCGACATCCGACCGCCTCTGCGTGTCGACTACGGATACAACATCTCTATCGGCGAGGGATCGTGGGTCAACTACGGCCTGACCGTCCTCGACGTCGCGCCGGTGCACATCGGCAAGGACGTCCTTATCGGCCCGAATTGCTCTCTCTACACGGCGATCCATCCGACCGAACCCGGGCCTCGTCGCGCGAAATGGGAATCTTCCGCCCCGATCACCCTGGAGGACAACGTGTGGCTCGGAGGCTCCGTCGTCGTGTGCCCGGGCGTCACCATCGGCGAAAACTCGATCATCGGCGCGGGCGGCGTCGTCACCCGATCGATCCCAGCCAACTCCATCGCGGTCGGTAATCCGGCCCGCGTCATCAAATATCTAGACCCGACCACCCCGCGCGCTCTCGAAGCGGAGGGCGTCGGTGTTATTCCGCACGGACACACGGGAGAAGAAGCATGAGCATCCTGCCGATCTGCATCACGGGCGAGCCGGTCCTACATCGAGTCGCTGCGCCGATCGACTCCTTCGACTCCGAGCTGAGCGACCTCGTCGCCGACATGATCGAAACAATGGACGCCGCGCCCGGGGTCGGTCTCGCGGCACCGCAGGTCGGCGTTGGATCTCAGATCTTCGTGTGGCGCTACGCCGGGGGTGGCGCGTTCGACAGCTGCTACCGCGACGTCCTCCAGCTCGACGAGGGGCCTCGCCGAGGCTTTAACACAGCGCTCAGCGGCGTCGTCGTCAACCCGACCCTTGACCTCGTCTGGGATGACGAGGGCGCGGGAGCGATCCTGCCCACCCGCCCCGATGCCATCTGCGAGTCCGAGGGGTGCCTCTCCGTGCCCGGATACGGCTACCCGCTGCGTCGTGCACTCGGCGCCGTCCTACACGGATACGACGTGTCGGGCACCCCCATCGAGGTCGCCGCCCGCGGCTGGCTCGCGCGCATCTTCCAGCACGAATATGACCACCTGCACGGGACCCTCTACGTCGACCGCCTCGCACAGCCCTACGCGGACGAAGCCGGGCAGGTCATTCGCGAGCGCGGGTGGGGCAGCAGCGGATATACGTGGACCCCGGGGGAATGAGCCTCTGAACTGACTCACGTCCTCCCGGGGCCGCGACGCTGTCGTCAGTGGACCTCGAAGCCCAGCGACCGGAAGTAGTTGCGCACTTCCTCCGTGGCCTCGGGCGTGGGAGCCTTCGTGTCCTCCAGCTGGTAGTCCAGACCCAGCGAATGCCACTTGTCCTTTCCCAGCTGGTGGAAGGGCAGCACCTCAATGCGGTCAATGACGTCCTTCCAACGCGAGACAATCTCGCCGACCTGGCGTACGTTCTCCGGATCGTCGGTCAAGCCTGGAACGAGGACGAAACGAATCCAGATGCGGGTCGCGCCGCCGCGCGCGGCGATGCGATCGCCAAACTCGATCGTGGGCGCCAGCGCGCGTCCCGTTGCCTTCTTGTAGGTCTCTTCGTTGCCGCTCTTGACGTCGAGGAGCACCAGGTCGATCGCATCGAGCATCTCGTCGTCGCAGTTCGCGCCCAGGAAGCCGGAGGTGTCGATGCAGGTGTGCACGCCCATCTCCTTAGCGCCCATCAGGATGCGCTTGGCGAACTGGGGCTGCATGAGGACCTCGCCGCCGGACAGGGTGATACCGCCCTTCGTCGTGCGGAAAATACGGCGGTAGCGCGCGATACGAGAGAGAAGCTCCGTGTCGGACACGGGAGCGCCGTCCTTCATGAGGAACGTGTCGGGGTTGTGGCAATACAGGCAACGCAACGGGCAACCGTTGAGGAACACCGTCATGCGCGTGCCGGGACCGTCAACGGCGGTGACGAGCTCCCAGGAGTGAATGGACCCCAGCGTCCCCTCACGCATGCGGCGCAGGCGCTCGGAGCGCTCCAGGTCCGTAATCTCCTCCAGGCCCTCGACGCCAGCGCCGACGGTACGTGATTGGGGAGCTTGGAAGTCCTGCTCGCGGAACGTGGGAAGGGCGAGGGGCTGCGACATGTTTCCTTCTTCGCTGGGTGGGTGGGGGGACCCTCATGGGAACGAGGCCGGGGACCGTCAGCGGAAAGAGCCGACACCGGCAGGCATAGTAGTGGGGCGCCGAGCGTTGCCCGACGCCCCACTCCAATCAGCGATCAGGCCGAGTGGTGGAAGGTGCGGGACAGAACGTCCAGCTGCTGCTCACGGGTGAGCTTGACGAAGTTGACGGCGTAGCCGGAAACGCGAACGGTCAGGTTCGGGTACTTCTCGGGGTGCTCCATGGCGTCCTTCAGCGTGGACTCCTCGAGAACGTTGATGTTCGCGTGGTAGAGGCCATCCTTGTCGCCGCGCTCTTCGCGGGCTGCCTTCATGTCGGCGAGGCGCTCTTCGTAGGTCTTGGTTGCCATAACAATTCTCCTTTTGTGAGACTCCGGGGTTACCGGATTGGGTGGGTCGCGGCGCGGCACACCCACGTTTGTGGGGTGGCGGGGATCAATACGGGTGACGCATCGATCCCCGCCGATGGTGGATCAGTAGCCCTTGGTGCCGTCGTAGGCGCAGGAATCGTCCGGAACGAAGCCGGCGTCGAGGATGCCGACCAGGTTCTGGATCTGCTCTTCCTTGGAGCGGCCCAGGCCCTGCGGGGTGATCGTGTTCGTCAGCGAGATGCCGTCGAGCGCGTCGTTGTAGTCCAGCTTGCCGACCGACAGCATGGAGGCAACCATGCCGTGCGTGTCGATGCCGTTCTCCGGGTTCGCACCGGGGGCGAAGGGGGTGCCCTTCTCGTGGCCCGACGGGAAGGAACCGGTGGCCTTGCCGTAGACGACGTTCGAGGTAATCGTCAGGACCGACTGGGTCGGGATCGCGTCGCGGTACATGGGGATCGCGCGGATCTTGTCCATGACGGTGTGGACGACGGTCGCGGCGATATCGTCGGCGCGGTCATCGTCGTTGCCGTAGGTCGGGAAATCGCCCTCGGTGCGGTAGTCGACAACCAGGCCGGTCTCGTCGCGGATCGGGTAGACCTTCGCGTACTTGATGGCGGACAGCGAGTCGGCAACGATGGACAGACCGGCGATGCCGCAGCCCATGGTGCGCACGATCTCGGCGTCGTGCAGAGCCATTTCGATGGCCTCGTACGCGTAGCGATCGTGGCAGTAGTGGATGATGTTGAGGGCCTCGACGTAGGTGCCAACGACCCAGTCCAGCATCTCCTCGTAGCGCTTCCACACGTCATCGAAATCGAGGGGGCCGTCACCCTGGACGGGCTCGTAGCCTTCCATGACCTGCTTGCCGCTCATCTCGTCGCGGCCACCGTTGATGGCGTAGAGCAGGGCCTTGGCGGCGTTCACACGCGCGCCGAAGAACTGCATCTGCTTGCCGACGCGCATCGGGGAGACGCAGCATGCGATGGCGGCGTCGTCGCCCCAGTGGGCGCGGATCTGCGGATCGGACTCGTACTGGATCGAGGAGGTCTCGATCGAGATGCGGGCGCAGAACTCCTTGTAGCCGCGGGGCAGGTTCTCGTCCCAGAAGATGGTGATGTTCGGCTCGGGGGCCGGGCCGAGATTCACCAGCGTCTGGAGCAGGCGGAAGGAGGTCTTGGTGACCAGCGTACGGCCGTCGTCGCCGAAGCCGGCGTCCGACCAGGTGGCCCAGTAGGGGTCGCCCGAGAAGATCTGGTCGTAGGCGATGGTGCGCAGGAAGCGGGTGATGCGCAGCTTGATGACGAGGGCGTCGATGATCTCCTGTGCGCCGGACTCATCCAGCGTGCCGTTCTTCAGATCGCGCTCGAAGTAGCAGTCGAAGAAGCCCGACAGACGACCAATCGACATGGCGGCGCCGTCCTGAGACTTCACGGAGGCCAGGTAACCGAAGTAGGTCCACTGAACGGCCTCGTGCGCGTTGGTAGCGGGGCCGGAGATGTCGTAGCCGTACGAGGCAGCGAGGTTCTTCAGCTTCTTGAGGGCCTTGATCTGCTCGGAGTGCTCCTCGCGGTAGCGTGCCCAGTGCTCGGAGAAGGGCTGGTCGGCGTAGCGATCCTTGTCCTTCTGCTTCTCGGCGATCAGGTGGTCGACGCCGTACAGGGCCACGCGGCGGTAGTCGCCGATGATGCGGCCACGGCCGTAAGCGTCCGGCAGGCCGGTGATGATGTGGGAAGAACGCGCGGCGCGAATGCGCGGGGTGTAGATATCGAAGACAGCGTCGTTGTGGGTCTTGCGGTACTGGGTGAAGATCTTCTTCACCTCGGGGTTGTATTCCTTGCCGGCCTCGTGGATGGCCGTCTCGACCATGCGCCAGCCGCCGTTCGGCATCATCGCGCGCTTCAGGGGGGCATCGGTCTGCAGGCCGACGATCACGTTGTCGTCCTCGCAGATGTAGCCGGGCTTGAAAGCATCGATGTCGGCGGGGGTGTCGGTGTCAACGTCGAGGATGCGCACCTTGCGCTCTTCGGAGAGGTACCTCTCTTCGAGAGTGTTCCACACGCGCAGGGTCTTCTCGGTCGGTCCTGCCAGGAACGAGGCATCGCCCTCGTACGGGGTGTAGTTCAGCTGGATGAAATCACGAACGTCGATTTCATCGCACCAGTTACCCTTTACGAAACCTTCCCAGGCCTTCTGGTCTGCTGTCGTCATTCTTCCTCTTCTCGGATGTCCGTATCCCGTTGTGGGGACGGTGTGTTAGGAGCGGAGCTCCACAGTGCGTCGGATTCCAACGCTTAGGCCCATTGTCCTACGGCTTGGGGGTCTCCACAACCCATATCAACCGACAGTCTATGTTCTGCGTCTCAGGATATGGGCCCAAAGTCTCTAGCGGTTAAATTGTGGGACCAAGGTCCTTAGGAGAAGAGAGCTGGCTTGACCCCCTACACTGGTACCAGTGCCCGTCCCACAAAGGAGAAAAATCCTATGTCTGCACCCCGCCCCGTCCTTGGAGTTGGCGTTCTTGGAGCCGGAACCGTCGGCAGCCAGGTCATTCGTATCCTTCAGTCGAGCCGCGAGGATTTCGCGGCTCGCTCGGGCGCGGAGATGGAGGTGCGCAAGGTCCTCGTCCGCAATGTGGATGCCCCCCGTGATGCTCCGATTGATCGTGAGCTGCTGACGACCGACCCCGCCGAGGCGATCGACGACATGGACCTCGTCGTCGAGCTGATCGGCGGCATCGAGCCCGCCCGCACCCTCGTGCTGCGTGCGCTCAATCAGGGCATCTCGGTCGTCACGGGCAATAAGGCCCTCCTGGCCGCCCACGGCCCCGAGCTCTACGAGGCCGCCGCAGCCAATGGCGCTGACCTCTACTACGAGGCCGCCGTCGCGGGTGCCGTCCCCGTCGTCTACGGCCTGCGCGAATCCCTCGCCGGCGACCGCATCACGACGGTCATGGGCATCGTGAATGGCACGACCAACTTCATCCTCGACGCGATGAGCACGAAGGGCCTCAGTTACGAGGAAGCTCTCAAGCAGGCGCAGGATCTCGGTTTTGCCGAGGCCGACCCGACCGCGGACGTCGAGGGCTTCGACGCGGCCGCCAAATGCTCCATTCTTGCCTCGCTCGCCTTCCACACCCGCGTCGGTATCGACGATGTTGCGGTTGAAGGCATTACGAGCATCACGAAGGAGGATATGGAGGAGGCAGCGCGCATCAACCACACGATCAAGCTTCTCGCTATCGCTGAGCGCCGCATCGGCGAGGACGGGCGTGAAGGTGTCGCGATGCGCGTTCACCCGGCCCAGGTTCCCGCCGATCACCCGCTTGCGTCCGTCGACGGCGCCTATAACGCGATTCTTGTCGAGGGTGAGGCCGCCGGTCGCCTGATGTTCTACGGTCAGGGCGCGGGTGGCGCGCCCACGGCCTCGGCCGTCCTGTCCGACCTTGTCGCGGCCGCGCACCACCGTGCCTTTGGCGGTCACGCCCCGCGTGAGTCGGTGTACGCGCACCTGCCGATCCTCGATCCCGGGTCGACACACACTCGATACCAGATTCGCCTGCAGGTGGAGGACCGCCTCGGTGTCCTGTCCGATGTTGCCGGCATCTTTGCCCGCCACGGTGTCTCGATCCAGTCCGTCCACCAGCGTAACGACGAGGTTCCCGGCGCCTGCGTCATCGTCGTGACCAGCCACCGCGCCCGCGAGGCCGACCTGCGCGCCGTTGCCCGCGCGCTCGCCGTGTCCGACGCCGTGCGTGAGGTGACCTCCACGATCCGCGTTGAGGGTGAGTGACGTGCGGCTGCGAGAGGATTTTGTCGCGGTGAAGGTCCCCGCGACCAGCGCGAACCTGGGTCCAGGATTCGACTGCATGGGCCTGGCCCTCGACCTGTGGGACGAGGTCTCGGTACACGCGACGACTGGGCCCACCTCGGTCGTCGTCGAGGGTGAGGGAGCTGGAAATGTCGAGCAGGGCGAGGACAACCTCGTCGTGCGTGCCCTGCGCCTTGCGCTCGACCGCGTGGGGGCCCCTCAGGTGGGTGTGCGCATGCACTGCACGAACCGAATCCCTCATTCCCGAGGCCTGGGTTCCTCTGCGAGTGCGATCGTCGCCGGCGTGACGCTGGCACGCGCCCTCATTGGCGACGCCGACGTGCTCGGTCGCCAGGAGATCCTCGAGATCGGCTCGCACATGGAGGGGCATCCCGACAATGTTGCTCCCGCCGTCTTCGGGGGCGCGACCGTGTCGTGGATGAACGAGGAGACCTCCGAAGTGGGCAGCGTGCGCCTCACCCCGCCCGAGGGCATCAACCCCGTCGCGTTCATCCCCGACTTCGAGCTGCGCACCGCCGCCGCGCGAGCCGCCCTGCCTGCGACCGTTCCGCACGGTGATGCGAGCTTCAATGTGGCGCGCGGTGCCCTGCTGGCCGCCGTCCTGTCTGGTGGCGCCCAGGTGAGCGGGGGAGCGGACCTGCACGCGCTCCTCATGGAAGCTACGCGTGACCGCCTCCATCAGGAACAGCGCCGGGCCGCGATGGAACCCTCACTCGCACTCGTTGACTGGCTGCGGGGTGCCGGTTTTGCCGCCGTTGTCTCCGGTGCGGGGCCGACCGTTCTGTCTCTGGAGAAGGTGGGGGCGGATATTCGCCGCGACGCAGCCGGTGCAGGCTGGCGTGTCGTGCCACTGGCGGTGGCCGCATCGGGTGTGCAGATTACCCGCGGAAGCCTTGCGAAAGTTGAGTTTTAGTCGCTCGGCTTCGCTGTGAGTTTGTTGGCAACCACCGCCAGCCTCGCCGTCTAAGTGACAGCGGGCTGGCGGTCTTGCTATATTTTTTTCAGGTCCGAGCCGATTGCTCGACTCCGACCTTTGCGGTGCGCCTCTTTCGCGCATCTTCCTGATCAAGCTTTTTGTTGTGCTTGAGTAATCACCTCGCCCGCTGTGGGCGCATTCCAGTAAGGATCACTTCGTGAGCAACGAAACCTCCGCCGAGACGACCGCGTCGCTGTCGGCGATGAAGCTGCCCGAGCTGAAGGCTCTGGCCGCCTCTCGCGGCCTGAAGGGCATTTCCCAGCTTCGTAAGCCCCAGTTGATCGAGCTGCTGAGCAACGGCGCCGGCGCCTCGACACCGCAGGAAACCGTTCCCCGTGAGGACGCTCCTGCCTCGTCCAAGAAGAAAGCTGACAAGCCAGCCGCCGAGAAGTCGGCTTCTGAGGCTCCCGCCGAGGCGCCGCGCCGCTCGCGTCGCCGTCGCGCGGTGAGCCAGGGCGCCGTTGAGCCTGCGCATGTCACTCTTGACCTGCCCCTGCCCGCCGCGGAGCGCGCCGAGGCCGCCCCGGAGTCCGACACGCCCGTCGTCGAAACCGTCCTCAACATCGAACTGCCCGACGGGGATGACACCGAGGCTCGTCGCCCTCGCCGTGAGCGTGGCCGCCGAGGCCGACGCGACCGCGAGAACCGTGACAACCGCGAGAATCGTGAGAATCGTGAGAATCGCGAGGGCCGTGAGAATCGCGAGGGCCGCAACCAGCGCGGCGGCGAGGAGAACCTTGCCCCGATCGCCGGCATTCTCGACATCCAGGAAAACCACGCCTTCGTGCGCACCTCGGGCTACCTGCCCGGCCCGAACGACGTCTACGTGACGCTGGGTAACGTGCGCCGCTGGGGCCTGCGCGCCGGTGACGCGGTCGCCGGTGCCGTTCGCCTGCCCCGCGAGGGCGAGCGCCAGCGCCAGAAGTACAACGCCCTCGTGCGCGTTGACTCCGTGAACGGCATGACGATTGAGCAGGCTCAGGCGCGCCGCGAATTCGGCAAGCTGACGCCCGTCTACCCCTCCGAGCAGCTGCGTATGGAGACCTCGCCGAAAGCTTACACGCCGCGCGTCATCGACCTGGTCGCCCCCGTGGGCAAGGGCCAGCGTGGCCTCATTGTCTCCCCGCCCAAGGCAGGCAAGACCATGGTCATCCAGCAGATGGCCAAGGCCATCGAGCTGAACAACCCCGAGGTGCACCTCATGGTCGTCCTGGTGGACGAGCGCCCCGAAGAGGTCACCGACATGCGTTCGATCGTCAAGGGTGAGGTCATCGCCTCTACCTTCGACCGTCCCGCCTCGGATCACACGACGGTTGCCGAGCTCGCGATCGAACGCGCCAAGCGCCTCGTCGAGCTGGGCCAGGATGTCGTCGTCCTCCTCGATTCACTCACGCGTCTGTCGCGCGCCTACAACCTGGCCGCGCCCGCCTCGGGTCGTATCCTCTCCGGTGGTGTCGACGCATCCGCCCTGTACCCGCCCAAGAAGTTCTTCGGCGCTGCGCGCAACATCTCCGAGGGCGGCTCGCTGACCATCATCGCCTCCGCTCTGGTGGAGACCGGCTCGAAGATGGACGAGGTCATCTTTGAGGAGTTCAAGGGCACCGGCAACATGGAGCTGCGCCTGTCGCGCCAGCTCGCCGAGCGCCGCATCTTCCCCGCGATCGACCTCAACGCGTCGGGTACTCGTCGCGAGGAGCTGCTGTTTGCGCCCGAGGAGCTGCGCATCATGTGGAGGCTGCGCCGCGTCCTGGGCACGCTCGATCAGCAGCAGGGCCTCGAGCTGGTCCTCGACAAGCTCAAGGAAACCCAGTCCAACGCTGAGTTCCTCATGCTCATCCAAAAGACCACGCCTTCCGAGTGATCGGCGGGTAGGTGCGGGGCGAGTGGCGAGAGCCGCTCGCCCCGTTTTCCGTTGAGATGTACGTGCGAGTACCGGACAACTGATAAGGCCCGTGCCAGAATTGGCGCATGGTGAACATGACACCGAATGCGGCCAATACGCGGGTGCCACGGGGTACCTCGCGCCGATCCTGGAGCGCTGCGCGCGGATTTCTACGCCTCGTTGTCGGTCTTTTTCTCGCGCTGACGGCTCCCCTTCAGCTGGCACTCGCGATCTACGATCAGGCCCATCACGGGATGGGGGAGGCGGTTGACTGGCCGAATTGGACAGGCTGGGTCATGGCGCTGTGTGGAATCGGCGTGCTGTGGGGAGGGGTCAGTTGTCGGCGCTCGAGGCGTCGGAAAATGACGACGATCGCGCAGACGTGGGCATCCTTGGAACAGCAGCGGGCGCAGGTCGAGCGCGTGTTCTCCGCGCTCGTCGGCACCGGGCACTACGAGAGCGGACTCACGGCGCGCTATGAGTGTGCCCGAGCCGAACGCGTCAGGGTTGGCGCTCGAATCGAGGAGTACAGGTCGCCCGGTTTCTTCGCATCGCTCAGCGAGGCATCGGGAGGGGCGGAGGATGAGATCCTTGCGCAGATGGCCGTCCTGGCGGATGCGGATACCGCGATCATGGCTGCGCGCGACTTCTTTGCCGTCGCGCCCGGCTGGTGCGACGTGTGGAACAACGAGATTGGCCCGATCATCGAAGACTTGGACGTCCTCGATGACGTCGCAGACAGCCTCGAAGCAATTGGTACGGAGGCGCACATCCTGACGGACATTGAGGCGTTCCGAGAACATCTGGGGGATGCCAAGGACACGGTGATCAGCCTGGGAGAACGCCTCGAGGGCAGACAGCTCGGTCCTGCCCAGGCGCTGGAAGAACTCGACCGGATAGCCAACGAGGCGCGAGCGCGCACCGCCGAACTCATCGAGGCGACTCTCGCCACCGATGCCTCGTCGCAGGGACGCGCACGCTACGCGCGATGGAAGGACGCGGGAATCAGCCTGACCGCGGCTAACGCCGAGTACGACGGGGCCTACTGGAGCGAGGACGCAGACACTGACGTCGAGTACAATCCGGCAGCCACGATCCGACTGATTACAAACTCCGCAGGCGTTGACCTGAACGGGCTGCCAGCCCCGGCGACCGGTGTCCTGACGGCTGGCCGCGCATCCATCTATCTATTGCCGATGTATCTTGATCGATACGTGACTGGCGACGTGGATGCGGCAGGCGACGGCTCATCCTCGGACTGAGCGGGTGGTGGGGCCGCTTGCGCCGTTGCTGCGTCTCGAAAATGCTTGTGCCACCGTGCGTGAGCCTGACCGTCATGTCAGAGTGACGGTATGACGTCTTCGACGAGCGATGCAATGAACTCAGATCCCACGAGCCAGAATTCCCGGAATACTCGGCTCGATGTCCGCGGTCTCCTGCGTATCGTGCTGGGGGCCATTCTGGTCCTCTTCACGCCCGCTTGGTTGGCGGTGGCAGCATACGAATACTCGCAGCCGACCGCTTCGGCGACGCGCCTCGTCCCACCCGTTGTGGAGATCCGCGACGAAACCAGCAGCTTCCAGAGCATCGACGGCCGCCCACTCAGCGTCGTCCTGGAGGGGATCGGCTTCCTGCGTCCCACCCACCTCGTCGTCCTGTCCACGGACAACCTGACGGATGACAACTTGGACGAGGCGACGCTGAAGTATGCGCGCGCGAAGCATCCCGAGTGGATCGCGCGCAACGGCTACAAATGGGCTGACGGCTACTTCATCCTCGCGGTATCTCCCACGCACCGACAGGTCGGCACCTATTTCGGTGAGGACATCGCCCCGACGCTGTCGATCCAGAGCGAGATTCAGGACGCCGCGAAGGACGATTTCCGCGAAGGCCGCTGGAGTCAAGGCGTTGTCGCGGCGGTGAACACGGCGGCGTCTATCATGCCCAACGAGGCCGGGATGAGTCTGGAGAATCGGCCGGTGTGGCCCGACTGGAAGGGCGCGCTCGCAACCCTCGCCGGAATCGGCATTCTCGCGCGTGGGCACAGCCTGCACCGTCAGGCGCGCGAGAACGCGAGCAAGGTTGCCGAGGAGTGGCGGGCTTTGGAGGGGCGCCGCGGCGAGGTCGAGCGCGCGTTCGTGGCTCTTCTCGAAGCCGGGGACTACACGAGCGGTCTATCCGCGCGCTACGAGTCTGCACGTGCCGAATACGAGAGGGTTCGGGAGCGGATTGCGCAGACGCAATCGACGCATTTCCTGGGAACGCTGAGCGCGCAGGCGTCGGATGAGACGAATGAGATCCTTGAGGATCTGCGCGCACTGGCGGACGCGGACCATGCGATTGTGGCGGCAGGTGACTTCTTCGCCCTGAGGCCCGGCTGGCGCGCCATCTGGGATAACGAGGTTGGTCCGATCTTCGAGGATCTGCAAGCAGTCGATAACGTCGGGGTCAAGGTGCGTGACCACGTGAAGAACCCCAAGGTGCACGGGGCGACCACGTCGCTGTTCCAGTGGACGAATGAGCAACGTGCGCTGCTGCTCGGCCTTGGCACCCGTCTCGAGCGCGCCGAGGTCACCGCGGTTGAGGCTCTCGAAGAACTCGACCGAATCGCGAATGAGAGCCGCACGCGCCTGGCGGACGTGGTGACGAGTGCGCTAGCGCTCGATTCCTCGACGGAGGGGAGACAACGTTACGCGAGGTGGCAGAGCCCCCCAGCCGAACTCGTGAATGCAGCCGAGATGTTCTACAAAGGCTCCTACCTCAGCCAGGGAGCCACGCACGAGTACAACCCGGCATCGACGATTCGACTCACCGCGAATTCCGCTGGTGTTAACCTCGCGGTATACCGGGCCAACACGTCGAGTCGTTTCAAAGACTACGACAGTTACATCTACGTCAGGCCCCTGTACCTCGATGAATATGTGATCTCTAGCGGCAGTACCTCGTCGAGCACGTCGAGCGCGAACTACGGTTCCTCTTCGGGTGGTTTCTCGGGCTCCGGTTCCTCCTCGTCCTTCTAATGGGCATCAAGGCACCGAGCGGATGGGGACGAAGCATGCCAGAGTGGAGGCATGACATCCATCATGACAGGCGGGCTGGATAACGCTCCTTGGCGCCCGGGCATGTTTTGGCGAGGCGCGCGCGGATTTCTGCGCATCCTGGCGGGCATGCTTCTATTCCTTGCGACCCCCGCGTGGTTTGTGATCGCGTCCGCCGTGGATGTGCCGCAGATTCTTGCGTGGCCGGCATGGTACGCGTGGGTCACCTCGTTCATGGGTATCGTGCTCTGGGGGCGCGGATGGATGCTGCGTCGCCAGGCGCGCGACAACCTCAGGTGGGCCTGCGACGAATGGGAAACATTGGAGAAACGGCATCAGGACGTCGAGCGGAGCTGCGTTGCGCTCCTGGAATCTGGGCACTACCACCGCGGGCTCGCAGCGCGCTGGGAGGCTGCTTGCACCGAACGCGAGAAGCTGCGCGCCCGGATCGCTGTGGGGTCGTCGATTCCGTTCCTCGCTTCGCTGAGTGCGGCAACGGCACGGGAGACGGATACGATCGTTGAGCATTTCAACGGTCTGATGGATGCGCACGTCGCGATGATGGCGGCTCGCGATCTCTTCGCGCTTGCTCCC
The DNA here is from genome assembly GCA_938041695.1 of uncultured Actinomyces sp. Taxonomy (GTDB): domain Bacteria; phylum Actinomycetota; class Actinomycetes; order Actinomycetales; family Actinomycetaceae; genus Pauljensenia. The sequence continues at coordinate 38,197 of CALISI010000016.1, forward strand.
ACCTGGCGCGGGATATGGGATAACGAGACAGGGGTGGTCGACGAGGACCTGACCGTCCTCGAGACCCTCACGGAAAGTGTCCAGCGGCGCAGCCGAGAGCCGATGGTGCTCAGCACAGCGGCGTCCCTCGTGACGTGGGTCAATGAGCAGCGCGTGGCCGTCAGCGACCTGGCGGCGAGCATTGAGCGCGCGCAGATGGACCCCGCCGAGGCACTGACGCAGCTCGATCGGATCGCTGACGAGGCCAGAGTGCGCCTGGTGCGACTGATCGAGGTGGCTCTCGCAACCGACACGTCCATGATTGGGCAGAGGCGGTACAAGCGTTGGAGAAGGGGCGCGGGGGAGAAGCTGCGCACCAATGAGACCCGCTACATCGGCGCGTACCGCATCTCCGGCATGACGTATACCTACAATCCCGCCCAGGCGATTCGCCTGACCGCAAACAGTACGGGTATTGATTTCAAGGGTAGTGCGGCTCATTCCACCGCCCTGTTCACAGCGTTTAACGCCACCGTCTACGTGCCTCCCGCGTATCTTCATCGTTACCTTGTGTGGGATGGAACCTCGCGGTACGGATCATCGCGGCGAACTACCTGACGTCCGCCGCGAACATCGGTCCGCACGGGCGGACACGCTAAGCGCGGTACTGTGAGTCGACCTCGTGCTCACGGGGAGTCTGGGTGGCCATGCGTGTTGTGCGCCCATAGCGGATCTCACGTGTGCTGCTTCCTTTCTTCATTGAAGGGGATGGTTGCGTGTGCGATAATGTCCTGTCGGCTTACCGGTTCACCGGCATGCCCCAGGCGCTGCTAGCGCGCTGGAGGGCGAGCCCTCGCCAGATGTGGGGGACGCTGCATGTCCGGACCCGGGGCACCAAACGATCCAGGAGAAACTCCATGAAGAAGGGTATTCACCCCGAATACGTGGACACCGTCGTGACCTGCACGTGCGGCAACACGTTCCACACCCGTTCCACGATCACCTCCGGTGAGATGCGCGTGGACGTGTGCTCGGCCTGCCACCCGTTCTACACGGGCAAGCAGAAGATCCTCGACACCGGCGGCCGCGTCGCCAAGTTCGAGGCTCGCTACGGCAAGCGCGTGCGCCCCTCGAAGTGAGGGTGAGCAGCTAGCTCAACGGCGGTGTCGTTGGCCTCATGGCCGACGGCGCCGCCGCTTTGTCAACTGTACGGATCGAAGGATGTGGTGAATAGTGGCTGCGACGGATGAACTCGGCGCCCTGGGCCCGCTGCTGGAGGAATATGAGCAGGTCGAGGCACAGATGGCGGATCCCCAGACGTTGGCGGACCCGCAGCTGATGCGCCGCGTGGGACGCCGCTACGCCGAACTTGGTCGAGTGAAGGCCGCCGCAGATCGGCTCGCTGCTGCCTCGGGAGATCTTGAGGCTGCCCGTGAGCTCGCCGCCGAAGACCGATCCTTCGCCGACGAGATTCCCGCCCTCGAAGAAGAAGAAACGGCTGCCCACGAGGCCCTCGTTAAGATCCTGGCCCCTCGTGATCCTGAGGACGCGATGGATGTCATTCTCGAGATCAAGGCCGGCGAGGGCGGCGAAGAGTCCGCGCTCTTCGCATCCGATCTGGCGCGCATGTACGGTCGCTACGCTGAGGCTCACGGGTGGAGCGTGACCGAGATGAGTGCGACCCATACGGAGCTCGGCGGCTTCAAAGACATCACCCTGGCGATCCGCGCGAAGGGCACGCCCGCCCCCGATGAGGGTGTGTGGGCTCACCTGAAGTATGAGGGCGGCGTGCACCGCGTGCAGCGCGTTCCCGTGACAGAGTCCCAGGGGCGCATTCACACGAGTGCCGTCGGCGTGTTCGTGATGCCGGAGATCGAGGATGACGAGGAGATCGTCATCGACCCGAACGACCTGCGTATCGACGTGTATCGGTCGAGCGGCCCCGGCGGGCAGTCCGTGAACACGACGGATTCAGCCGTTCGCATCACCCACGTGCCCTCCGGCATCGTCGTGTCGATGCAGAATGAGAAATCGCAGCTGCAGAACAAAGAAGCCGCCCTGCGCGTGCTTGCATCGCGCCTGGCCGCGGAGGCGCGAGCGAAGAAAGAGGCCGAGGCCTCGGCTCAGCGCCTCTCCCAGGTGCGCACCGTGGATCGCTCGGAGCGTATCCGCACCTATAACTTTCCGGAGAACCGGATCGCGGATCATCGCACGGGCTTTAAGGCACACAACCTCGACGCGGTCCTGTCGGGCGCGCTCGATGCCGTTATCGCTTCGCTGCAGGAAGCTGATGAGGCCGAGCGCTTGGCCGCTGCCGCGCAGTCATGACGGGAGGCGACGTGAGCGAATGGTCCTTGAACGAGGCCCGATCCTGGGCTCGTGAACGCCTGAGCGCCGCCGGGATTGCATCCGTCGACGCGGACGTTCGCGAGCTGCTGGAGTGGGCGTGTGACGCCTCGTCCCAGTGGTCGCTCCCCACCCGGTTGAACGAGGAGCAGGCCGAAAAATTGCGCTCCGGGGTGGGGGAACGGGCCCTGCGTATCCCGCTCCAGCACGTCACCGGTCGCATGTTCTTCCGCTCGCTCACGCTTCAGTCGGTGCCCGGCGTGTTCATCGTGCGTCCCGAGACCGAACTTCTCGCCGGTCTCGCCATCGACGAGGCCGGGGCTATCGTGCGTGAGCGCGGAGAGGCGCGCGTGGTCGATTTGTGTACGGGATCGGGTGCCATCGCGTTCGCCGTCGCTCTGGAGGCAGCGTGCACCGAGGTGTGGGCGGTTGAGAAGGAAGCGGATCCTTTCGCCTTGGCGTGCCGAAACCGGGATCTCGTCGGAGCGCGCAGCGTACATCTCGAGCGTGCAGATGCCACGGCGCTCGCAACCCTGTCCCACCTTGACGCGATGGTTGACGTGGTCGTGACGAACCCGCCCTACGTGCCGACGGACGAAATGCCGACTCAGCCTGAGGCGAGCGCTGATCCTCACGTCGCCCTGTACGGCGGTAGCTCGGACGGTACGGCGATTCCCGTGCGTATCATTCGTCGCGCCCGAACCCTGCTACGGCCCGGCGGCACGCTGCTGATGGAGCATTCTCCGAGCCAGGATGCGGCGTTGCGCGACGCCGCTCGATCAGCTGGATTTGTCGACGTGGAGACGTTGCCTGACCTGGTGGGACGCTCGCGCTTCCTGCGTGCTCGCGCGCCCCGTTCGACGAAGCCCACCGCATCCGTGACACAATGACAACGATGAGCACTGAGACGATCCTGAGCGCAGCCCCCTCACTGAGCGAGGCCGACCTGGCGCGCGCCCAGCAGGAACTGCGCGACGGGCACCTTCTCGTCGTTCCCACGGACACCGTGTACGGCATCGGAGCTGACGCCGCGAATCCCGAGGCCGTCGCCGCAGTGCTGGCCGCGAAAGGACGCGGACGGCAGATGCCACCCCCCGTTCTCGTTGCATCCGTCGAAGCGATCGACTCGCTATGCGTCGATGTCCCCGATGCCGCCCGCACGCTCGCGCGTGCCTTCTGGCCCGGCGGACTCACACTCATTCTGCGAGCTCGCCCCGACCTCGGGTGGGACCTCGGTGAGACCGGCGGAACGATCGGCGTGCGCATGCCGAACCAAGGCGCGCTCCTGCGACTGCTGCGCGACTCCGGACCCATGGCCGTGACATCAGCGAACCTGACAGGGCAACCTCCGGCGACGTCCGTGGAGGCGGCCATCGGGTATTTCGGTGCACGCGTTGCCGCCTACCTTGACGGTGGACCGACCCAGGGATCCACGGCCTCGTCGATCGTGGACTTTGCCCACGACGCACCGCGCGCGCTGCGGCTGGGAACGATCTCGCTGGAAGAACTGAGCGCTGCAGCCGGCGTGGCGATCGCACCCGTGCAGGGGAGCGCTTCGTGAAGGTCTACCTCCTGCTCGGTGCCATCGCGATGGCTCTGACGATTCTGCTCACCCCGGTCGTTCGCTGGACGTGCCTGCGCTTCAACATCCTGCCCCCTCTGCGCGGCCGGGACCTTCAAAAGACACCGATCCCGCGCCTGGGTGGTGTCGCCATGACCATCGCGTTGATCGTGACGATGCTGGTCGCCTCACGCATCCCCTACATGGCACCCCTGTTTACGACAACAGTGCCATGGGCGGTCATGGCCGGCGCCGCCGCCATGTGCATCCTCGGCATCATCGACGACATTATCGAACTGGACTGGATGGCTAAGCTCGGCGGCCAGGTGCTGATCGCCGGCGGTATGGCGTTCGGAGGCGTCCAGCTCGCGTCCTTCCCGATCTTCGGTATCACGCTCGGTTCCTCGCGCCTGTGGCTCTTCGTCTCCGTCTTCTTCATCGTCGGCATCATGAACGCCGTTAACTTTATCGACGGTCTCGACGGCCTGGCAGCGGGCATGATTGCGATCGGCGCGGGATCTTTCTTCGTCTACTCCTACATCATCACCAGACTGATGGGAGCTGCTTCCTACGCGACGACTGCAAGCCTCATCGTGATCGCGTTGCTCGGCGTGTGCGCGGGCTTCCTCTGGTTTAACTTCCACCCTTCCTCGATCATGATGGGCGGGGGAGCGGAGACCATGGGACTCGTCCTGGCCGGCGCCGGCATCATTGTCACCGGCAAGATCGATCCGACGCTGCTGGGCCGCCAACAGATGATTGTGTCCGCGCTGCCCCTCATCCTGCCGCTGTCCGTCATTTTCATGCCGGTCCTCGACCTGGTCGTGACCTCGATTCGGCGCATGAGCCGTGGGAAAAGCCCGTTCGTCGCAGACCGCTCGCACTTCCATGATCGCCTCCTCGTTGCTGGACACTCCCACCGCGGAGTCGTCGCGATCCTGTGGATGTGGACCGCCATCGTCTGCGTGCCGGCCGTCGGTCTCCTCGTCTTTCAATGGTGGAGCGTTGCCTTTGTCGCTGTCGTCGCGGCGGCGGTTGGCGTGGCCGTGACGACCCGAGAATTTCCCAAGGAAGACACCGCCCACGAGGAGCTTTCCGAATGAGCTACCTGCTCGCCGTCCTCATGATCGTCATTATCTGTGCCGCGCAGTGGTTTTTCACCTCCCGCGCGCTACGGTCACCCTCCCACTTCATCGGATGGGTCAGTGGCGGGTACGCGGCGAAGATCGGACTTCTCGCCCTCGGTCTGTACGTCCCACGCGCGCTTGGGATCGACGTGCGCATTGCTGCGATCGGGACAATTGTTGCCATTATCGTGTCCTCGAGCGTGGAGATGGTGGTCATGATGCGCAAGCGGACGATGCGCATCGACGCACCGAGCGACACTGAGTAACCCTTGCGCGCGCCTGAGACCCCCATCTCTGTATAGAATGGATCAAGTTGCCCTGGCAGCAGACACAAACCAATGGAGTTGAGATGAAGGAGGCACATTCCGTGTCCGATCACGCGCCTGCTCGCCGCACCGCGTCCAAGCCGCGCTGGTATTGGGTGAGCCTCGCGATCCTCCTCATCGTCATCGCCCTGACCGCCTACCCGGCGTTCACGCAGCACCCTCACCAGCCGGCTCTCGAGGACTTCTTCCCGACCGTGATCTTCGGTGAGGGAACGATCTTCGAATTCAACCGCCTGACGCTTGCCCGCGTCATCATGGGTCTTGTCGTGTGCGTGTTTCTCGTCCTCGTCGCGCGCAATCCCAAGCTGGTTCCGACCCGCGGACAGATGGCCGTCGAGGCCATCGCAGGCTACATCCGCGACAACGTCGCCCTCGACATGCTGGGCCCGAAGACGGGCCGCAAGTTCTCCGGCTTCATCGGTTTCCTCTTCTTTGGTGTCCTGTCCATGAACATCGCGGGCATCATTCCCGGCATCAACATCGCTGCCTCGTCGGTGGTTGCCGTTCCGATGGTCTTCGCTCTCATCACGTACGTCACCTTCATCGGTGCGGGCATTGGCAAGCAGGGAGTTGGCGGCTTCTTCGCATCCCAGCTCTTCCCGCCTGGGCTGCCCGTTCCCATGTACCTCCTGATCACGCCGATCGAGTTCCTGTCGAACTTCATTGTTCGCCCCATCACGCTCACGCTGCGACTCCTGTGCAACATGATCTCCGGACACCTGCTGCTCGGCATGACCTACTTCGGCACGGCAATTCTGCTCCACGAACTCTCCGTCCTGTCTGCCGCCTCCGCGCTGACCGGCGCCGCCATGTTCGTGATGACCGGCTTCGAGGTCTTCGTGGCCTTCCTGCAGGCATACATCTTCACGATCCTGTCGACCGTGTACATCAAGCTTTCCGTCGAACATCACTGACCCCCAACGCCACCCGGCGTTACTAACAGAAGGAAACCACTATGGGAACCGCAGCATTCGCCTACATCGGCTACGGCCTCGCCACCCTGGGCCCCGGCCTCGGTATCGGCCTCATGGTCGGCAAGACCCAGGAAGCGACCGCCCGTCAGCCCGAGGTTGCTGGCCGTCTCTTCACCAACATGATCATCGGCGCCGGCATGGTTGAGGCCCTCGGCCTCATCGGCTTCGTTCTGCCGCTCATCGTTAAGTGATCGCCATGCACCAGATTGTCGCCGCTGCGGACCAGGAGGTCGGCGGCCTCGCCGTCATCCTGCCGCCGCTGTATGAGATTTTCTGGTCGGCTGTCGTTCTGCTTATCGTCCTGCTCCTCGTCGGACGCTACGCGCTGCCTCGCATCTACCAGACGATGGACGAGCGTGCTGCAAAGATCGAGGAGGGCCTCGGCGCCGCCGAGCAAGCGAAGGCCGATCAGGCCGCCGCTGCGCGCGAGCGCGAGGAGATCATTCGCGAGGCGCACGCGCAGGCGCACACCATCCGTGAGCGCGCCAACGACGAAGCAAAGGCCATTGTGGCCGCCGCCCGTCACGAGGCAACCAGCGAAGCTAACCGTATCGTCGAGGCCTCCGAGCGTCAGATCCTCGCTGAAAAGCAGGCCGCGCAGATCTCCCTGCGCTCCGAGGTGGGCCTTCTCGCCTCTGAGCTGGCAGAGAAGATCATTGGTGAGCAGCTGACCGACACGGCGCTGACCTCCCGCGTGGTCGATCGCTTCCTTGACGAGCTCGAGGCCGACTCCGCGCTGGTTGAGGAGAAGCGATGACACAGATGCGCACGATCGAGTCCGTCCCCTTTGCGAAGGATCTGGCGGCGGCGCTTGCCGTACCCGGTACCGACGCAATGCGGGTGGCCGAGGATTTTTTCGGTCTGGCCGACCTGTTCAAGGAGAACACTCGTCTCGCGCGTGCAGTGACCGACCCGGCGCGGTCGGTCGCAGATAAGCAGGGCCTGGTGTCCGACGCGTTCGGCTCCCACGTCACGCAGGCGACGATGTCCGTCGTCAACGGCGTTGTCGCGGACCACTGGCGCCATCCGGCCGACGTCGCCGACGCGCTTGAAGTGCTCGGCATTCTCGGTGTGCTCAACGCGGCGGGTTCCCACGGTGGCCTCGATCAGGTCCGTGAGGAGCTGTTCCAGGTTCGTTATTTCCTGGCGCACCACCGCGAGGTGCGTGTTCGTCTGTCGGATACGGCCAAGGGCAACTCCCATGAGCGTGGGGATATCGCCACCAAGCTCTTCGGCCAGCGGGTTAGCGTCTGGACGATGCGCCTGCTGCGCCGTGCGGTTGGTCGCTCGAACCACGGTCGTCTTCTGCACAACCTGCGTCGTTACGCCCAGTGGGCTGCGACCATGCAGGACCGACTCTTCGTCACGGTCGCTACGGCCGCGCCGATGAGCGACGCCCAGGTTGAGCGTCTGCGCGCCATCCTCTCGAAGCGCTACGGCACTGCCGTCGATCTGGCGATCTCGATTGACCCCGAGGTCATTGGTGGGTTCCGCCTGCGCGCGGGCATGACGGCGATTGACGCCTCGCTGGCCACTCGTATCGCCGCTGCGCGTACCGCGATCGCCAGCTAGTACCTCTCATACACACACAATTTTCTTTTCTTAGTTAGGAATCCTCATGGCTGACCTCAGCATCTCCCCGGAGGAAATCCGCGGAGCACTGGACTCCTTTATGGAGTCCTACCGTCCGGCGGACGTGGCCACCGAAGAGGTGGGTCACGTCATCGAAACGGCCGATGGTATCGCGCACGTCGAGGGCCTGCCCGGCACCATGGCGAACGAGCTGCTGCGTTTCGAGGACGGGACGCTGGGCCTGGCCATGAACCTCGACCAGCGTGAGATCGGCGCCGTTGTCCTCGGTGACTTTGGTGGTATTGAAGAGGGCCAGGTCGTGCACCGCACGGGCGAAGTTCTCTCGGTCCCAGTCGGTGACGGCTACCTCGGCCGCACGGTTGACCCCCTCGGCCGCCCGATTGACGGCCTCGGAGATATCACGGATCTGGATGGGCGTCGCGCGCTCGAACTGCAGGCCCCCGGCGTCATGGCACGTAAGAGCGTGCACGAGCCCCTTGCTACCGGCCTGAAGGCCATCGATTCGATGATCCCGGTTGGCCGTGGCCAGCGTCAGCTGATCATCGGCGACCGCAAGACCGGTAAGACGGCGATCGCGCTCGACACGATCCTCAACCAGCGCGACAACTGGAAGAGCGGCGACCCGAATAAGCAGGTGCGCTGCATCTACGTGGCGATCGGTCAGAAGGGTTCGACCATCGCCTCCGTGCGTTCCACGCTGGAGGATGCCGGCGCCATGGAGTACACGACCATCGTCGCCTCACCGGCCTCGGATCCCGCAGGCTACAAGTACATGGCTCCCTACACGGGTTCCGCCATCGGCCAGCACTGGATGTACCAGGGCAAGCATGTCCTCATCGTCTTCGACGATCTGTCCAAGCAGGCCGAGGCCTACCGTGCGGTGTCGCTGCTGCTGCGTCGCCCGCCGGGCCGCGAAGCCTACCCCGGCGATGTCTTCTACTTGCACTCGCGTCTGCTCGAGCGTTGTGCGAAGCTCTCCGACGCCCTGGGTGGCGGTTCGATGACCGGCCTGCCGATCATCGAGACCAAGGCGAACGACGTGTCGGCGTACATTCCGACGAACGTCATTTCGATCACCGACGGTCAGATCTTCCTGCAGTCCGACCTGTTCAACTCGAATCAGCGTCCTGCCGTCGATGTGGGTATCTCCGTGTCCCGTGTCGGTGGTGCCGCCCAGCCCAAGGCGATGAAGAAGGTCGCCGGTACGCTCAAGCTGACGCTCGCGCAGTACCGTTCCATGGCCGCCTTCGCGATGTTCGCCTCCGACCTGGATGCGGCGACGCGCCGTCAGCTGACGCGCGGTGAGCGCCTGATGGAGCTGCTCAAGCAGCCTCAGTCCACCCCGTACGCGATGGAGGATCAGGTTGCGTCGATTTGGATGGGCACCAAGGGCTACCTCGATGACATCGAGGTCGAGGACGTCCTGCGCTTCGAGCGCGGCCTCCTCGACCACCTGCATGCGAACTCGACTGTGCTCGACACGATCGCGGCGACCGGCGACCTGACCTCCGAGACGGAGGAGGCGCTCAAGAACGCCGTCGAGGAGTTCCATCACCAGTGGATCAGCGCCGGGCGTGGCGCCGCAGACCTGGAGGATGGCGAGGTCGTGGCTGAGCGCACCCGCGAGGAGATCTCGCGCGGTCGCACGAACGAGAAGGCCTAAGCGATGGGCGGACAGCAGAGGATCTACAAGCAGCGTATCGCCTCGACGACGACGCTCGCGAAGGTCTTCCGCGCCATGGAGATGATTGCTGCGTCTCGCATCGGCGCGGCGCGGCGCGCTGCCACTGAGGCGGGGCCCTACGAGAAGGCCCTGACCCAGGCGGTCGCGGCGGTTGCGGTCCACACGGATCTCGACCACCCGCTGACCGAGGAACGTGAGGACACGAGTCGTGTCGCCGTCCTGGTTGTGGCATCGGATCGCGGTATGGCCGGAGCCTACTCGGCGACCATCCTGCGCGAGTCGGAGAAGCTGATCGCGGACCTGCGTGAGGATGGCTACGAGCCCGTTCTCTATACCTTTGGACGCAGGGCGTCGGCGTATTTCCGCTTCCGCGGTGTCACCATTGAGCGGGAGTGGGAAGGTGAGTCTGATTCGCCTTCTCCCGACACTGCACGCGAGATGGCGCAGGTGTTGCTCGAGCGCTTCATGGACCCCGATCCTGACACGAGCGTCGGTGCGCTGCACCTCGTCTACACGCGTTTCAAGACCGTCATGAGCCAGGTGCCCGAAGTGCGCCAGATGCTCCCGCTGACGGTTGTGGACGCCCCAGAGTCGGACGAGGAACGGACGACCGAGCGCGGCTTCGCGGACGACCCGGCCTCGGCTCAGCCCGAGTACGAGTTCATTCCGTCGGCCCAGGCCGTGCTCGATACGCTCCTGCCGCTCTACGTGGAGGCGCGCATCCACAACGTGCTGCTCCAGTCCGCAGCGTCCGAGCTCGCATCGCGTCAACGCGCCATGCATACGGCGACGGACAACGCGCAGGAACTCATCACCAAGTACACGCGTCTGGCGAACTCGGCCCGCCAGGCGGAAATCACCCAGGAAATTACCGAAATCGTGGGCGGGGCCGACGCTCTGGGCGCGAGCTAAGCCCTTCGAGACACGGAGTAACACTATGACTGATACCCAAGCAATTGCCGAGGGACGCGTCGCCCGCGTCGTCGGCCCTGTCGTCGACGTTGAGTTTCCCCCGGACCGCATCCCGCCGCTGTACAACGCGCTGACCGTCGAGGTGAACCTTGCCGGTCAGGGTGAGGGTGAGTCGTCCTTCACGATGACGCTTGAGGTTGCCCAGCACCTGGGCGATAACCTCGTGCGTACGATCGCGCTGAAGCCGACCGACGGCCTCGTTCGTGGCGCGCCCGTCACGGATACCGGTGCGCCGATCTCCGTCCCCGTCGGTGACGTCACCAAGGGCCACGTGTTCAACGTGACCGGCGACGTCCTCAACCTCGAAGAAGGCGAGACCCTTGAGGTCAAGGAGCGTTGGCCGATCCACCGCCAGCCCCCGGCCTTCGATCAGCTTGAGGCGCGCACCAAGATGTTCGAGACCGGCATCAAGGTCATCGACCTGCTGACCCCCTACGTGCAGGGCGGCAAGATCGGCCTCTTCGGCGGTGCGGGCGTCGGCAAGACCGTCCTCATCCAGGAGATGATTCAGCGCGTGGCTCAGGACCACGGCGGCGTCTCCGTGTTCGCCGGCGTCGGCGAGCGCACCCGTGAAGGCAACGATCTGATCGGCGAAATGGAAGAGGCGGGCGTCTTCGATAAGACCGCCCTCGTCTTCGGCCAGATGGACGAGCCGCCGGGCACGCGTCTGCGCATCGCCTTGACGGGCCTGACCATGGCGGAGTACTTCCGCGATGTTCAGCACCAGGATGTCCTCCTGTTCATCGACAACATCTTCCGTTTCACCCAGGCGGGTTCCGAGGTCTCTACGCTGCTGGGCCGCATGCCCTCCGCCGTGGGTTACCAGCCCAACCTGGCCGATGAGATGGGTCTGCTTCAGGAGCGCATTACGTCGGCTGGCGGCCACTCGATTACCTCGCTGCAGGCGATCTACGTTCCCGCCGACGACTACACCGACCCGGCTCCGGCGACGACCTTCGCTCACCTGGACGCGACGACCGAGCTCTCCCGCGAGATCGCGGCCAAGGGTATTTACCCCGCCGTGGATCCACTGGCCTCGACCTCGCGCATCCTCGACCCGGCCCTCGTGGGTCGCGAGCACTACGACGTCGCGACGCACGTCAAGGCGATCCTGCAGAAGAACAAGGAGCTGCAGGACATCATCGCCATCCTCGGTGTCGACGAGCTGAGCGAGGACGACAAGGTGACGGTCGCGCGTGCGCGCCGCATCGAGCAGTTCCTCTCGCAGAACATGTACATGGCTGAGAAGTTCACGGGCGTGCCCGGTTCGACCGTGCCGCTGTCTGAGACCATCGAGGCATTCAAGCGCATTGCCGAAGGCCACTACGACGATGTTCCGGAGCAGGCCTTCTACAACTGCGGTGGCATCGACGACCTGGAGCGTAACGCTCACGAGCTGGCCAAGGAAGCCTGATGGCATCGGGTAAGTCCTTGCAGGTCGAGGTCGTCTCCCACGAGGGACGACTGTGGCACGGTGCGGCGCTCTCTGTTCAGGTGCCGTCGGTGGATGGAAGCCTGGGCGTTCTGCCCGGCCGCCAGCCGCTGCTCGCCCAGATGGGCGAGGGGACCGTGACGGTGATGTGCGCGTCCGAGGTCATGTCTTTCGAGGTCAGTGGGGGATTCGCCTCAGTCGACTCGGATTTCGTCACGGTCGTGGCTGATCACGCTACAGTGACAGAACAGTAATTCGACGCTACGCGAGGAGGACCTCATGAGCCTGATGATGATCGTGATCTGGTGTGTGGTTCTCCTCGCGTGTGTTGGGGCGATCCTGTGGGCGTACATGAATGTGCGCGCCCGCAGGATTGTTTCGCGTTTGGGGGCGTTTCGGTGTTGGTCGCGTCCGGACGTACATGCGGGGTGGACGGCTGGTATCGGCGTGTACGGCGTCGAGGAACTGTCCTGGTATCGCCTCGTGGGACTGAGCTTCAAGCCGGTCTATTCGATCCCGCGTCGGGGCATGGAGGTCTCGGCTCCGATTGCGCACTCGGCTGACGGTTCAGTGGTCGAGGTGCGTCTGGCGTATGGTGAGCATCGTTACGAGGTTGCCGTGGAACGCCTGACATATAACGGATTGGTCTCCTGGGTGGAGTCCGGTCCTCCGCGCCTCGTGTGAGCAAGGTTGGTAAGCTCGCGGGGTGCGTATTGTTATTGCTTCCTGCACCGTTGATTACTCCGGTCGGCTGAGCGCCCACCTGGATCCGGCTAAGCGCGTCATCATGCTCAAGGGTGACGGGTCGGTGCTCATCCACTCCGAGGGCGGCTCCTATAAGCCGCTGAACTGGATGACGGCGCCGTGTACGGTCTCCATGGGAGAACCCGGTGACGACGAAGAAGGCGTCGAGCAGGTCTGGACGGTTCAGGCCGATAAGACCGATGACAAGCTCATCGTTCGCATCCACGAGATTATCGCGGACGTAACCGAGGATCTGGGCGTCGACCCGGGCCTCGTCAAGGACGGCGTGGAGGCGCACCTGCAGGAGCTTCTCGCCCAGCAGGTGCCCCAGATCCTGGGTGAGGGCTGGGAACTGGTGCGCCGCGAGTTCCCGACGCCGGTGGGCCCGGTGGACCTGATGGTGCGCGACGCGGATGGCAACCACGTGGCGATCGAGGTCAAGCGCCGTGGTGGTATTGACGGTGTCGAACAGCTCACGCGCTACCTGTCGCTGCTGGGGCGCGATGCGCTACTCGGCGATGTGACCGGTATTTTCGCAGCCCAGGAGATCACGAAGCAGGCGCGCACCCTGGCTGAGGATCGCGGGATTCGCTGCGTGGTCCTCGACTACGACGCCATGCGCGGATTCGACGACCCCGAGTCTCGACTGTTCTGATGGTGCTTTCTCGGCGGGCGAGCCTCGGGCGAATTGTCGCCCAGGGTCTCGTCTCAGCGACCGCGGCGCCCTCACCGCTGGATGCCGTCGAGAACCTGCTGGCACTGCAAGGCCAGCAAGCGAGCGCGATCCCGTGGGCGATCGGCGCGCGCTGCGTGGGCGTGCCACGGGCACAGATAAGCGCCGCGTTCGACTCGGGTGCCCTCGTTCGGTCCTGGCCGATGCGCGGGACCGTGCACGTGACGAGCGGGCGCGACCACCACTGGCTGCGGCGCCTGCTGCGCCATCGGCGTGCGGCGTGGGAACGCCAGGCGTCTTCTCTGGGCCTTTCGGATGCGATCGTCGACCGCGCGGCTCAGGTCGCGTGTGACCTGCTGGAGACCTCTCCCGGGGGAGTGAGCCGTGCGGAGCTCGTCGAGGCGTGGGAGAACAGCGGCATCGACACGGTGACGGCGTCGTCCTCACAGGCGGGTCTGCGGCGCCGCCATCTCGTCATGCGCCTGCACCTGGACGGGGTGCTCGCCGCGGGTCCTCTGCGCGCGGGGGAGCATCTGATGGTTGATGCGCGAGGGCTGCCTGGTGCACCAGGCGTCGCGCAGGGGGAAAGCGGACATGACGAAGCCCTCGCGGTGTTGGCCGCGCGTTACGCCTGGGGACACGGACCCGTGGATGCTGCGGACCTTGCTCGGTGGGCGGGGCTGACGCTCACCGAGGCGCGTCGGGCGATGGCCGGGGCGCGCGAGGTGGGGAGCAGCATCGGCTTGCCCATCGCGGAGTTTGAAGGTGGTCTGGCTCGCGCGGACCTCGCCGACCTCGTGGAAGCTGCCATCGACGAGGCCGAGGCGATGCTCGCGCTGCCCTCATTTGACGAGTTGCATGTCGGTTACAAGGACCGTTCCTGTCTGACGGACGAGGCCGGGGAGGCGCTTATCTGCCCGGCGAAGAATGGCATGTTTCGCCCGATTGCGGTTGCGGATGGTCGCATGGTTGCCGTGCGTGCCCCCGGCGGCAAGGTCGTGATCGCACAGGGCTGTGGGGCCTATGAGGAATCGGCGCGACGGGCGTTCGGCGACTGGGAGAAGCGGTTGTCTGATACGCAGCACTAAAGTGTCATGTGTGCCACAATATGTGTATGACTATTTCTGTGCTGCGTGGCCGTCTGGTTCTGGAAAACTCCGTTGTTGAGGACGGAATCATTGAGTTCGACGGCGCGACTATTACCCGTGTCTGTCCCGTTTCTGACTATGAGGGCGAGGTGCCCGAGGCCAGTGATTCGACCTATCTGCCCGGCCTCGTCGATGTGCACTGCCACGGTGGCGGTGGAGAGTCTTTCCCCAACGCGGAGACCGCTGAGGCAGCCCTCGTGGCAGTCCTCGAGCATCGTCGTCACGGGACGACCTCCCTCGTCGCGTCCTGCGTGACCGCCTCCGCCGAGGTGCTGCGTGCGCGCGCCAAGACCCTGGCCGAGCTGGCCAAGGCCGACGAACTCGCCGGCATCCACTTTGAGGGTCCTTTCGTTTCCCATGAGCGCTGCGGTGCGCAGGACCCGACCTACATCGTTGATCCTGACGCCGACCTGACTCGCACTCTTATTGACGACTGTCAGGGCTATGCGCTGTCGATGACGCTGGCCCCCGAGAAGCCGAACGCCTATGGTCCAGGATCGGTTGCCGAGGCCCTTATCGACGGGGGAGCGGTGCCCTCCTGGGGCCACACGGATTCCAACTCAGTGAAGGCGCGCGAGGCTCTGGACTACTCGCGCGAGCGTTTCGCGCAGGTGGAGACCAAGCGAGGCCCCCGTGCGACGATCACCCACCTGTTCAACGGCATGCGCCCGCTGCACCACCGCGATACCGGCCCGATCGCCGAGTTCCTCTCGGATGCCGCGCGCGGCGGCGCCGTCGCCGAGCTCATCTGCGACTCCATCCACGTCGATCCCACACTCGTGCGCGACGTCTACGAACTCGTCGGCCGCGAGCACGTCGTGCTCATCACCGACGCGATGGCTGCCGCTGGAATGGCCGACGGCGAGTACACACTCGGCCCCCAGGACGTCATCGTTAAGGATGGTGTTGCCCGCCTGGCTCAGGGCAATGCCATTGCCGGAGGGACCGCTCACCTGATGGACTGCGTGCGCGTGGCCGTTACCAAGGGTGGGATTCCGCTCGTCGATGCTGTGTACATGGCCTCCGTGCAGGGTGCCACGATCCTGGGCGATGACACGATTGGCTCGCTCGCGCCAGGGAAGAAGGCCGATATCGTCGAGGTCGACGGCGACCTCGTCGTGCGCCGCGTCTGGCGACGTGGCACTGTGGTTGCGTGAGAGGCAAACGAAGCAAGAAACGACCGTGGGGCGAGGCGCGTCCATTGCAGATGGACCGCCTCGCCTCCGTGCCGCGTACGGAGCGTGGTCCGGACGGCCTGGACTATCAGGTGCGTCGCCTGCCCAGTGCGGCCAAGGAATACACCTGTCCGGCTTGCCTGCGTCCGATTCCGCAGGGCAGTGCCCACATCGTTGCGTGGCCTGAAGAGGCGCCTTTCGGCCTCCCCCAGGGGGTTGACGGGCGCCGTCACTGGCACTCGGAGTGTTGGCGTCGTGGCCTGCGACCGCTGTGACGTGCGGATGTGATGCATCACTGCCCGGGGTGCGGATTCGGCCATGCCCGCGGTGAGCACGTAAAGTGGGCACTGAAGAATGCCCGCAGTGTGGGCATTGGACGTGAGGAGCAACCGTGGAACTCTTTAAGCGATACATGGCGGCATCGTCAATGGGCGTTGTCGCTCTTGTATGCGTGCTCGTCGGGCTGCTCGGCGTGACCGTGCTGCGGCCGCCGACGCATCAGGTGTCGTCCGTCGATTCTGCGACGGATCTGATCATGACCCGCGGCAACGTACTGTCGATCGTGAAGGATGACGTGACGGTCACCGCGACGTCGAAGTCCGGCGCCCCCGTGACTCTCAGCATCGGTACGACGCAGGACGTGAAGGGGTGGATCGGCGACGCTGCCTACACCGAGGTCATCGGTGTCGAGTCGGATCGCACGAAGCTCAAGGCTGAGTCTCACGCTGCGGTCGCCTCCGGTCAGACTGCCCCCGCAGCTCCTTCGACCCCCGCGCAGTCGGGTGCCCAGTCCGGTGTCCAGTCGGGTGCCCAGCCCCTCGCCGATCAGACGTCCGCTGACCTGGTGACACAGCTGGCCTCCTCTGACATGTGGTTCAAGCAGGCCAGCGGTCAGGGGACCGTCAGCCTGGATCTGGAGAACGTTCCCTCCGGTCGGTCCGCTCTGGCTGCCTCCGCGGCTGGTCCGGGTGACCTCACGCTGACCCTGACCTGGAAGGTCGAGCAGACGAACACCCTGGCGATTATCGCTTTCCTCGCTGCCTGCGTTTTTGCGTTGATTGCCCTCGCGCTGTTCCTCACGCGCTGGCAGCTCCTGCGCCTGCGTAAGATCCGCGAGGCCCGCATCGAAGAGCGCCGTCAGGCGGATTCCCTGGAGACTTCTTCGATTAACTCTGCGGCTGTCGCTGAGCGCATCGCTGCCGCCCGTGACTCGGCTCCCGTTCCGACCCCCGTGAAGGACACCGAGGCCGTCGATGAGGCCGCTTCCTCGAAGGATTCTGCTGCCTCCGCTCCCGATGAGAAGCAGGCCCAGGAGAAGGCGCAGTGGGGTGCGGCCGCGTACACGCCGTCTGTGGAGGAACCCGCAGTTCATGCCCCCGTGGAAGAGCACCCCTCGCAGGAGGAGCCCGTCGTTGACGAGCCCTCTCAGGCCGCCAGCAGTGCTGCCGACGATAGTGAGCCTGCCGTCGAAGAAGACGCCGACAAGCCCGCGACTGGATCGGTGTCTCAGGATGACTACGTTCCCGACCCGCTCACGGATACGTTTGAGCGTCGCGGACGCCACGGCCTCGACAATGGGACGATCGATCAGGATCCGCCCGAGCGCGCCACGACCGATACCGGTGTCATCGACCTGTCCGGTATCCGAGGCGGCCGTACGTTGCCGTCGCGTCGCGCGCTGCGCGAGGCCCGCAACAACGGTGAGCAGACCGTTGTGGTCGATGGTCAGGAATTCAACACCGGCCTGATCCCGGTCACGCGTCCCCGTGCGGCCGAGCCTGCCGCTCCGACCTCAGCACCCGATGACGATGCATCGAAGACCGGTGGCTGGACCTCGATCATGTCGGGTTGGCTCAAGGACCGCGAGGAAGGCAAGTGATGAAGAGACGGACCGCAGCGGTAGCGACCGCCGCCCTCCTGATGGCGTCGACGCTCGGGCTGAGCGCATGTTCGAACGAGATCGTCGCCCAGTCGAGCGAGGAAACGCAGAGCGCCGCGAACCTGGACCTCGAGCGTATCTCCTCTGTCCTCGATGCAACGGGTAGTGCCATGACGACCGCAGATGCGTCGCTGAACGCGCAGGACCTGTCGGGCCGCGTTGCTCAGGGTGCGCTGGCCTACCGTACGGCGCAGTACGCGCTGGCCACGGCCTCGGGCCAGGCCCCGCATACCCTGGACTTTGCCCCGGCGTCCCTGGCGATCACGAACTCCGATTCGTGGCCGCGCGCGATCTTCAACATCTCTGCGTCCTCCACCACGGCGCTGCCCGTCCTGCAGGTGTTCGTGCAGGATTCAGCGCGCTCGGACTACCAGTTGACGAACTACGCGCGTCTCCTCGGTGGCACGCAGCTGACCCTGCCCCCCGTGGGCACGGGCTCGGCCTACGTCACCGGTGACTCTGAGGGATTCGTCGTGAGTCCGCAGGCGGCTCTGTCGCAGTACATCACGATGCTGAATTCGGGTAGCCAGGATACGTCGCAGTTCCCTGCAGACGACTTCACGAAGACTTACCTGACGGGCATCAGTGACCTGAACTCGTCGGTGAGTGCCGCAGGCTCCGTGACCGCTGCGGCGACCGCGACAGACTACCCGATTTCGGGACTGGTGCTTCAGGATGGTTCGGCCCTCGTCGCCGCTAACTTTCAGTACACGCTGACCTACCAGCGGACCGTCGCCGGTGCGACCATGAACCTGGGTGGAAAGACTGCGACGATGAGCTCGGGCGGCACGACGGTGGAGGGCACCGCGACTGCGGAGTACCTGGCGACCGTCCTCATGCGCATCCCCTCGAAGACCGCGGGTGGAACCCCTCAGGTCGTTGGCGGCGAGTACACGATCGTGTCCGTGGCGCTGGATCCTTCCTCTAGCCCGGGCTGATTTTCACCCACAGCGCACAGGTCGTCCCCGTGGCATTTTGTCGCGGGGACGACGCATATCATCGTTCCTAGAAAACACTCCTGCCACGAAGAGGATCATCATGAACACGCCCGACCCCCGTCCCGCATCCGAGGCGACGCCCATGCCCGCAGACTCGCACGGAGCCGTCGATCTCTCGGCCCGCCAGAGTGCTCCCGGCGCCGCGCAGGACGCCGCCCCCGCAGCGGGGGAGGGGCTCCACATTCCCCTCATTACGACCACGGACGAGGAGCATTTCCAGGACGTCATGTCCACCTCTCAGGCCGTGCCGGTCATCATGGTCATGTGGTCGCCGCGCTCGCTCGAGTCCAAGCCGGCGCTGGCCATGCTGGAGGAGATCGCGCGCGAAAACGCGGGTGCGTTCCAGCTGGTCGAGGTCGATATCGATAAGGCCCCCGCGATTGCTCAGGCCTTCCAGATTCAGGGTGTGCCCACGGTGGTTGCGCTCGTGGGAGGGCGTCCCGTCCCGCTGTTCCAGGGCGGCGCAGCGAAGGAGCAGGTGCTCCCGGTCATTTCGCAGGTTCTCGAGGCTGCCACGCAGATGGGCGTCACGGCGCGCATCGCCGTGGCTCCCGAGGACACTGTCGCTCCGACCCCGCCGGAGCACGAGGCCCCCCTGGCCGCCGAGGCCGCCGGTAACCTCGATGAGGCCCTCGCGGGCTGGGAGAAGGTTATCGAGCTGAATCCCCGTGACGAGGACGCGAAGTCTCACCTGTCGCGTGTCCGCCTGGCGGCTCGCAGTGCCCAGGCTGACGCGGCCGACCCCGCATCCCGCGCCGACGCGCTGTTCGCCGCGGGAGATGCTGCGGGTGCCTTTGACGTGCTGCTCGACCTGCTCGCGGCCTCCACGGATGACGAGGAGCGCGACGCGCTGCGCCTGCGTCTCCTGGACCTCTTCCGCGTCGCAGGATCGACGCCCGAGGTTTCCAAGGCGCGTACGCGCCTGGCGATGCTCCTCATGTGATACCGCCGTGCCAACGCACAGTTGTGGAAAGGGGCCGTCATCATGGCTGCATGGATCATCGTCGCTCTCGTGTTCGTCTGCGTCGTCGTGTGGTACGGATGGCATTCCACGCACAACGAACTGACGAAGAAGATTGACCGGGAGCCCGACCCGGAGGCTAGGCGCCAACTGATCAAGCTGCAGGGACAGATAGACCGGGGCAGGGCGGGCTTCTAAGGATCGCCCGCGTACACCGTCGCGCGCCGCATCCGCAACGGCTAGGCAACGAGGAGGCCGGAGCAGGGATTCCTGCTCCGGCCTCCTTGTATCAGCCTACGGTGTCAGCGCACCTGCGAGGCGGGCACCAGCCAGACGGCGCCCAGCGGCGGTACGCGCAGAGACGCGGAGACCGGGCGGCCGTTCCACGGGGTGTCCTCGGCGATGATGGTGCCGACATTGACGACGCCAGAGCCACCGAACTCTTCGGCGTCCGTGTTGAGGATTTCGACCCACTCGCCGCCGAACGGCAGACCCACGCGGTAGCCCTCGTGCGGGTTTCCAGCGAAGTTCGAGATGCACACGACGACCTCACGGTTGCCCGCCTCGTCCGAACCCTTACGCAGGTAGGAGATCAGGTTGTGGTCGCCGTCCGAGGCCTCGATCCACTCGAAGCCCGTGTAGTCGTCGTCCCACATGGCGGGGGAGGAGGCGTAGATTGTGTTGAGGCGCTCCACGAGAGCTGCGACGCCGGCGTGGCCCTCCTGGTCCAGCAGCCACCAGTCGAGGGAGTAGGACTCGTTCCACTCCTGCTCCTGGCCGATCTCCTGGCCCATGAAGATGAGCTGCTTGCCCGGGTGGCTCCACTGGTAGGCGTACAGGGAGCGCAGGCCCGCCAGGCGCTGCCACTTGTCGCCGGGCATCTTCGAGATCAGCGATCCCTTGCCGTGCACGACCTCGTCGTGCGATAGCGGGAGCACGTAGTTCTCGGAGAAGGCGTACACCAGTGAGAAGGTGAGCTCGCCGTGGTGCCAGCGACGGTTGACCGGATCCTCGCTCAGGTAGCGCAGGGTGTCGTTCATCCAGCCCATGTTCCACTTCATGCCGTAGCCGAGGCCGCCGCCCGAGGTCGGGGCGGTCACGCCGGGCCATGCCGTGGACTCCTCGGCGATCATGACGATGCCGGGGTGACGACGGTACGCGGTCGCGTTGGCTTCCTGGATGAACTCGATGGCCTCCAGGTTCTCGCGGCCACCGTACTGGTTGGGACGCCACTGGCCGTCCTTGCGCGAGTAGTCCAGGTACAGCATCGAGGCCACGGCGTCGACGCGCAGGCCGTCGATGTGGAAGTCTTCGAGCCAGTACAGGGCGTTGGCGACCAGGAAGTTACGCACCTCGCGGCGACCGAAGTTGAAGACGTAGGTGCCCCAGTCGGGGTGCTCGCCGCGCAGCGGGTCCGGATCCTCGTACAGCGGGGTGCCGTCGAAGCGGGCCAGCGCGAAGTCGTCCTTCGGGAAGTGGGCGGGAACCCAGTCGAGGATGACGCCGATGCCCGCGCGGTGGAAGGCATCCACGAGGTAGCGGAAGTCATCCGGGGTACCGTAGCGCGAGGTGGGGGCGTAGTAGGAGGTCACCTGGTAGCCCCACGAGCCGCCGAAGGGGTGCTCAGCCAGGGGCATGAACTCCACGTGCGTGAAGCCCATCTGCTTGACGTAGGGGACTAGTTCGTCGGCCAGTTCGCGGTAGCCCAGGCCCTGGCGCCACGAGCCAGCATGGACCTCGTAGATGGACATCGGGCCGGTGTGGACGTTGCGGTCCTTACGGGTGGACATCCACTCCTGGTCGGTCCACTCGTGGAAGTAGTCGGTGACGACCGAGGCGGTGGCCGGTGGAATCTCGGTGGCGCGGGCCAGCGGGTCGGCCTTCTGGAACCAGTTGCCGCCGGGGCCCTGGATCTCGAACTTGTAGCGCGCACCCACGCCGACCTCGGGAATGAAGAGCTCCCACACGCCGGAAGACCCCAGCGAACGCATGGAGGTCTGCGTGCCGTCCCAGTAGTTGAATTCGCCGACGACGCGCACGGCGCGTGCGTTGGGGGCCCACACCGCGAAGGCAGTGCCGGTTGTCTCGCCGAGCTCGTCGGTGTAGGTCTTCACGTGCGCGCCCAGGACGTTCCAGAGTTTCTCGTGACGGCCCTCGGAGATCAGGTAGGTGTCCATCTCGCCCAGCGTGGGCAGGTAACGGTAGGGGTCGTCGCGTACGATGGTCGTATCGCCGTAGGTGACGGACACACGGTAGGCGGGAATCTCCTTGTCGGGCAGGGCCGTGACCCAGATGCCGCCGCGCTCGTGGGATGCAGCGTAGGCGCCCGTCGGCGTGATGATGTCGACCGCGTCGGCCAGGTGCGCGACGACGCGGATGGTGACGCCGTCGTCGCCAAGGTGGGCGCCCAGCACGGAGTGGGGCGAGTAGTAGGAGCCTGAGGCAACGGCGTCGAGGATGTCGTCATTGACCGGGATCGGCGTAAGTTCGCAGCTCATGGATTTTCCTTACTCCAGATGGGTGAACCGCTCAGTTCACTGGTGTTGTTAAGTCTAGCGTCTGACCGGCAAAAAAGGGAGCCGGGTCTCATATTGGTGGGGTTATGGAGGAGCATCGTGCGCCCGGCGCGCCGAGATGGTAGTGCCGGGCGCACGAGCCTCGTTAGGCTTGCGCCCAGGGGGATGTGTGGGCGGGTTCGACCTTGAAGACATGGCCGAGGCGCGTCACGGGGGACAGGGATACCCAGTTGGAGGATCCCCACACGTAGGAGCGTCCATCCAGCTCGTCGACGACCGTAATGTGGCCGCCGGGGGTCGCCAGGCCCATGGCCTCGAGATCGAGTTCAACGGTGGCGTCCACTCCCTCGTGCGGATCCAGGGAGATCACGCAGATGACGGTGTCGGGCTTACCGTCGGAGGTGAACTTGCCGGGAATGTGACGTGAGAACGCGATGAGGCGATCCGAGGAGGTCGGGTGGATGCGGATCTGGTGGAGCTGGCGCAGCGCGGGGTGCTTGGTGCGCGCGGCGTTGAGCAGCGTGAAGAGGCGCGAGATGCCGATCGGCTCGGCGTCCTCCCAGCGGCGCGGGCGGAACTCGTACTTCTCGTTGTTGTTGGGCTCCTGATAGGTGCCGCGAGGTTCGTTCTCCACGAACTCGTATCCGGAGTAGATGCCCCACGTGGGTGCGCCCAGAGCGGCGAGCATCGCGCGGATCGCGAAGATCGCGGTGCCGCCGTCCCACATCTGCGGGGTGAGAATATCGTGCGTCGTGGGCCAGAAGGCCGGGCGCATGAGGTGCGCGGTTTCTTCGGAGACCTCGCGCAGGTACTCCTCAATCTCCTGCTTGGCGGTCCTCCACGCGAAGTATGTGTAGGACTGATCGAAGCCGATCGCGCCGAGCGTGCGCATCATGGCGGGGCGCGTGAAGGCCTCGGCCAGGAAGAGTGTGCCCGGGTACTGCGCCTTGACGTCGGCGAGGAGGCGCTCCCAGAAGGCAATGGGCTTCGTGTGCGGGTTGTCGACGCGGAAGATCGTCACGCCGTGGTTGATCCACAGCTCGATGACGTCGCGCACGGCCCGGTAGATGCCCTCGGGGTCGTTGTCGAAGTTCAGGGGGTAGATGTCCTGGTACTTCTTGGGCGGGTTCTCCGCGTATGCGATGGTGCCGTCGGCGCGCGTCGTGAACCACTCGGGGTGCTCCTTGACCCACGGGTGGTCGGGGGAGCACTGGAGGGCCAGGTCGAGGGCGACCTCCAGGCCGAGGCCTCGGGCGCGCTCGACGAAGCGGTCGAAGTCAGCGAAGTCGCCGAGCTCGGGGTGGATGGCGTCATGGCCACCCTCGGGGGAGCCGATGGCGTAGGGGGAACCAGGGTCGCCGGGAGCGGCTTCCAGGGCGTTGTTCTTGCCCTTTCGGTGCGTCGTGCCGATCGGGTGGACCGGGGTCAGGTAGACGACGTCAAAGCCCATGCCTGCGATACGCGGCAGATCGTCCGCTGCCCCCGCGAGCGTGCCGGAGACCCACGTGCCGTCGGGGTGCTGGAAGGCCCCCGCAGAGCGCGGGAAGATCTCGTACCATGCACCCGCCAGGGCCTTTGTGCGGGCCACGTCGAGCGGGTAGACGCGCGATGAACCGATCAGGTCGCGCAGCGGGTGATCGCGGAAGATGAGACGCACGCGAGAGGAGATGCCCGCAGAGAGGCGCTGCTGGGCGGAATGACTGGTGTCGCGCAGGCGACGCGCCGCGTCGGTCAGGACGTCAATGTCCGAGGCCGGGGGGCGCTGCTGGGAGGGATTGCCGTAGGCAGTGCCTTCGGCCGCGCGCTCCATGAGGCGGGCGCCCTCCTCGAGCATGAGCTCGACGTCGACGCCGGCGCCGACCTTGACGGTCGCATCGTGGCGCCACGTCGCGTAGGGATCCGACCAGGAGTCCACGCGGAAGGACCACGCGCCGGGCGTGTTCGCGGCCACCCAGGCCTCGTACCGGTCGAGACCGGGGGCGATGTCCACCATGCGCGTGCGGGAGTATTCACCCCCGTCCGGGCGCAGCAGGACGGCCTCGGTGGCGAATGCGTCGTGCCCTTCGCGGAACACGGTCGCACGAATGGGGAAAGGCTCGCCTTCGGTCGCCTTGGCGGGAAGCGTGCCGTCTTCGATGACGGGGAACACTTCGATGATCGGGATACGGGGCAACAGTTTCTCGCTCACGAGACCCACACTAGCCTATGTATGCGTCCGGGAGAAAACAATGCCCATGCCTCGGTGATGCGGAGGGCGCTCTCATGGTCTGTCAAGATTTCAACTGTCGTCCAAAACGTTGGAATTCCAGCAGAAAAGACGGAGGGTAGCCCCCAGATGTCCAGGAACTACCCTCCGTGTGAGGATCTGCTGACTCAGTAGCCGCTGTTCTGCAGCCCTGCCATGATCGCGCCACCAAAGAGGACGAACATCAGGATCAACCCGATGAGGGCGATGATCTGCCAGATAAACATGGCGCGCGCGTAGTTACGCTTCGCAGGCGAGCTTCCCGAACCGAGCGCGAGCACCAGCAGGTAGATGAAGCCGACCAGCGGGATGCCTGCGACGAAGAGAGTGAGCATCCACGAGCCGACGGAGTCGTCGGGATGCTCGGGGAACTCGTTGTATGCCATGGTGGCCTCCAAGGGGAGAATGTGTGGAATCAGTAGTTCATCTGCATGGCGGTGCGCACCTCGGACAGAGTCTGATCGGCCTGTTCGTTGGCGCGCTCGTTACCGGCGTGCAGGATGGACAGCAGGTAGTCCTCGTTCGCGATGAGCTCGGCGCGGCGAGACCGCAGGGGAGCGAGCATCTCGTTGAGGGATTCGGTGACGAGGGCCTTCAGGGTGCCCGCACCGCCGTCGCCGATGCGATCCGCGATTGCCTCGGGCGCCTCGCCCGTGGCCAGGGAGGCCAGCATGAGGAGGTTGGAGACCTCGGGACGGCCCTCCGGGTCGAAGGTGATGCGGCGCTCGGCGTCGGTCTTCGCCTTCTTGAGGATCTTCGCGGTCTCGTCGGCGCTCATGCGCAGCTCGATTGTGTTGCCGCGCGACTTCGACATCTTCTGGCCGTCCGTGCCCAGCAGCAGCGGGACCTCGGACAGGAGAGCCTCGGGGCGGGGGAACACGGGGCGTTCGGGCGTCGCACGACCGTAGCGCTTGTCGAAGCGCTGGGCGATCAGGCGCGCCTGCTCCAGGTGGGGGAGCTGATCCTGGCCCACGGGCACGATGTTGGCCTTGCAGAAGAGGATGTCGGCGGCCTGGTGGACGGGGTAGGTCAGCATGAGGCCGGTCATTGCGCGGCCCTCGGTCGCCTCCAGCTCGGCCTTCACGGTCGGGTTGCGGTGCAACTCCGACTCTGTGACCAGGGAGAGGAAGGGCAGCATCAGCTGGTTGAGGGCCGGAACCGCCGAGTGGTTGAAGATCGTGGAGCGCTCCGGGTCGATGCCCGCGGCCAGGTAGTCGGCGACGAGGCCGAGGACGCGCTCACGGATCGGGCCCACGCCATCGCGGTCGGTGATCACCTGGTAGTCGGCGACCAGGACCCAGGTCTCAACTCCGCGGTTCTGCAGGAGCACGCGGTTGCGCAGCGTACCGAAGTAGTGGCCCAGGTGCAGGTGGCCTGTCGGACGGTCACCCGTGAGGATGCGGAAACGCGAGGGGTCCTGGTCGATCGCCAGGTCGATCTCGGCGCTGCGGGCCTTCGAGCGGGCCAGCGAGGCATCGGAGGTTGCGGTTTCCAGGGCATCTTCACTGCGAGTCATGCGTCAATCCTAACGAGTGGGTGGGAATGAATGAAACTTGGGGTGCTCAGTGTTCGGGGCGGAACGCGACGTCAGAGAGCAGGATGGTCACGGACAGCGGTTCAATCGACAGCGTGGAGCGCGGAGCGACGTGCTCAGCCTCAAGGGAGAGCTCGCTCGGGTTACGTGTCTCGCCGACGCCGCCCTCGGAGGGTGTCGCCCACACAGTTGAGTAGGCGACCAGCCAGTCCAGGTCGTGCCCCTCGGGCAGTGTGACCTCGGCGCCGTCCAGGTTCGCGTTGATGATGATGAGGGCATCGCGGTCGCCCCAGGTCACGCCCGAGCGCAGCATCTGGAATGCGCGGTGACGTGCGTCTGTCCATCCGTAGTCCGGCATCGGCGTGCCCTGCGCCGTGTACCACGACAGGTCAGGGATCGTGTCGCCGCCGTGCGGCGTGCCGGTCGCGAAGCGGTCGGGGCGCAAAACCGGATGGACTTTACGCAGTGCGATGAGCCAGGACACCGTGTCGATCTGCTCGAGCTGTTCCTCAGCCAGGTCCCAGTCGACCCACGAGATCGGATCATCCTGGCAGTAGGCGTTGTTATTGCCGTACTGGGTACGGCCGAATTCGTCGCCGCCCGTGAGCATGGGCGTGCCCGAAGAAACGAACATCGTCGTGAGGATGTTGCGCTGAGAGCGCGCACGCAGGTCCGCGATCGTCATGTCGGACAGGATCGCGTAGGGCGTCATCGCGTTGGGGTGCGTGGCGTTGACAGCCAGCGTACCCTCGACGCCGTGGTTCCACGAGCGGTTGTCGTCCGAACCGTCGCGGTTATTCTCCAGGTTCGCGGTGTTGTGCTTGCGGTCGTAAGCCGTCAGGTCCGCTAGCGTGAAGCCGTCGTGGGCCGTCACGAAGTTGATCGAGGCGCGTGGGCCACGCAGGCGACCCAGCCCGTGCTCGAACACGTCCTGGGAGCCGGACAGACGCGTTGCGAGGTCGTTGGGACCCGACACGACATGGCCCGAGGCCTGGGCGCGCACGTCGGCCAGCCAGAAGTTACGCAGAGCGCCGCGGTAGTGGTCGTTCCACTCGGAGAACGGGACCGGGAAGTTGCCCGTCTGCCAACCGCCGGGGCCCACGTCCCAGGGCTCGGCGATGAGCTTGACGTGTGCGAGCAGATCGTCCGTGGCCATCGCGATGAGGAGCGGGTGCATTGGGCTGAAACCGGTCGCGAAACGGCCCAGCGTGGCCGCCAGGTCGAAGCGGAAGCCGTCCACGCCCATTTCTCGCACCCAGTAGCGCAGCGAATCCAGCACCATCTGAATGGTCTTCGGGTGATCCATGTTCATGGTGTTACCGGTGCCCGTCACGTCGATCGCCTGGACGGGGCGCGAGGAAGTGTGGCGGTAGTACAGGTCGGAATCGAGGCCGCGCCACGACAGAGACGGGCCGGCGTCTCCACCCTCACACGTGTGGTTGTAGACGACGTCGAGGATGACCTCAATGCCAGCCTGATGCAGCAAAGAGACCATGCCGCGGAACTCGTCGACGACCGCCTGGGCACCGCGCTCACGCGAGGCCTCGGTCGCGTAGGAGGGCTCGGGAGCGAAGAAGGAGAGGGTCGAGTAACCCCAGTAGTTCGTCAGGCCGCGTTCGGTGAGGAAAGGCTCGTCGCACTTGGCGTGCACGGGGAGCAGCTCGACCGCGGTGACGCCCAGGTCCTTCAGATACGACACGGAAGCCGGGTGAGCCAGTCCCGCGTAGGTGCCACGCAACTGTGGGGGCACGCCGGGCATGTTCTTCGTGAAGCCCTTGACGTGGATCTCGTAGATGACCGTCGTCTCCCACGGCGTATGTGGCTGGGGTTCGATCGGGAAGGAGGGCTCCACGACGACCGAACGCGGCATGTAGGCAGCGGAGTCAATGGGAGAGCGGCGCAGCGGGTACTCGGAGGGGTAGAGATCCTCGTCGACGCAGTGCGCGTAGACGCCAGGCTTCATATCGACGACGCCGTCGACACCCCGGCCGTAGGGGTCGAGGAGGAGCTTGTGCGAGTTGTAGAACTTGCCGCCGTCCGGATCCCACGGACCATGAACGCGGAAGCCGTAGCGGGTGCCTGCGCCAAAGCCCGGGACGTGACCGTGCCAGATGCCGGTATGGGGGCCGATCAGGGCGTAGCGTGTCTCAGCCCCGGCCTCGTCGAAAATGCACATATCCACGCCGGACGCGCCCCGCGCGACCACGGACACATCGAGCCCGTCGCCCGAACGGAAAACTCCCAGGCGGGAGGGGACGGGGTTCGGTTCGGTGACACGCACGGTGGGGACGCAAGGCGAGCCGGAGCGCTCGGACATAAAAGAGTGCCTCTTTCTGACGAATTATTGACTGCACCCAAGCCTGATAGATGCAGCCACTATCCATCATACGTGACCGTTAATTAAGCGGTCGGATTAGGAACTGGGAGAGGCTATGAACAGCGGCACGCGCTGGTGAGGCAACCCTCATATATATGGGCGTGAGGCTCGGAATGTGGCACGCTAGAAGGCATGAGAATTGTCGTGTGTGTGAAGCATGTCCCCGACATGCAGTCCGAACGCCGTTTTGAGGGCGGCCGCCTGGTGCGCGGTGAGGACGATGTGCTCAACGAACTGGACGAGAACGCCATTGAGGCTGCCGTTCAGCTCAAGGAGTCCGAAGAGGATGCAGGCCGCGAGGCTGAGGTCGTCGCGCTGACGATGGGTCCCGAGGACGCCGAGGACTCCCTCATGCGCGCCCTGCAGATGGGCGCGGACCGTGCCTACATCGTGTCTGACGAGTTCCTGGAGGGCTCCGACGTCATTACGACCGCCTCCGTCCTGGCCGTCGCGATCGCGAAGATCAGCGAGGAGTGCGGCCCCGTCGATCTGGTGATCACCGGCATGGCGTCGCTGGATGCGATGACCTCCATGTTGCCCGGCGCACTGGCCGCCAAGGCGCACATGCCCCTGCTGGGCCTTGCACGCTCCCTGAGCGTCGCGGATGGCGCCGTGACGATCGAACGCGCCGTCGACGGCTACACCGAGACCGTGCGCGCCGCGCTGCCCGCGGTCGTCTCCGTGACCGACCAGATCAACGAGCCGCGCTACCCGGCCTTTGCTGCCATGAAGGCCGCCCGCAAGAAACCCCTGGACCAGTGGGGCATCGATGACCTTGTGGAGGTTCCCGGCGGGGAGGGCCTCGTCATGCGCCGCGCGCTGACCGCCGTGACCCACGGCGAGGAGAACACCCGCGACGGTTCGGGCACGATCATTCAGGACGCCGGCGAGGGCGGGCGCGCTCTGGCCGACTACATCCTTTCGGTGGTGAAGTGACATGACGCAGCAGATGAGTTCCCCGATTCTTGTTCTGGCCGATCAGGCGGGCGATCACCTGACGCCCCTGGCCCGCCAGGCCGTGACGCTGGCTGCGTCCCTGACCAGCGCAGACGTTGTCGCCCTGTCCCTGGCCGCCACGCCCGACGTGGCAGCACTGTCTGAGCTGGGCGCGACCCAGCTGCTGCACGCCGACCTGGGTGACTCGGCGCGTTCCTCGGTCGTGGCCTCCGACGCGCTTGTTTCCGCGCTGGCCACCGCCAGCTTCGGCCTAGTGCTCCTGTGCTCGGACTACCGCGGCCGTGAGATCGCCGGTCGCGTCGGCGCGCTCACCGAGGCCGGCGTGGTCTCCGGTGCCTCGTCCGTTGGCTTCGACGGCGGCGTCCTCCAGATCGGCAAGACTGCCCTGGGCGGCTCTTGGTCGATGCGCATCGTCCTCGAGGGACAGACTCCGATCGTCGGCATCGCCTCCGGCGTCATCGACGAGGCCCCGGTGGCCTCTCCCGTCGCCCTGACCCCGCAGGCTCTGTCCGTCGAGCTGAGCCCCGAGGCTTCCTCGATTCAGGTTGTTTCCAGCGTGCCCGACGAGGAGGAAGGCGTCTCCCTGGCTGACGCCTCCACCGTGGTGTGTGGTGGCCGCGGCGTGGACGGTGACTTCGAGCTGGTTCGCTCGCTCGCCGACGCGCTCGGTGGTGCCGTGGGCGCGACCCGCGTCGCCTGTGACGAGGGATGGGCCCCGCGAGCCGAGCAGATCGGCCAGACGGGCCTGACGGTCACGCCGAACCTGTACCTCGGCCTGGGCGTCTCCGGCGCTATTCACCACACGGTGGGTATGCAGTCCTCCGCTCACATCGTTGCCGTGTGTGATGATCCGGATGCCCCGATCTTCGAGATCGCGGACTTTGGTGTTGTCGGCGACGTGACCGAGGTCGTGCCCGCGGCCCTGGCCGCCATCGAGGAGGCGCGCTCCCAGGCGTGAGCGTCTATCTCGACCACGCGGCCACCACGCCGCTGCGCGAGTGCGCCCTCGAGGCGTGGACGCGCGCCCAGCGTGACCTGGCTGCCACCCCTGGCAATCCCGCCGCCCTCCACTTCGGAGGGCGGCGGGCCCGTCGCATGCTCGACGACGCCCGCGAGCAGGTCGCCGCGGCTCTCGGGGCCGACATCCACGAGGTCATCTTCACGTCCGGCGCCACTGAGTCCGACGCTCTCGGCGTGATGGCTGCGGCCCGCGGCATGCGCGGACGCGATGCCAGTCGCGATCTCATCGTCGTTTCGGGCCTTGAGCACGACGCGGTCGCCCACCAGCGCGAGGTCGCGTCGCGTGAGTGCTTTGACTGGGAGATTTTGCCCGTGGATGCGGGTGGCGTGTCGGTCCTGCCTGCGGTTTCCGGTCATGAGGCACCCGCCGTGTGGGACGGGCGTCTCGCGCTTGGTTCCATGACGCTCGTATCCTCAGAGATTGGCACCATTCAGCCGGTTGCGCACTTCGCTGAGCTTGTTCATGCCAGCGGTGGCCTCGCACATTCAGACGCAGCCCAGGCGATCCCGATCCTGGACGTGTCCTTCTTCGAGCTTGGCCTTGATCTCATGACCGTGGGTGGTCACAAGGTCGGCGCACCTGCCGGCACCGGTGTGCTTGTCGCACGGCGCGGCATTCCCGTGACGACCGACCGTCCCGGCGGCGGCCACGAGCGCTCGATCCGCTCGGGCACGCCAGACGTCGCGGGTGCGTGCGCACTCGCCGCCGCCCTCACCGAGGTTGTCTCCGAGCGCGCCGCCTTCACGACCCGCGCGGCGGACCTGCGCGCCTACCTGCGCTCCCACCTGCCGGACGGCGTGAGCGCGACGGTGGGGGAGTCGGCCTCGTCGAGTGCGATCATCCACCTCTCCCTACCCACCGCCCGCCCGGAGGCCGTCCTCATGGCTTTCGACATGGCCGGCATCGCCGTGTCCGCCGGGTCCGCCTGCCACGCGGGGGTGACGCGCCCATCCGACATCGTCATGGCGATGGGACGCAGCGAAGAGCAGGCGCTCGGCGTCCTGCGCGTCTCTCTCGGTCATGAGACGACGCGCGACGACATCGACTCCTTCCTGGCCGCCCTGCCGATGGCGATCCGCGCGGGTGCCGCCCTGGACGGCATCACCCACGTGCGCAACGAACGAAACGAGGAACGCTAGATGCGAGTTCTGGCAGCACTGTCCGGTGGCGTGGACTCCGCCGTCGCCGCCGCGAAAGCCGTCGAGGCCGGGCATGACGTCGTCGGTGTCCACATGGCGCTGTCCTCCCAGCCCCAGGAGTGCCGCATCGGCCCGCGCGGATGCTGCTCGATCGAGGACGCGGGGGACGCTGCGCGCGCCGCGGAGATCATCGGCATCCCGTTCTACGTGTGGGATCTCGCGAGCGAATTCGAGCAGACCGTCATCACCGACTTCGTCGCCCAATACAAGGCAGGGCGTACCCCGAACCCCTGCGTGCGCTGCAACGAGTTCGTGAAGTTTCGAGAGCTGGCCAACCGCGCCCGCGTACTCGGCTTCGACGCGGTGTGCACCGGCCACTATGCGGCCATCAAGGACGGGGTGGCGGGGCCTGAGTTGCACCGCGGAGCTGACAGCCTGAAGGATCAGTCCTACGTCCTGGCCGTCATGGGTCCCGAGGAACTGACGCGGGTGGTCCTCCCGCTGGGTGATGCTCCCAACAAGGCGTGGGTGCGCTCCGAGGCCGAGAACCTGGGCCTGGGCGTGTCCAACAAGCCGGACTCCTACGACATCTGCTTCATCCCCGACGGCGACACGCAGGGATTCCTGCGCTCCCATTTGGGTGCCGCTGAGGGTGAGATCATCACCCCCGACGGTGAGGTACTCGGTCATCACGAGGGGTATTGGAACTACACCGTCGGCCAGCGTAAAGGCCTCGGCATCGGCGCGCCCGCGCCCGACGGCCGTCCGCGCTACGTCCTCGAGACCAGGCCGGAGAGCAACCAGGTCATTGTGGGTGCCTCCGAGCTCCTGTCCATCTCGCGGATTGCGGCCACGGATGCCGTCTGGCTCGCGTCGGATGACGATGGCTCCGACGCGACCGACCTTTTCGTGCAGCTGCGCGCGCACGGAACGCCCATTCCTGTCGCGTCGCTCACTCGCGACGTTGACGCTGGAACCATCAGTGTCGTCCTCGCAAGCAGTGCGCGCGGCGTCGCCCGCGGTCAGTCGATGGTTGTCTATCGGGGCAGTCGAGTCCTGGGCGAAGGAACCATTGACGCAACTGGGTGCTAAGGCCTCGCGCCACGTCGGCGCGGACGTGGGCGAAGGCATGCGGACGGCCTCGCCCGCATCCGTTACACTAGTGTGCGCGCGCGAGTGGCGGAATTGGCAGACGCGCTGGATTTAGGTTCCAGTGTCTTTGACGTGTGGGTTCGAGTCCCATCTCGCGCACAAAAGCCCGTGCCCGGTCGCACCGGGGGAGTAGCCCTCGATAGACTGAGGTCATGAGCGCTTTGGACATTGGCCAGCAGGCCCCGGACTTTACTGCTGAGACCACCCAGGGAACCGTGTCCCTGTCTGATCTTCTCGCTGCCTCATCGCGAGGCGTCGTCGTCTACTTCTACCCGAAGGCCTCCACGCCCGGATGCACGAAGGAAGCCTGTGACTTTCGCGATTCCCTGGCGTCCCTGCAGGGAGCGGGATACTCGGTGATCGGCGTGTCCGCCGACTCGATGGCCGCGCTCGAACGTTTCACGGAGAAGCAGGCTCTCACCTTTCCGCTGGCCTCGGACCCGGACCACAAGATTCTCGAGGCTTATGGCGCCTGGGGTGAGAAGAAGAATTACGGCCGCACGTACGTGGGCATTATCCGTTCGACCGTGGTTGTCAACCCGGATGGGACGGTGGCGTTGGCTCAGTACAACGTGAAGGCGACCGGCCACGTGGCCCGCCTGCGTAAGGCTCTCGGTATCGACTGATCGGTTGCTTTCGCAGTAACTAGCGCATGTGATTGGCAAGAAACTGACAGCTAGTTACTCGTGGAGGACTTATGGCGGCTACGACGCCTGACGCGTATCGAATCGGTGCGGGACAGGTGGCGCAGGACTATCCGGTCGACGCTGCACCTGCGCGTGCGCGCAAGCAGCCGAGCCTGCCCACGATGGCCCGCGTGCCCGAGTCTGTCTCCTCTGATGAGCAGGTCATTACCGCCGAGGTTGCGGTGGTTCGGCGACAGGCGACCGCTACGCCTCGCTCGTCGAATGCTTCCCGTCCCTCGAAGGATGCTGTCACGGTGGCGCAGCAGAAGGCGGTGGTGCGCGACGGCGCTCCCGCGCAGGCTGGGGACGTCGTGCAGCCTCTTACTCCTGCCCGCGAGTATGCGGATCGAGACGAGGCTGTGGTGGCCTTCGAGGGTGATCAGCGCCCCGGCGTTCCTGTCCATAGTGACTGGCGTCGAACCACCATGCGCGTTGTGGGTGCGCCCGCGCAGCGAAATGGTGGGCAGTACAGTGCGATTGTCGAGGCATCGTCGTCGGAGCAGGCAATCGTGCGATCTTCTCACGTTGGAGGTGCGTCGCGGCGCGAGGCTGAAGCTCGCCGCACCGGTCACATCGAATCGCGGCTGGATCGTCGCGAACGCCCAGCGCGTCGTAGCGGTCGACACCATGGCCTGGTCATGTTCCTCCTTGGCTTCCTCTCCGCTCTCCTCCTTGTGACGGCTGTTGTTGCAGGCCTCTACATGACGCGCTCGTCCGTTTCTAGCAGCCTTTCGGGAGCCGTCGATTCTTGTCATGCAGGAGGCGTCTATGCCCGGCTTGCCAGCGATCAGACGTCGCTTACCCTTGAAGGTTTCAATGACAGTGGTAATGGTTTGACGACGCCGATTTTCCAGTGCGTTCTGCGCAAGCTTGACACCCCTTCGTCGGTGAAAGAACGCATGTATGTGACCCGCGCAATTGATGGCACCCAGTCGGAGGAGTGGGGGTCCTACAAGGCCACATGGACGTACGAACCGGAGCAGGGGCTGATCGTCATTATTAGCGCCCGCTAACTTTTCCTGCCGGTTGTGACGTCTGCTTCTTGGGATGTGCTCCTGAGCGTTGGCTTGTATCTCTCGTAGAATGGGGAGGTATTTCAATGCCTGAAGGAGAATCTCGTGTCCGATTCGCAGCCCGCCGCGCCTGCGGTACCCGCCACCCCCGTCGGGGATGATGTCGCACTGGCGATCCGAGGCCTCGTCAAGGTTTATGGCAACCTCATCGCCGTCGCGGACCTGTCCCTCGATATCCCCACCGGCTCCTTCTATGGGATCGTCGGGCCTAACGGCGCAGGTAAGACGACGACGCTGACCATGGCCACTGGCCTGCTCACCCCCGACCGAGGCACGGCCTATGTGCACGGTGTCGACGTGTGGGCACGCACCCAGGAGGCACGCGCCCTCCTTGGCGTCATGCCCGACGGCATGCGCCTCCTCGACCGCCTCTCCGGCCCGGACTTCCTCGTCCACGTCGGCATGCTCCACGGCCTCGACGCGTCCACCGCCCGCGAGCGCGCTCAGGAGCTCTTGGCTGCCCTCGACCTGGCCGAGGCCGGGAAGAAGCTGATCAGCGACTACTCGGCGGGCATGACGAAGAAGATCGCCCTGGCCGCCGCCCTCATTCACTCCCCGCGCGTCCTGGTTCTTGATGAGCCTTTCGAGGCCGTGGACCCCGTCTCTGCGGCCAACATCCGCCAGATCCTCACCGACTACACCAAGCGCGGGGGCACAGTCATCCTGTCCTCCCACGTGATGGCGACCGTCCAGCAGCTGTGCACCCACGTTGCGATCATCGACAAGGGGCGTGTGCTCGTCGCCGGAACCACCGACGAGGTCGCCCAGGGCGGGGACCTGGGGGA
Source organism: uncultured Actinomyces sp. (assembly GCA_938041695.1). Classification (GTDB taxonomy): domain Bacteria; phylum Actinomycetota; class Actinomycetes; order Actinomycetales; family Actinomycetaceae; genus Pauljensenia. The sequence goes on from CALISI010000016.1 coordinate 73,314, forward strand.
GCGCTTCACCGCTCTGGTCGGCGGCGTCCACGCTGAGGAAGGTCTGTCGTGGTTGGGCAACTGATTCGCCTCAAGCTCCGGATCATCTGGAACACTGTCCGCAAGCAGACGGTCGTTCTCGTTCTTGCCGTCCTCGGTGTCCTCTACTTCGGCGCAATCTATACTTCCGCGCTCGTGGGCACCGCATTCCTCGCGCAGTCCGATGAAGCGCCCCAGGCCTCGTCGGTGATGCCGATCGTTGGCCCCTTTGTCTTCCTGCTCTGGCTGGTCCTCCCGATCATCTTCGCGTCAATGGATAACTCGGTGGACCCCGTGCGCCTGTCGCCCTACGTGGGACCGAGTAGGCGCCTTGGTGCGGGCCTGGCCGCGGCGACGGCAGTGGGCCCCGGCGGTCTCCTGTCCGCCATGGTGCTCTTCCTGCCCGTCTGGTTCGCCCTGTGGCGCGCCCAGTGGATTGAGGCGCTCGGCTGGTTCATCGCTGGTCTCGTGACGCTCCCTCTCGCGGTTTTGTGGGCGCGTGCGGTCGGAACCTGGTTCGCGGTGCGTCTCGACACCTCGGGAAAGAAAGACGCTGTGACCGTCCTGGGTGCCGTCGTCTTCATGATGGTGCTGACCCCCATGGGCTACTGGATGTCTGTGTTAAGTCAGAACTTCTCCGTCGAGGTCTTCCAGGCGGGATTGAACGTCGCGCTCTGGACGCCCTTCGGCGCTCCCTTCGGGGTTGTTGTCTCGTTGCTTGAGGGCGCATGGGTGGCGGCGGCTCTCCGTGGGCTCATCGTGGTTGCGACCGCGCTCGCCGGCTGGCGTGCCTGGCTGGCGGTCCTGCGCCCCGTCATGAGTGGATACGCCGGTGAGATTAGTGCTGACGCTCAGCGCGCCATCGACGAGGGGCGCCACCTCATCGACGAGTCCCTCGAAGAGGAAGATCGCGGTCGTCGTTCCGCCCAGTCGCGAGCCGCCGGCCTGCGCAGCGTCGACCTGTTCACGCGGCTGGGCCTCGGGGTGCGCAGCGCCTCCCTGGCCGCGCGTACGCTGCGCTACTGGATCGTCGATACGCGCCTGAACATGAACATGGTGCTTGCGCTGCTGTTCCCGGTTGTTGCGATCTTTATGGGGCGGCTGGCGGCCGAGGGGCAGTCATTCGAGTTCACGTCGGGCATCTTCCTCTACCTGGTGCCCATCACGACGGGCCTGACGACCGGCGCGCTCATGCAATATGATTCGACGGGTGCCTGGATCGTGGTGTCGTCGGGGATGAGCGGTCGTGAGGAACGTCGTGGGCGCCTCGTGGGGTCGCTCATCGTGTTCGTGCCCCAGGTCATCGGCTATCTCATTCATGATGCTGTGGCAGGTGCGAGCGCCTCCGATTTCATGTTCCACCAGGTGATGGGGGTCGTCCTCTTCGCGGGGGCGGCCGCCACGACCCTCGTCGTGAATGCGCGATGGGTCTACCCGGTGCAGCCTCCGGGTACGTCGCCGCTGGCGACGAAGGGTACCGGGTCGTTCCTGATGACGATGCTGCTGCAGCTCGTAGGCTTCGCGGGTACCGCGGTCCTGCAGATTCCCTCCTACGTGCTGCTCGTGCTGGCATCCTTTGGCGTGGTTCCCGACTGGGTCGCCTACGTCGTTGGCATCGTCTGGTCGGTCCTCGTCCTTGAGGCTGCCGTGCGGATTGGTGGGCGCGTGTGGGACCGGTACGCTGTCGCCGCTCTGACGTCGATCCGCAGCTGGCCGGGACACTGATTTGATGTGAATCGGAGGCACGAGGCCGGGGTTACCCACGGGGGTGCCCCGGCCTCGTTCCATTATGCCCGAGAATGTTGCTGCCTGGTCCCCGGGGGAACGTCGCTGATGATGAGCGGTATCATGTGGCCCCTGACCAGGCGTCCATTACATCGGGGTGCGCTGGATTGGCGAAAAACTGGGCATAGCTTGTAGACCAGAATGCAGATACTCGGTCATGTAATGCTCATAACCTGACCATCGATGGAGAGGAATCTTCCAAGCCTATCCCGTCAATGTCGCGCTCTTTCGTCGTTGCGGCTACCCTTGGTGCCGCTGCTCTTCCCGCCCTTCTGCCTTCACCCACCTATGCTGCGGACGTCGCGGGACCGGCGATCTGCTACCTCGCCGATGAAAACGGCACCATCATCGAACCCCGCCAGGAGTACACTCCGCGCGAAGGGGCCGGTGGGCTCCCCGTGCTTCCCAGTCCCTTCCTCGCCGGCCAGTACACGCTGGAAGTGAGCGCTCCTGCAATGAACTTCGATCCGGATCAGCCTGACTTGCACTTTGCGTGCCAGGTCTTTTACTCACCCCTCGGTAAGGTTCGTCTCGTTGACACCGACGGCACCGTGCACGCGGCACAGTCCTACGGTAACGACCAGAATGACCCGTCGCGCGCCGCGCTCACGGCGCTCCCGGCGTTGCCCGAGGGATACGAAACCGTCCCGGGCCAAACGATTCGAGGATTCGATGCGGCCGCTCGCACGGTTGATCCGAACGATCTTGCGAACGCGCGCTGTCGGCGTCGATACGGACATTGTGATCCGTAAGATCGCTGCGCAGCCCACGCCGGAACCTAGTTCGTCCACGCCGTCTACTCCATCCACACCTTCTACCCCGTCTACTCCTTCCACCCCCTCTACTCCTTCCACGCCGTCTACTCCTTCTACACCGTCAACGCCTTCCACGCCGTGGACGCCTTCCACCCCCGCGACTCCCACTCCTCAGACTCCCGCTGGCGTGACACCCACTGCTCCCGTGACTCCGGTTCGGAGCAAGCCTGCTCCCTCCCACGGGCTGGCGAAGACAGGCAGTGATGCGGCGGTTCTTGCTGGCGAGGCTGGCGTCCTCGCGCTTCTGGGTGCAGGTGCTATCACCGTGAGAAGAGCGCGTGCCTGACATGTTGGAGCGGTGATGCCAATCGCCGCGACAAGAACCGGTGTGGTAATTCGATAGAGATGAGCCACACGTTGTGCTTGAAGGACGAGGCCGGGGCTACCTGCGGGGTGCCCCGGCCTCGCTATCGGTCGGTATCGTGCTCGGCTGCTGTTCCTTGGGGTTGTGCTTGGTCACCGTTCGTTGGCACGAGAGCTTCCCGGACCTGAGAATTCTCGCTCCCGGTCGCGTCCCAGCCCGGCACGCAATCGGGTGTGTGGGCGATGAGGACCACAGTGCTTCGGCCCAGATGGATGCCGTCGAGGAAGATGACGTCATGAACCTCATCGACGATTGGGCTGAACGGCCGTAACTGCCACAAAGACTCACAACGCCTATGTTCATATCACCATGATGAAACAACCACCTTCAATGTTGATTTTCCCGCACCAGCAAGCCGAAAAGTCCCCACAAAACCAACACGTTTTGTCCGTTAACACAAATAAGGCGGGGGTGCCGGTGGATGACCGGCACCCCCGCCTCGGGCTGTGAAACGCGAATGACGAGCGTTTCCTCCGCATTGTCGCGGCGCCGATAGCGCCTGTCACGGTAGCGAGTATCAGCACCTCGCCGGTGAGAGCACCGGTCTTGGCGAGCTGCGTTGCGGGCGTGGGAGGAGCCGAGGGTGTGACCGTCGTCGGTGTAGGCGTCGGACCCGGCTTAAAGGACAGTCGTGTCACGTAGGGATGCGTCTCACTGGTCGTGTACTTCAGGGGGTGCTTCATGAGCGTAGCTTCATCCCACCCGGCAGAAGGGCTGATCATGGGTACCCTCCACCCGGCGCTCAGAAGGATGCCCGAAGGAGGACAAACCGGCGGTGGGGGATCGAAAAGTGTTCCACCAACAAAACGAGGATCGGCCGGTTCGACAGTGTCGTCGTCGCCCATAGTCGGAGGGCATGCGGGTGACGGCCACCCGGGCCTGACGATAGCGCCGAGTTGTTTCTCGACATCAACCGAGATGATTCCCTGCGTGAGGTGATCGATCGTGTAATCCGAATCGGCAGTTGCGGAATCAGCGAAGGCAATCTTCTTCATGGTGATCACCGCTTCTCCCTGAAGCCCAGCCATCGCATCCTTGAGGGCTTCAATAGTGGTGATCTGATCGGGGTTATCGAAGTCAACGGTGAGGGTTGCGGGCTGTCCGTCAACTGCCACGGTCTTCGCTGAGAAGCCCTGGGGAAGCCCGGTTACCGAGATGGCCGAGGGGTCAGAGAACTTCAGCTGCGTAGGAAGAGTGATCTGCGTTGTGAAGCCCAAGTGAGCATTCTTCAGCGCAATATCGTCACAAGCAGTGGGAGTCTCGTCGTATTTCTCGAGGCGATCCGCAATGTGTCCGCCGCGAAGGTCGTCCAGGTGAACGACGTTCTCGATCGTCAGAAGCGAGTTCTTATTCTCGGCGTGGATCTCTTCCTTGTGAGTTGGGGGTTCTCATCGGTACCGATCTTAAAATCGGTGCCGATTGTCGGGTCATCACCGTTGACCGGAAGAGTGTCGAAAACCTTCTTGTACTTGTAAATACCGGTCAGGCGATCCGAAGAAAGCTCCCAGGTGGAGAATTCGTAGTCCGGAATTCCTGCGGGCTGGAAGAAGTTCAGTCCGGTCTTCGGGGGCTGCAAGTCGTGGCCGTCTTCTTCATCAACCCAGCGCTTTATCCTGGTCGGTGCGGACGCGAAGCAGTCGGTAGGCGACTCCGCCAGCGTCAGGGTCTTCGTGTCGAAGTTAAAAACCTGAGCGGGGGTGGTCGGAGATGCGAAGAAGTCGAACGTACCTGTCACGGTCACCTGTTCGCTGGCCAGTCGAGTAGCTTCCGTGGGGTCAGTGGTGCCAACGGCATAGGGGACCTGGACCTTGATTGTGTGCTGGCCGGGGTTGGCTTTCTCTGCATCGTAGATATCGAGCAGCTGCTGCCAGCTCAGATCCTTGAGCTGAATGTTCGCAGTGACCTGTGTGCGGTCATCGCCCAGGGAGAACGAGGTGTTGCCGAGCATGGACGAGGTAGATTTCGCGCGAGACGTCCCCAACGTGACGGCATCGGGGACACTCACGGTCAGTGTGATATCGGGGTTGTTATTGCTGCCGGAGTCATGCGGGGAGAGTCCCTGTGCAGCCGCAGCGCGGATTTCGGCCTCGTGGCCTGCCAGAAGCGTCGTGTCCGGAATGTCCACAATGACGGTACCGTGATAGGTCGTGATCACAGGGGTGGCATTGCACACAGTCGTGCTTGTTGATGAGACGTATTGTGAGAGAGTGAAGGGCTCCGCATCGGCTTGTGCGCTGCGAGGCACAAAGATTGTGACGGTACCTGCAGCGACTAGAGCCAAACCGGCGCCCGTAGCCAGAACTCTCCGGCTTGTCCTCATGATGTTCCCCAATCGCTGGCGTGCGTATGAAACGCTATAATTTATGGTTTTCCAGTACGCACGTTGTCGATAAAATGCACATTGTCTTGTCCGAGCTCAGCCCTGGATGGAGTGTTCTCTCAGGCGCGGTCCTCGTGTACAGGTGGTCCCCATGTGCCCCGTTGCGCACTCGCTCGTTAGCCCTTGATCGCGCGCATCAACCCCTTCATACGTACATACACACGTCAACCGCTAGATGTGCGTGTAGGCGGCGATGCCCACACGCATATCGTCGGGCCCACGTGCGAGTTATTGGGCCCACGTGCGCTTTCAGGGGGCCGCGCACTGGGCGCGATGCAGTATGCGCAGGAACGAGGCGTGCACGACCAACTAAAATAGCGGCTTTCCGGACTATAGGTCACGAACGTGGTGCTTAAGTTCCGGGTTTAGGTTGGGATTGCGG
>CALISI010000017.1 GCA_938041695.1 uncultured Actinomyces sp.
ACTTCGCGCCCTGGATGCCGGTCTTGGCGGCGCCGGAGTTAGCGTCGAACTTCAGCAGCTGGGCGTTGCCCCAGTCCGTGGAAACCTCGGGGGAGGTCGGCGGATCGTTGGGCTCGGTCGGGGGGGTCGACGGCGGCTCGTTCGGAGGAATAGCACCGTAGTTGGTGTCCTGGATCAGCTGAGCCTGGTTCTTGATGGTGCCGTCGCCGAGGGCGCTCACCGTGCCGGAGAAGATCGCCTCGACCTTCTTGCCGGGGTTGGTCTTCAGCTTGGCCAGGCCGACGCGCTGGAAGGAGACGACGACCAGGCCACCCGTGTTGGACTGCACGTAGTCGGTGTTCTCGACCAGAGTCTCGGTGCCCAGGGTGATCTTGTCGACCTTGCCGTCGGTGAGGCGATCATCGAGGCGGTCACGCATGTAGAAGTACGTGAAGTTCGTGTCCGCGTCGAGGGTCGGGATCGTCGTGGAGACGGGGAACTGCACGCGCGAACCGAGACCGACGCCGTTGACCGTCTGATCGGAGATGGTCTTGTCGATCTCGATCTTCTGGTTCTTCGGGTAGACGTGCACGTCGTAGAGCCACTTGCCGTCGCCACCGTTGGTGGTGTTCGGGAAGGGGATCGTCACAACGAAGGGCTTGGCCTTCTCGACGATGTTCGCGGGCGCGGCGGTCTCGCAGACCAGGTAGGCGGCAACCGGCAGGTTGGCCAAGGTGACCAGGCCGCCACCTGCGGTCGTACCCTCGGCCGCAGCGTCGGTGTCGACTGCGGGCGCAGTGTCGCCGAGGGTGGGGTGGGCGGGATCCGCACAGGCGTTGGACGGGATGTTGCCCACCAGGGTGGCCAGCTTGTCCCAGTCGGCGGGCTTGGAAAGGTTCAGCCCGGAAACCTTGTAGGCCTTGAAGGTCACGCCATCGACAGTGTCGCCGCCCGCGTCAGCGGCGCCGTCGACCTTGCCCACGGTGCCCGTGTCGTTCTTCAGGTGCTTGTGGACGATGATCGAACCCGTCTTGTCCTGGTTGATCGTGCCGTAGCTCGGGTCATCGGTGGTGGCCACGGCGGCGACGCTGGTCGCCACGACCCCGGCAACTCCGAGGCTGAGGGCACCCGCGGCGGCGACCATTCGCCGCCCGAGGGGCGCATACTTCCTGCTCACTGGTCTTCCTCTCATAACTTCCGCACAGTGTGTGACGGGATGGATGGTTCGACAGCAAATATATGAGAGGAAGGACGAGAACACTACACTTACCGAGCAATTTGACAGCTATATCACCATCCCGCGTAAAAGGCCCCCTAATCCCCAACGCGGCCCGAGATCGATTACCGGTCGGTCGAGATAGACGCACTTACCAACGGGGAAGAATCCGCATTTATCCGCGACTGCCCGACCGCTGCAGCGCCCTCAAGAGAGCCCGCGGAACCCCCTCCGAAGAGGACACGCTGACCTGGATAACACCACGCGTGTCAAGCATTCTCGCGACTGCCGCGCGACGTTGCTCAACAACCATGCTCGCCTCGCGAGCGAGCTGTTCATCCCTGCGCAAAAAGTCGGGCAGCGGCCCCTCGTTCACGTCGACGACATCCGTGCCCTTGTCCAGGGACGTCGGATCGATATCGGCGACGCAGATCTGCATCACCTGGTGGCGCACCGACAGCGACTTAATAAGGTCATCGGACACGCGCGTCGGCTCCGGCTGGGTCGCATCCGTGACGATCACGATGAGGCTTCGCCGCTGGGTGACGGTTCGCGCGCGGGCCAGGAGCTTGGGCACGTCCGAGTGAGGCGAGGACAGGGTGATGTCCTCCTCAATGCGGCGCACAACGGTCTCAGCGTGGGCATTACCCGAGCGGGCGGGCATGAAACGCACGCGCTCGGAGTCGCCGGCGACGAGGCCAATCTGGTCTCCCCGGGCGACGCTCAGCCAAGCGATTGCCTCGCACGCGGTCAGCGCGATCTCTTCCTTCGTCTCCCCGGAGGGTGCCAGCGCGCCCATCTCGCGTCCGGTGTCAACGACGAGCATCACCTGCAAGTTGGCGGTCGCTTCACGTCGTTTAATCACCGGCGAACCCATGCGCGCGGTTGCCGCCCAATCGATGGACCGAACATCGTCACCCGCCTGGTAGGGAGCCAAGTCCATGAACTCCCAGCCGCGTCCGTGCCGCAGCGCCGAGTGCTGACCGTCCATGACGGACAGCAGCTTGCGCATCACGGGCAGATGGATACGCGAAGAGAGCGAGTGGATTTCGCGCGAGCGTACAGGCATTGCGTTCCTTCAAACAATCAACTGATGTGCGGGACCGAGGGCCCTTTACGGAACGGGAACCGCGTTGAACACGGCATCGATCAGGCCCTCGATGGAAACGTTGTCAGCGAGCGCGTCGAAAGTACGGATGATGCGGTGACGCAGGATCCCGTAACGCATCGCCTTAATGTCGTCAGGCATCACGTGGTTGCGGCCGGACATGAGGGCGATCGCCTGGGAAATCTGCATGAGTGCGATGCCACCACGCGGCGAGGCGCCGACGCGCACGTGCTTGTTCCAGCCGGGCAACGGGTTAGGACCGGCACCTCGCGTCGTGTTCACGATGTCAACGATGTAGGCCTTGAGGGTCTCGTGGACGAACACGCGGCGGCACGCGTCCTGCAGGGTGAGCACGTCGGCCGGAGTGATCGGCGTCGCCGACGACTTCGCCGTCATCTGGCCATTATCGATACGGTTGAGGACCTCGAGCTCCTCAACGGGCGTCGGGTAGGTGATGACCTCCTTGAGGAGGAAACGGTCCATCTGCGCCTCGGGCAGCACGTAGGTGCCCTCTTCTTCGATGGGGTTCTGGGTCGCCATGACCATGAAGGGGCTGGGCAGCTTGTGGTTGACACCGCCGATGGTGGTCTGGTGCTCCTGCATGGCCTCCAGCATGGCGGACTGGGTCTTCGCGGACGAACGGTTGATCTCGTCCATGAGGACCATGTTCGCGTGGACGGGACCCAACTGGGTGACCATCTCGCCGCGTTCCTGGCTCCAGATCTGCGAGCCGACGATGTCATTCGGCATGAGGTCAGGCGTGCACTGAATGCGGTGGAAGGTACCGGAGACCGCGGACGCGAGTGTTTGCGCAGCCGTGGTCTTTGCGAGGCCGGGGACGGATTCAACCAGCACGTGGCCGCCCGCGAGCAGCGCGGCGGTCAATGCGCGGCGCAGACCTTCCTGGCCGACGACGGTGTGCTGGAAAATATCGTTCATACGATCGAGCAGCCCCTTGGCGTGGGCCAGCTCTTCGTTGGTCAAGTAGTTGGGCACGGGCTCTCCTTGCGTGCGCGGTCGGATGCTATCTCAGTGTAGCCGTCTCGGGCGCCGCGCACGCAATCCGGTCAGTTTTCGCGTAGAAATGAACGAGCCGCAGAAACGGACACGCAAAAGGGGCGAGCCCCGGAATTTCCTCCGGGGCTCGCCCTTAGATCCGCGCGGATCAGGCCTGCTTCGCGGCGGCGATGCGCTCGCGGAACTTGGCCAGCTGCTCGGTGATGGCGACGGGGAGCTTGTCGCCGAACTGCGAGAAGTACTCCTCGGTGTCGTCCATCTCGGCGGCCCAGGCGTCGGGGTCGATCGCGAAGAGCTTCGCCCAGACGGTCTCATCGATGTCCAGGCCATCAAGGTTGAAGTCCTCGAACTTCGGGTAGCGGCCGGTCACACCATCGATGGCCTCGACCTCGCCGGCGGCGCGGCGAACGATCCAGTCCAGGACGCGGGCGTTGTCGCCGTAGCCCGGCCACATGAAGTTGCCGTCTTCATCCTTGCGGAACCAGTTGACCTGGTAGACCTTCGGGAACTTCTCGCCCAGCTTGTCCTGCATCTCCAGCCAGTGGCCCCAGTAGTCGGCCATGTTGTAGCCGCAGAAGGGCAGCATGGCGAAGGGGTCGTGGCGCAGCGAACCGGCCTTGACGTCGGTCGCAGCAGCGGTGACCTCGGAGGCCACGGAGGCGCCGATGAACACGCCGTGGGCGGGCTCGTACTGCTCGGCAACCAGCGGGACGTTGGTGGCGCGGCGGCCACCGAAAAGGACGGCGTCAATGGCGACACCCTCGGGGGCTTCCCAGTCGGGGCAGATGATGGGGCACTGCGAGGCGGGGACGGTGAAGCGGCTGTTCGGGTGAGCAGCCTTCTCGCCGGACTCGGGGGTCCAGTCGTTGCCGTGCCAGTCGATCAGGTGCGCCGGAACGTCACCGTCGATGCCTTCCCACCACACGTCGCCGTCGTCGGTCAGGGCGACGTTCGTGAAGATGGAGTTGGCCTTGCCGGTCTCCATGGCCATGGGGTTGGTCTTGTAGGAGGTGCCGGGGGCAACGCCGAAGAAGCCAGCCTCGGGGTTGATGGCGCGCAGGCGGCCATCCGGGCCGGGACGCATCCACGCGATATCGTCGCCGACGGTCTCGACCTTGTAGCCGGGGATCGTGGGCTGGAGCATGGCGAGGTTGGTCTTGCCACAGGCCGACGGGAAGGCGGCGGTGACGTGGAACTGCTGGCCGGTGGACTCGCGGGTCAGGCGCAGGACGAGCATGTGCTCGGCCATCCAGCCGTCACGCTTTGCCATGGTCGAGGCAATACGCAGGGCGAAGCACTTCTTGCCGAGCAGGGCGTTGCCGCCGTAGCCCGAGCCGAAGGACCAAATCTCGTTGGTCTCGGGGAAGTGGGTGATGTACTTCTCGTCGTTGCAGGGCCAGTTCGAGTCTTCCTGACCGGGCTCCAGGGGAGCGCCGACGGAGTGAACGGCGGGAACCCACACGCGGCCCTCGTTGATGAGGTCCATGGCAGCAGCACCCATGCGGGTCATGATGCGCATGTTGACGACAACGTAGGGGGAGTCGGTGATCTCAACACCGAGCTGGGAGATGGGGCCGCCGAGGGGACCCATGGAGAAGGGCACCACGTACAAGGTGCGGCCCTTCATGGCACCCGTGAACTTCTCGTGCAGGGTGGCCTTCATTTCCTTGGGGTCAGCCCAGTGGTTCGTCGGGCCGGCGTCCTCTTCCTTCTCACAGCAGATGAAGGTACGGGACTCAACACGCGCCACATCGGATGGCTTGGAACGAGCGAGGAAGGAGTTCGGGCGCTTCTCCTCGTTGAGCTTGGTGAACATGCCGCTCTCGACCATCTGAGAGGTCAGGCGATCCCACTCCTCCTGGGAGCCGTCGCAGAACTCGATGGCGTCAGGGGTGGTCAGCTCAGCAATTTCAGCAACCCACTTGACGACATCTTCGGGAGCGTTGGCCGGAGCCGCTGCACGCACGTCCTGTTCAGTCACGGACATTTTGCCTCCTGAGGCATTTTGGATTGTCGAGGCCGCGTCTGCGTCCCCGATTGACATAATCAATCATGCCGGACCCCTCGCCCGCGCTTACGGGCGCTTGGTCCCGGTCACACCACAATCGTAGTCGAACGAGTCACACACCGCCCGGGTGACAGGGACCTTCAACCCACCCCTGAGCCGCCGGGCTTCACGCCCGACCCAGCCCAGACCTCGTGAATGAGACGGAAGTCGGCCTACCACCGATCTCCGTGAGATAGACCACCAGATATGGGGTCACAAATCCATCACTGAACTTGAAGTCTCACCGCCCCATGACCGACGATTACAGGTAGCACAACAGTGCTGTTCACCATTGGAAGGACCGAATACACCATGGGATTCCGAAACAAGACCCAAGGCCCTGACTTTTTTGAAGACTTCACCTCCCAGGCCCGCCAGCTCGTGCAGGCCGTCGAGTTCCTGACGCACATCTACGCCGCCTCCCCCGAGGAGCGCATCGCCCTGCGCGATCAGCTCCACGAGGTCGAGCACCGCGGCGACGAGCTGAACCACGCGATCGTCCAGCGCATCAACTCCTCGTTCATCACGCCTTTCGACCGCGAGGACCTGCAGTCGCTGGCGTCCCACCTGGATGATTGCCTCGACTTCATCGACGAGGCCGGCGATCTCTTGGTCGTCTACGGCATCGCCGACATCCCCTCCTCCCTGGTCTCCTTGCTGAACACGCAGATCGAGGTCATCAAGCACTGCGCGGACCTCACCGCGGAGAACATGCCAAAGCTCAAGTCGCCTATCGATATGCGCGACTACTGGATCGAGATCAACCGCCTCGAAAACGAGGGCGACCTGGCCTACCGCCGCACGCTGACCGCCCTGTTCGACTCCGGCCTCGACCCGGTCACGATCATCAAGCTCAAGGACATCGTCCAGGGCCTCGAGTCCTGCGCCGACGCGTTCGAGGAGCTGGCCAACGTCATCGAGTCCCTCGCACTGAAGGAATCCTGAGCCGTGGATCTGAATCTGATCCTCGTCGTCGTCGTCATCGCCGTCGCGCTGTTCTTCAGCTACACGAATGGCTTCCACGACGCGGCGAACGCGATCGCGACCTCCGTGTCGACACGCGCGTGGACTCCTCGCGCGGCGCTCCTCATGGCCGCGACGATGAACGTCATCGGCGCCATGATGGGCACAGGCGTCGCTAAGACGGTCGGTAAGGGCATCATTTCGATTAGCGGCTACGCCGAATCCACCTCGCCCGACATGCAGCAAAAGGGCCTGGTCATCATCCTGGCGGCCCTGTTGGGCGCGTGCATCTGGAACCTGATCACCTGGTGGTTTGGCCTCCCCTCGTCCTCCTCGCACGCCCTGATCGGTGGCATGGCGGGTGCTGGCCTCATGAGCGGCACGGTCGTTCACTGGTGGGGCATCATGAGCCACGTCGTCATCCCGATGTTCGCCTCCCCCATCATCGGCTTCGTCGTCGGCTACTTCTTCATGAGCATCGTTCTGCGGCTGCTGCGCAATGCACAGTATCACCACACGATGCGTCGCTTCCGCGCCGCCCAGCGCGTGTCCTCGGCCGCCATGGCCCTCGGCCACGGCATCCAGGACGCTCAGAAGACGATGGGCATCATCGTCATGGCGCTGATGGCTGGCGGTTACGGCGAGCACCACAACATCCTCGATCCCATCACGGGCGAGATGAACGTGCCCCTGTGGGTGAAGATCTCGAGCGCTCTGGCGATTTCGCTGGGCACGATGGCGGGCGGCGGGCGCATCATGCGCACGATCGGCCGTAAGATCATCGACCTGGATCCGGCTCGCGGCTTTACCGCCGAGGCCGTGTCCGCCTCGATCCTGTACCTGTGCTCCTACGTCATCAACGCTCCCATCTCGACGACACAGGTCGTGTCGACGGCGATCATGGGTGTGGGTTGCACGAAGCGGTTCTCGGCTGTGCGGTGGGGCGTTGCGGGCAGCATCGTCACCGCGTGGTTCCTCACGCTGCCGGCCGCAGCCATTGTGTCTGCCATCGTGTACTTCGTCGTGGCGCTTCCCCTGGGGGTCCACTAGTGGCTTCCCGTCGCCTCGTCGGCCTGGTCGCCGTCATTGGTCTTCTTGCCGCCCCGCTCGCCGCGTGCTCGGATTCGTCCGTCATGCACATGCGGGTGGGCCAGTGCATCCTCCTGCCGGAGGGCTCGGAGGAGACCACGGCGACCACTCTCGAGACGACCGGCTGCACGCACGAGCATGACGCCGAGGTCTTCCACATCGACACGGTTGCCGACGGGGATTTCCCGGGGGCGGACGAGCTCAACAGGCAGGCCGAGTCGATGTGCATCTCGGCGTTTGACGAGTACGTGGGTGCGGACTACCTGACGTCATCGCTGGATGCGACGTGGATGATCCCGACGAAGGATTCGTGGGCGCACAAGGACCGCACGATCGTGTGTCTGGCTCGACCGCTGGATCATTCAAAGCTGACTCAGTCTGTGCGCGACTCCGGCATGTGACCCGGTTACTACGACACTCGTGGCGGCTCAGCTTCGGTCGAGCCGCCACGCCTCGTCAGCGGCACTCCCGGGCAGCCCAATCGTGCCTCGCCAAGCACCGCCAAGCACCCGAATCATGCGGTCAACGCGGCGTTATATAGTGGAAGTAGCACGAGGACCAGATATAGTGGAAGTAGCATGACGACCAGCAATCAGGCTCGCCACGCCGCGTTCTTCCATCACGTGTGCGAAGGCGTCGTTGCTCCAAGGAGAATCATGTCCCAACGTTCCTTCACATCCCACGCCGCGCGCCCCGCGCTGATCCTCGGGGTCTCGGTCGCCATCCTGAGCCTGGGCCTGTCCGCATGCTCCGTGTCGATGTCTGGAACTCGCAAGCCCTCGAAGGACTCGCGCACGCCCACGTCCTCAACGTCCACGTCAACGTCCACGCCTACAACGACGGCTACGCAGACGCACGTCGGGGAATGTTTCCAGTTCGGGCAGAGCGATGACAGCGACGTCACCATCGTCGACTGCGACCAGCCTCACGATGCAGAATACTTTCATATTTTCGACTTCGCAGGCACGAGCCTGCCGTCCGACGACGAATTTGAGGAGGAGAGCGACGACATCTGTGGCCTGATCTTCGAGCACTACGTCGGCAAGCCCGTCGCGGACTCCACGTTGGACTACGAATGGTTGCTCCCCGCTTCGCAGACCTGGGCAAAGGGCGACCACACGGTGCAATGCTACGTTTTCGCCGAGGACGACAGTAAGCTCACCGGTTCCGTGAGGAACTCCAACATGTGACCCCGTTTCTACGCGCGCTCGTGGCGGCTCGGCTGGTGCCGGGTCGCCTCAGTGCTTCTTGGAGGCCTTGCGCGCGGGCGCGGTGGGGTCCTTCGTGGTGACGCCGTGGGTTTCGAGGGCGGCGACGACGAGCCCATCGGGACCGTGCTCGACGTGGGCAATGAGGACCTGGCCGTGCCTCAGACACGGGGCTTCGCCGCCGGCAACGGCACCGGGCGCGTAGGCGCGGATCTCCTCGATGACGGCCTCGCGCGCGGCACCCGCGATGGACAGGACCGTGGGGGACGCGTGCTCGCGCATGCGCTGCTCTGCGAAGGCGCGGACACGACCGAGGCGCGCCTCGTCGCCGATAGATGCGTCTGAGCCGGTGGCGGTCAGGTCGAGGGAGTCGACGAGTGTCACCGATCCCCCACCCATCGACGCCCAGGGCGTGAGGCTCTGGCGCGCGCGGGCTGCAGGCGACGCGAAAGCGCGGGCGACGCCGAAGCTCGAGAGCAGGTCGATGAGATCGAAAGCCTGGCGCACGCCGAATCGGCTGAGCGCCGGGTCGACGGGTTCGCGCGCAGCCTCGGCCTTCTTCGCCGAGGCCTGCTCCATCTGGGCGGCCCTCCTGGCCGCGGCGGACGCGACCATCGCGGGGGTCGGCGCGGGGCGAGGCTTGGCGGGCGCCGCAGCCGCGGCGGGCAGCGCGGAGCCGCCGGACGAAGCGGAAGGCGACGCGGAAACGTGGGCGTCCCCGGCCTCGTCGAGGCGCGGCGTGACGCCCTGCCCGGGACGCAGGACGAGGAGCGTTGTCGTCACGAGGCGGCCTTCGCGGGCGCGGGCGACGATGTCGGCGAGGAGGCGGCGATCACCTCGGCGCGTGAGCATGTCGGCGGCGCGCTCGGGCGAGGTCCACGCGGTCTGGTCGATTTCGGTGCGCGGGGCGCGCGCGACGGGGGCGCGCAGGCGCTCGGAGGCGTGGCCGACGGGGACGGGCGTGCCCACCCAATAGTGGACTTCCTTGGTCTGCCCGCCACCCAGGCGGTAGCGCTGGGTCGTCAAGGGCGCCCCGAGCGTCACGATCTGACCGGTCTCTTCCTCGACTTCGCGCACGGCGGCGGAGACGAGGGACTCACCGTTTTCGGTCTTTCCCTTAGGCCAGGACCAGTCGTGGTAGCGCGGCCGGTGGACCATGAGGACTTCGATGTCCGAGGGGTCGATCGGCTCGCCGGGAACGGCGACGCGCGCGGGGTCTGTGAAGCGCCAGACGAGTGCACCCGCAGAGCGAACGAGTCGCTGGGGGCGTGGGGCTGGCATCGGGCGCATAGGGAATAGGGTAGTCGCCCGGGCGCGCCGATGCCCTGGTGGGCGCGCCACGTCGCCCCGGGTCACGCCCGGTCCGAGGCGCCCCGGCCTCGGCGGCAACGGGTTAGTCGAGGGTGCCGACGGCCGCCTCGCGCGCGGCGACGTCGAGCTCGTCGGCGGTGACCAGCAGCGCGGAGTGGCGCATGGTGACGCGGTGGGCGAGCGGATCCGAGGGGTCCTCGATCCACAGGGCCCCTGCCTCGCCGGCGGCGAGCACGCGCATCGCCCGCGACGCCTGGGCCAGCACGTACTCGAGGTCGTCGTCGGTCCGGTCGCCGCGCAGCAGCGAGTCGATTTCCTCCATGATGAGGCTGAGGGGGCGCAGCTCGACGGGGGCCTCGAGGCCCTGGATGATGGGCGCGCGCGACCCGTCGGCGTAGCGCTCGGCTACCAGCAGCGGATCGCGGTGGTACCACTCGTGCAGCAGGTAGACGCGCCAGAGCGCCCCGGGGAGGGTGAACTCGGGGCTGCGCGACCACACATGCGCGATCGTGTCGACGCCGCGGGTGCGCACAGTCTCACGCAGACGAGCGACGTCCGCGTCGGTGAAGGTCTCGTCTCCCACGCCCATGAGGGCCCAGGCGGCGGTGTGCGCGACGGCGGCGGTGGCCGCGGGATCTTCGTCGCCAACGATGGCCTCAGCCCGGGCTGCGTCGAGCATGGCGGGGCGTCGCGGCATCTTCGATTGGGCCATGGGGACTTCTTCCTCCTACAATGGGGCTGCTGGGCCTATAGCTCAATGGTAGAGCAGCGGACTTTTAATCCGTAGGTTGGGGGTTCGAGTCCCCCTGGGCCTACTGGTCGCCCCGGAACGTTCCGGGGCGTTCACGCTATCTGCGGGCGCGCGCCCGCGCTGGAGGTGCATCATGGATCCTCGTTTTTCTCGCGCGTACGGCGCCCTGGCTGGCCTGGCGCTCGGCGACGCGTTGGGCATGCCGACGCAGGCGATGTCTCCTGAGCAGATCCACGCGGTGTACGGGCGCATCACGGGACTCGTCGACGGTGACGCCTCCCAGCCCTACGCGCCGGGGATGCCGGCGGGCTCGGTCACGGATGACACGGAGCAGGCGCTGCTGATTGCGTCCCTCCTGGTACGAGGCCGGGGCACCTCCTCGGGTCGTGTGGCCCTGGACGCGGGCGAGTTCGCCCACGCTCTGCTGGCCTGGGAGGATTCGATGATTCGGCGCGGCTCACTCGACCTGCTGGGCCCCTCCACGAAGGCCGCGCTCGAGCGCGTGCGCGCGGGCGAGGACCCGCTGAGCGTGGGCGGGGCGGGGACCACAAACGGCGCGGCGATGCGCGTCACCCCGATCGGCATCGCCATTCCGACGGCCGATCCCGAGGCCTTTGCGGATGCCGTCTGGTCATCCTGCCAGGTCACGCACGCGACGCGACAGGGCTTCCAGTCGGCTGCCCTCGTGGCGGCCGCCGTGTCCATGGGGATCGACGCGGCGCGCTCAACGACCCCGAATCTGAGGGGCCTGCTGTGGAAGGCCATCACCTACGTCGATTCGCTGCCCGAGCGCGGCGCGTGGACCCCCGACCCGGACGTCGTGGCGGCGACGCGCAGGGCCATGCAGCTGGTCGCTAACCCCGCCTCCTCGTCCCTAGAATGCCTCGTCGAGCAGGTGGGCACGTCCGTGGCTTCGGCGCAGGCGATCCCCATGGCCTTCGCGCTGCTTGCTCGTGATCCCTCCCCGCAGGCTCTGCTGGACGCCGCCAACCTGGGCGGCGACACCGACACGATCGGCGCGATCGCGGGCGCGATCCTGGGCGCCGCCCTCGGCTTTGAGGTCTTTGTCGGCCACGGCCTCGCCCAGGTTGAAAGCGTATCCGGGCTCCACCTGACCGAGGCCGCCACAGCTCTGCTCTCGCTGCGTGGACCCATCGACACTGGCGAGGACACGCAGGAATTCTCCAAGCCCACCACGTCGAACACCCCTGAAGCGCCGACCGGCACGCGCCCCGTGGACACAGCCACGGCCTCGTCCCCCGATCCCGGGGTGGGCCGAGTCGTCCTCATGGGGCAGATCCTCGTGGACCGTGTCCTTCAGGGGGCGTGTCCGATTCACGGCGGCGGCTCCGAATGGGCGCGTGACGGGGGCACGCACGTGGGTGGTGGCTTCAACGCGCTCGTGGCGGCGCGCCGGATGGGAGCCGAGGCCATCTCCCTCAGCCCGATTGGCACCGGACCCCACGCGTCGATGATCGAGGCCGCCCTCGCTCGCGAAGGAATCGTCGATGCCGGACCACGCGTGGACGGCGTGGACAACGGATTCTGCGTCGCCATGATTGGTCACGACGCCGAACGCACCTTCATCTCGACGAAGGGCGCTGAGACGATGACGCCCGAGACTGCGTGGGCGGACTTCGTGCGCACGATGAACCCGGGCGACGTGCTGTACATCGACGGATACCTCATGGACCACCCGGCGAACAGGGAGGCCGCGGAGACTGCGTTACGCGTCTTGCCCGAGGGTGTGCGCGTGCTCCTGGACGTCTCTCCCGTCATCGGGATCCCGGAGAGCTTGCCCACGCACCATGCGATCATCTCGATGAACAGCGTCGAGGCGAGGGCAATCGCCAAGCAGTCGCGACTTGACGGCTATCTGCCTTTTGACTCTCTCAGTTGCCGCCTCGCGCAGACACTGGGGCGCGACATGTTGATTCGCCTCGGAGCATCCGGCGCTTGTTTTGCTCGCTCTGCCAGCCCCGATAGCGAAACATCAGCCGCGCACATCCCGACCCCGACCATCGACGCCGTCGATACGAATGGGGCCGGCGACGCCCACACCGGCGTCCTGGCGGCATCACTTGCCCTTGGTATCCCACTTGAGCGAGGCCTTGTCCTCGCCAACTGTGCGGGTTCCCTGGCCTCGACCGTGCCCGGTCCGGCCTCGTGCCCGACGCGCGAGGACATCGAGGCCGCGGCGGACGCGCTGAGCGAGTCGGGAAACTGACATGGATCCACGCTTTGATCGTGCCCACGGGGCGATGGTCGGCCTTTTCTACGGTCAGGCACTTGAGGTGGACGCGACGGTCGATAAGGGCAGTCAGTCGGTGCCCCTCAGCGAGAGCATTCTCTCTCTGATGGCGGCCACCGAGTCCACGAAGCAGCCGACGTTCCCCTGCTTCACGACACCCGTTGATCGCTTGTATGGCCTGATGCTCGGAGCCGTCCAGCTCGGCATCGCCACCTCGATAAGCAATCCCCAAGCCTTCGCAGACGCCGTGTGGGACAACAGCCAGAAACGGGAGCCCACGCGCCAGGACTTCCAGGCGACGGCGCTGGTTGCCGCCGCAGTGTCGATCAGCCTAGACAGTCCGAACTTCCGCGTGGAGGACGCTCTCGTGCGAGCCGTCGACATCGTGTCGTCGATGGAGGCTCACGGCGAGTGGAGTCCTGAGCCTGACGTCGTGGCCGCGACGCGCAGGGCGTTGAACATCGCAAGCGACGTCAACGACTACATCGGCTTCTCTCTCGAGCGGCTCAGCAACCAGATCGGGTTCGGAAGTTCTCCCGCCCAGATCGTGCCGACTGCTTTTGCTCTGTCCGCACGCTACCAGGATCGCCGTCTCCTAGCCTCTCCCCTGCGTCTCGGCGCCCAGGCGCACACGATCCTGTCCATCGTCGGCGCGCTGGTCGGAGCGGTTCGAGGCGCGAGCTTCCTACGCTCCTACGGGTTGTCCCGGGTTGAGGACGCGTGCCCGCTGAACCTGGCGGATCGCGCACACAATCTGCTCGCCACACGCGCGCCTTACCCCCGCGACACTCTCGCCCCGGGCGCATCCGCGCCGCCGGTCGCCCCCTCAGCCCCAGCCTCGTTCGAGGACAGCTCATCGAGCCTGCACACGCGTCAACGCTACTTTGAGCCTGCCACCCCGCCCACTCCGCTCGGCGCACGCCGAGGCAGACCTCAGACCGGGCGCGTGCTTGTTCTCGGCGAGCTGCTCCACGACCAGGCCATGCACTCCAAGACGTACCCGAGTTTCGGCGAGCACGTGTGGGCCGAAGAACTGGGCCAGTCCACGGGCGGCATGTTCCGCGCACTGGTCGCGGCGCGACGCATGGGAGCCGAGGTCGTCTCGCTCTGCCCGATCGGAGAAGGGCCCAATGCCGAGGCCATTTCGCAGGCCTTAGCTCGCGAGGGCATCATCGATGCCGGTCCCCGATTCTCGGGGGCTGACAACGGCTACCGACTGATCTTTACCGGCGACAACGGCTGGCGGCTGACCGTTTCGACGAAGAGCCCACTACCCCAAGATGCTGCACGGGTGTGGGCGGAAGCCATCCAATCGATGGGCCCCTCCGATGTCCTGTGCATCGACGGCGCACTGCTCGCCCAACAGCCGATGACGCGGGCCCTGCGCAAGGCTGTGACAGGCCTGCCCGATCACGCTCGCGTCGTATTCGACGCATCCTCTCACAAGGGCTTCCTCGAGAACCTTCCCCTCGACAATGTCATCGTGTCACTGCGCGCCTCCCAACGGCCCGGCTTGAGCGGCTTTTTCCGGCATTTCAACGACGACTATCCTCCGTTCCCCTTCTACGAGGAAAACGACGAGCCCCGGGATCAGGCAGCGGCCCTCGCCATGCTGACGATGCGCTATGTCGTGCTGCGCGCAGACGATGGCCAGGTGTACTACGCCCGCCCCACCCACGACGAAGCCCGTTTCATCCGTCCTCGCGTCGTTCAATCCCCGGCACCCCCGCTCGCCAAGAACCAGAACCTGGAAACCTCGAGCATTCATTCCGCAACGTTGGCGGCCTGCCTCGCGCTCGGTATACCGGTCAAGCGGGGCATCCTGCTGGCGAATTGCGCGGCCGCACTCACCACGCCAACTTCGCTGCCCACCCGCGATTCGCTCGAGGCTGCGGCCGACAAGCTTGCGGCCCGCAATCAGGCCTGACAAGGAGACACGAGAATGGATCCACGACTCCCCCGCGCAATCGCGGCAATGGCAGCCCTCGTCCGCGCGGATATGGCCAACCCTGTTAACCCGGAAGCGCCGACGAAAACGGTATCGGAGGCGACGAGGCAGGCCATGGCCGTTGCCACGCAGCTGACGCGAGGCCCGGGTGGTGCCCACGCTATTCGTTCCGGCGAGTGGCAAGCGCCCGCCGCGAGCGCGCTTGATCGTCTCTTGTGCGCGGTACCCATCGGTATTGCGATGTCGACACTTGACCCCGAGGCCCTCGCAGACACCGTGTGGGCGGCGTGCGGATGCACGACTCGGAACGAATTTCAGGCGGCTGCGCTTCTCGCGACGGCGGTGTCCTTGTCCATCGAATCTCGCGACATTCACCTCGTTGAGGCTGTCCAGATCGTCTCCGATATGACACCGCGCGGTGAGCCAGAGGACGGCCCCGATGTCCTGACGGCGACGCGGCTAGCGTTGAACTTCCAGGCCAACTCCGTGCGGGTCGACAGTTACATACCCATCAACCCGTTGACTCACAAACTCTCCGGCTATACCCCGTCGTCTCTCCTCATCCCATTGGCCTTCCTCGTCCCCGGTGATCGCTACGGTTCACTATCCACCACCAAGTTGGGAGAGTTGTGCGGGGAGCCGAGGCTGCTGCGCATCAGTTCGGAGCTTCTGTTCAATTTCTCTCCACCCGGTCGTTACTTCTCTTACCGCTCGATGGAATGGGTGGAGCGGTACGCTCAACTCGATCTGCTCGGGGTCACCGGGCAGCTGCTTGAGCTGCGTCCTCCCGCCCCCGAGAGCTGGCTACGGCGAGCCGTCGGACACTCGGCTTCAGATTCTTCGAACGGCGGCTGGTCTTCCTTCGAAGCCCCCGGGTCGACCATTCTCACTCGAGCTGCACCCTTCGAGCCGGAGAGCAGGCCGACACCGCTCGGCCCAGCCAGGGGCGATTCGCCCGCGGGTCGCGTCGTCTTCATGAACGAGCTAACGCTCAGGTACGACCGACAGTCCGCGGACGAACCTCTGCCCAGCGGGGACGAGTGGGCTACCCGTGAGGGCGTCCAGATTGACATTTGTTTGACGGCCATGCGAGCCGCCCGAGCCATGGGCGTCGAGGTCGTGAGCCTCAGCCCGATCGGTGAGGGGCCGCGCGCATCGATCATCGCCGAGGCACTGGCTCGGGAGGGGATCATCGACGCGGGTCCGCGTGTGAGGGGGCGCGATAACGGATACGAGTCGAACGTTATCGGAGACTTCCACCGCTCGAAGCTCTCATTCATCGAGAATGTTCCCAAGCATGCATGGGACGAGGCGATCCGCGCGCTGGGACCCTCCGACGTCCTGTTCGTCGACGGCGCAGTGAGGCGTTCTCGGGAGGTTCTCTCCGCTGCCGAGAACGCACTCGTTCACCTGCCGGAGCACGTGCGAGTCGTCCTGGACTCGTCGAGGCGTGAGGCCGGGCCTGCACGTCTTCCCAAAGACAACGTAATCATGGTGCTGCATCAGCGGGGAGTGCAGGGCCTGTGCGCGCCTATCGTGCACGATCGTTCGGCTTTTGATGCCAGCCAGGACCCGGAGCGCGCCGCCGGTTTCGTCGAAGACATGTTCGGCCGCTACACACTGATCGACACAGAGACAGACGAGTCCTACCTCGCGCGCCCACTGCGCGCCAAGACCTCAGAAGTTTCGTACGTCACCCGGTTCCCAGCGCCGACCGTCGAACCGACGGATCGATTGGGGTCCCAGCACGCACGCTACGGCGTGTTGGCGGCCACCCTCGCGCAGGGGCAAACCCTCGAGCGGTGCATCCTTCTGGCGAATTGCGCGGGTGCCCTGGCCTCGACCATGCCCGGTCCGGCCTCGTGCCCGACGCGCGAGGAGATCGAGGCCGCAGCAGACGCACTCGCCGCAGACACGGCTGCAGAATAGGAGAAAGCGACATGGACTCACGCTCTGAGCGCGCCCACGCAGTGCTGGTGGCCTGCGCGATCGGTGACGCGGCCGGGTTGCCCACCCGCGGCATGTCCCCCGACGAGATCGAGAGCACCTACGGCCCGCCGCCGACATGGCGGGATCGTGACGTCGTCCACCCCACCAAGCCCGGCGTTCCCGAGGGAACGATTACGGAGGTGACGCGCGAGATCCTGGCGGCGGCCTCGACCCTTCTCGGTGACGAGGCGGGGGCGGCCATCCGGGAGCGCACGGACACTGCACCGATGGGGTGGCGTCAGCTTGTGCGCGCCATTCCCGTCGGCATCGCGACCTCGACAGCCGATCCCGAGGCCTTCGCGCAGGCCGTATGGGAGGCGTGCGGAGGGGAATGCCTCACCCGGCAGGAGTTCCAGGCGGCGGCCCTCCTCGCCGCGGGCGTCTCCCTCCAGGTGGACGGGACTCAGGAGAGGCTATCGACGAGGTACAACCGCCTGTGGGAGGCCCTCCACCTCGTGGAGTCCCTGAAACCGCGCGGCACCTGGAGCCCGGAGCCAGACGTCGTGGCGGCCACGCGCCGGGCGATGAACATCGCCATGCAGGTGGCGACGACACCCACACAGATCCTGACCGAGCAATTCGGCTCCTCCCCGGAACCCACGCGCATGGTCCCGCTGTGTTTCGGACTGAGCACGTACCTCGCGCACTGGCTCTCGCGCTACGGGATCACGCGGATAGGAGGCGACACCAGCCTCATGAGCGCGCTCGTCGGTGCTCTCTGCGGCGAGGCGAAGGGCCATCACGAATTGCGGCGCGGATCGTGGATGCAGGTCGAGGAAGTCAACGACCTCGACCTGACGTCGCTCGCCGAGCGCCTCGTCGCGCGCCGCCCCGCGCCCACGGATGGCGCAGCTGACGACAACGATGCGTCCGACGAGGGTGCCACAGCGGCCTGGGAGTCGCCCAACGCGCCTTCCCCGTTCGAGGATCCCGACTCCACCCGAATGACGCGACGGACACTGTTCACGCAGGTGTCGCCGCCGACTCCGCTCGGTCCCGCGCGCGGAGGCGCTCCCGTGGGGCGCGTCGCCTACATGGGCCAGCTCGTGCTCAATCAGTCGCTACATGTGTCTTCCTTCCCCGAGCCGGGTGGGGACGTGTGGGCCATCGACGAGGGGATGGAGCTGGTCGGAGGCATCGAGGTCCTGCGCGCTGCTCGACGCATGGGGCTCGAGGCCGTCTCCCTCGGCCCGATCGGCGAAGGCCCCCACGCCTCGCTCATCGAGGAAATCCTGCAACGAGAGGGCATCATCAACGCGGGGCCACGCATCCCGGGAATGGACAACGGCTACCGAGTGACGATCACCGACGATGCGGGGCAACACCTCGTCGTCAGGGCGATGATAGACAAGTGCGCGGTGCCAACCCATGCGTGGGCTGAGTTCACCCAGACGATGGGCCCGGCCGACGTGCTCTACTACGACGGCGAGTTTGCGGGCGCGTACGGATACGACTATGGGGACCTGGGAAACGATGATGCCGCTCGCGAGGCACTCCTGCGCTTGCCCGAGCATGTGCGCCTCGTCCTCGACACGTCCTCCCGAGCGCAGATGCCTTCTGGCATTCCCTTCGACAACACCGTCTTCGTTATTGGCCAGGATGAGGTCGGGGGGATGGGCACTCGCATGACCGGCGACCGCAGCGCCTTCGATGTCAGCCGTACGTTCCGCGGCGCAGCTTTCGAGGCCGCCAGGCTCTTCGATTGCCACGCGCTCGTTCCCTCGGGGCCGGAGGGGGCCCACTTCTCCAGGCCGAATTACGGCGGAGAGGACTTGAGTTGGCCGACGGTTACTCACTGCCCGGCACCGCCTTTCGGGGCCGAGGACCCACTCGAGGCCAGGCACGTGTTTTCCGGTGTCTTCGCGGCGTCTCTCGCCAGGGGCCTGCCCATCGAACGGGCGATCCGGCTCGCGGTGTGCGCACGCGCCCTCGCCACGGCCACGCCCGGCAGGGCGACGTGCCCGACGCGCCAGGAGATCGAGGCCGCGGCGGACGCATTGGAGGCGCTCGCGGACGAGGAGTGAGCGCGGTCGAGACGTTCGCGCGGCAGGCACACTGCCCGCCTGAGCACATGTGTGTACACCAGCCCCTGCGACGTGCGAGATGCGTCAAATAATCGACCGAATCATCTATTTAGCGTCCCCACGGGTGCACAATCACATCATGACGACAAACGACACCCAGGACCGCGATGGCATCATCGGCGGGGCGCTCACGGTTGCCCTGCTGATCACGCTGGCTGTGCAGAACGCCGTGCCCCCGATGGCGACCGACATGTACTCAGCCGCGTTCCCGCAGATCACGGCGGACCTGGCGACGAACTCGACGATGCTCGGGTTCACGCTCACAACCTTCTTCGTGGGCTACGCGTCCGGCCAGGTCCTGGGCGGCGCCATCTCGGACCAGATCGGGCGCCGCCGTCCCCTCGTCGCGGGTGGCATCATCGCCCTGGTCGGCTCCATGATCTGCGTGTTCACGCCCAACATCTGGGTGCTCCTCGTGGGCCGAGTCTTCCAGGGCCTCGGCGGCGGCGTCGCCTCCTCGGTGGCGCGCGCGATCCTCGTCGACGTCGCGCACGGCAAGACGCTGGCACGCGCCATGAGCCTCATCCAGGCGATCGTCGGCTTCGCGCCGATGCTCGCCCCGGTCCTCGGCGCGTTCATCATCACGCACGCGACGTGGAGGGTCGTTTTCTGGGCACTCGCCGCCTTCACGCTGCTCATGGCGGCCCTCGCGTGGTTCGTCGTGCCCGAATCCCTGCCCGAGGAGCGCCGCCACCCCGGCGGCATTCCGCGGTTCTTCCACGGCCTCGTTCAGGTCGTGCGCATCCGCCCCTTCGTGGGCTTCATGCTGACCAACGCCTTCTCGAGCTTCTGCATGTTCGGCTACATCTCAAACGCCACGTACGTCCTGCAGGGGCCGCTGGGCCTGTCCCCCATGGCTTTCGCGTGGGTGTTCGCGTTCAACGCCCTGCTGTCGACCGGTTTCGCGCTGGTCAACGTGCGCCTGATCTCGCACTTCACGCCGCGCACGCTCATCGTCACGGGCCTGACGATCGCCGCGACCGGCGTGGTGACACTCGCGATCTCGACGTTCGTCCTCGACCTGCCGCTGATTCTCACGTGCGTGGGCTTCGCACTGGTCATGACGGCGAACGCGTTCATTTTCGGCAACTCGGGCGCGCAGGCCATGAGTGAGGCGCGCGAGCACGCGGGCACGGCCTCGTCCGTCATGGGCGTGTTCCAGTCGATCGCGAACGGCATCGCCGCTCCCCTGGCGACCTCGGGCGGCGACAGCGCCGTACCGATGGTGCTCGTCATGATCGTCGGCTCCGCCGGTGCGTGGTTCGCGTTCTGGGTGATCGCCCGCGGCGGCAAGCACACGCCGCGCCAGCTCAGCCTCGACTGAGGGTATTCAACGCCCACCTGATCCGTGTCATCAAACCCGTCGTAATATCAACACCGGCGATAGCGTTTGCGTGAGCGTCATCGCGCCAGCATTAATACCCGCTCTGACCACCCTTGCTCGCCCTTCCTCGCGCAAGGCCTGCCGACCGCAACCGATACGAGGAGCGCGCGGGAACCAAGGCCGCGGCACCGTGGACACGTCGCACACATCCGGATAGGTAATGCACATCCGGATAGGTTATTAACCTATCCAGATCGCCACAAACTATCCAGAACGCGCGCCTCATCACGATGAAATCAGCGGACGACGCCATCTTTCACGGCCCAGCCGCGACTATCGGTTGGGGTATCGCCGCCGACCCGCAAAACAACCCGCGCAGGGCCCTTACTCGCGCGAGGCCAGCCAGACCGCAACCGACACCAGGACCAGGCCGATCAGCTCGAAGACGCCGGGGATCTGGCGCAGCATCACGGCTCCGACCAGCGCGGACGTGGCCGGCAGGATCGCGGCGAACAGCGCGAAGGTCGACGCCGCCAGGCGACGCATCGCGAGCGCCTCGAACGTGTAGGGAATCGCCGTGGACAGCAGGCCCACGCCGATGACGATGGCGATCAGCTTCCACGAGGCCGTGGCCGCCATCGCGCCGGGACCAAGGAAAGGCGCGAAAAACAGGGTGCCCCACGCGCAGCCGAGCGCCAGGTTCGTCACCCCGTCGCGCGTGGTTGAGGCCTTCTGCCCGACGACGATGTAGGCCGACCAGGCGAGGGCCGCGAGGAGGATCCAGGCCACGCCGACGCGCACGCTCGGCACGCTCAGGTCAAGGGCGAGACCGCCGATGCACGCAACCCCCGCGAACGCGAGGACGGCGGCGATGCGCGGACGCCAGCCACGGCCTCGGAGGACGGCGACGGCGACCGGGCCGATGAACTCGATGGACACGGCGGTCCCCAGGGGAATCCGCGCGATCGACTCGTAGAACGAGGAGTTCATCGTCAGGATGATGATGCCGAACAGCGCGGAAATCGCCAGGTCAGAACGCGTGAGACCGCCACGCCACGGACGCTTCCAGGCCAGGAGGACGACCGCGCCGGTCAGGACTCGCCACCAGGCGACCGAGGCAGGATCGACGGACGCGAAGGCGATGACCGCGAGCGCCGCGCCCACATACTGGATGAGGCCGGAGCCAACGATGTAGAGCTGGGGCGGGATGCGGTCGGTGACGGGGCGCTGGGCGGGTGCGTTCACTGGTCGGGCGCGTTCACTGGGCGGGCGCGTTCACTGGGCGGGCGCGAAGGTGAGGGCCGCCGAGTTCATGCAGTAGCGCATGCCGGTGGGCTGGTCGGGGGCGTCGGGGAATACGTGGCCGAGGTGGGAGCCGCACGTCGCGCAGCGCACTTCGGTGCGGATCATGCCGTGGCTGGTGTCGACGCTCTCGACGGTCGCGCCGTCGTGGGCCTGAAAGAAGGAGGGCCACCCGCAGGAGGAGTCGAACTTCGCGTCGGAGTCGAAGAGAGCGGACCCGCAGGCCGCGCACGAGTATGTACCGACGCGCGCCTCGTCGAGGAGCTCACCGGTGAAGGGGCGCTCGGTGCCGGCCTCGCGCAGCACGTGGTAGCGCATGGGGCTCAAGAGCTTCTTCCACTCGGCGTCGGTACGGGCAGCGGGATCGGTAGCGTTCATACGTCTATTGTCCCGCGCGGCCCGCGCCCTCGCACGCGTGCGAACGCTTTCCTCGCGCGGCTCCATCGACGAGGCGGGGGCTCAGTCCGCGCTCACCGCTGCGAGCCCGCGTTTGCCGAAGATCCGCCGCGGGCAGTGGGGGCGGGAGCGTTCATGTCTCTCTTGTCGCGGACCGCCCGCACCCGTGCACACATGTGCGTGGGTGCGGGCGGTCCGCTTTCCTCGCGCCGACCTCAGTCACGAGGCCGTGGCCCGTTCACCTGTCCCCATCACTCATCGGTGGCGGGCCCTGCGCCTGAGGATTTCTTCGCTGCCGCCTTTTTGGGAGCTGCCTTTTTGGCGGCGCCCTTCTTGGCGGCGGTCTTCTTCGCGCCAGCCTTGGAGGAGGACGTCTTCTTAGCGGTCTCCTTCTTCGCTGGGGCCTCCTCTTCCGCTGCGGCGTCCTCGGTCTCAGAAGCCTGCGCGGCCTCAGACGCCGGCTCGGTGACGGCTGCGACCGGCATCACGAGGGTCTCGTCCACGGGCTCATCGACCGCGGGAAGAACCTGCGTAGCGTCGGAGTCGAGCGCGCCGGCCTCGGCGGCCTCCACGGGGTCAATGACGGTGGTTGCCTCGACGTCGGCAGCCTCGACGTCGGTGTCTGACTCCTCGGCGTTATCCGCATCGTCTGCGGCCTCCTCACCCTCCGCCTGGGCGGCGGGCTCGTCGGGTGCGGCAGTCTCGTCGTCGCCAGGGGCTTCATCCACGTCCTCGGCCTCCGAAACGTCAGCCTCGGGGGCAGCCCCCTCAGACGCTGACTCCTCGCGCTCCGACGGGTCCGGGTTCGCGACCTTGGGGGTCGTGGACTCCTCGTCCGTCGCGGTCTCGTCGTCCGTCGCAGTCGCCACGGACTCGCCCGCATCGGACTCCTGCTCGAGACGTTCGACGACCGGGATCTGGCCGGTGACGGCGCGCAGGACGTCGGCCTCGGCGCCCGTGGGGGCGACGGCCGGGAAGAAGTCCATGATGGACACGCGCGCGGGCTTCACCGTGGGCGTGGGGCGAGTTTCCGCGTCGAGGCGCGCCTCTTCGGCAACCGCGTACCAGCCGGGGTGGACGGTCGGCTCGTCGGGGGTGTCGGGGGCAGGTGCGTCCTCGCGCTCGGGAGCGTCGGCGGGGGCGGCGGCTTCCTGTGCCGCGGCGGTGTGGGCGTCTGCGGCGCGTGAGTCGCCAGAGTCGGCGGATGCGCCAGCGTCGGAGCTGTCAGCCTCGGATGCACCAGCATCGGCGGCGGACTCGGTCGCGGCCGTGCCATCGGTCGCGGCGCTCTCCGCGGAGACATCATCAGCGGTAGGTTCCTCGGGTGAGGCCTCGGATCCGGCAGCAGGCTCGCCGGCATCGGTTCCGGCCTCGGGCGCGCCGGCCTTCTCGACGGTGGCATTGGCCTCGGTGATTTCTCCGGGCGTGGCGCTGTTCGCGGCGGATGGGGCGGACGCGACAGCCCCCTGAGCCTCGCCGGAACCGATGGCATCACCGGCAGCGTGCGCGGTGTCCTGACCCGGCTGAGCCTCTACATTCTCGGGCACGACCGGCTCGACGCCGACGGCCGCCAAGGCGAGGGTCGCCTCGGGATCCAGGGCGTCCGAGCTGCGGTTCTTGTGGCCTTCGCGGCGTTCCTGGGCGCGACGAACCCCGGCCTCGCGCTCGGCGTAGGCCTCTTCGCCGGGGCCCTCGAGGGCGGCGGCGCGCTCATCGGCGTCGGCGGATCCGGAGAAGAAGCGCTCTCCCCGCCCGATGGAGGTCGCGGTGAGGGTCTGCGTGAGCTGCGGGTTCGCGTTGCCGGCGGCCTCGATGATCTTGCGCAGCGCGGCCTTGGAGATCACCTGGGTCTCGTCGTGCGAAGCGGCGGGTCCACCCTCGGCGAGTTCGCGCTGGCGGTCCGCCATCGCGCGGCGGCGAGCGCGCTTGGCCTTACGGCGGGCGGCGACCATGCGCGCGGCATGGGCGGGATCCTTGGGCGAAACGCCCGCAGGCATGGCGCCAGCGGCGGACGCGGCGCCTCCCGTCGCACTACCTGCGGACGTGCGCTCCCCTGCGACGGGGTGGGCGGGCGACACGCCCGTGGCGGCCACGGCCTCGTTCGTGCCGGAGATCCCCGCAAGCTCGGCGGCCAGGCGCGCGATGCGTTCGCGGCTCATGTCCTGCTCGACGGTCACGGTCTGGCGCGGCTCGATGCGCTGAGCGGGGCGCGCCCACGGCTCTTCCGCGACGATCCACGAGATGAGCTGCTCGCGCAGGTACGCGCGCAGGTCGGACAGGTGTCCGGAGTTCTTCGCGGAGACCAGGACGCGCACGGTCACCGTGTACTCGTCGGAGTCGGTGATCTGCACACCCCACGTGCGCCCATCCCACAGGTCCGTGGAAGTCAGGAGCTGCTCGACCTTCGTGCGGATGAGGGTCATGGGCGCAGACCAGTCGAGCTTGAGCTCAACGGTGCCGAGCTGGGCTGCGGCGCGACGCGTCCAGTTCTCGAAGGGCGTCTGCGTGAAGTAGCGGCACGGAATGATGAGGCGGCGCTCATCCCAGATGCGCACGACCACGTAGGAGAGTGTGATTTCCTCGACGGAACCCGTCTCCTGCTTGTCGCCGGCGACGACGACGTCACCCACGCGGATCGCGTCGGTGAAGGCCAGCTGCAGGCCGGCGAACACGTTACCGAGAGTCTGCTGGGCCGCGAGACCGGCGATGACCGAGAGGACGCCAGCAGAGGCCAAGACGGTCGTCATGGCCTGGCGGGCGACCTCGAACGTGCCGATGATGGCAACCACGCCGACGACGACGACGATCCCTTGGGTGAAGCGGCGCAGCACCTGCGCCTGCGTCTCGAAACGGCGCGAACGCCCCTGGTCAGATTCCTGGCGGGCTTTGGCGGCGTCCTCGAACACCCAGGCGGCGGCGTAGGCCATCCACGTGAGGCACGCGAGGGCGAGGATGAGGAGCACGTGCATGAGGAAGGTCGTGATCGACGTGCCGTTCCAGTCGGACAGATTCGGGTTGACCAAAGCGATGCCGAGCCCCGCCCACGCTCCCCAGGCGGCGAAGGTGAAGTGGCCCGGGCGGCGCACGCGCGCTAGGATCGACGAGGCCGTGGCAGCCTTCGCGAAAGCCTTACGCAAGAGCGCAGACATGACGACCGAGACGATGACACCCACAAAGGCGCTAACGATTGGGCCGAGAATCAGGAGGGTGAAGTCAATGGTCGTGGCGACGGCGGCCTCCGCCCCGGATTGAGGGTCGGCAATCGCCTGCGTGAGGGCGTCCGAGGCCTGGGCGAGGGCACCGCGTGCTGGTGTCATAGTCATGCATCAAGGGTAGGTCGCGTAGCTGATGAAATCCTGTGAATTCCGCACAATTGCAACGTTTTCCGGTAATGTGTCAGCTGTCACTCTCGTTCGTTTTGACGCACCGCGCGCGTTCTGCCTAAACTATCTCCCGTCTTCGGACGCCAGTTCGACGGCCAAGCAGGCCCCCATCGTCTAGCGGCCTAGGACACCGCCCTTTCACGGCGGCGACACGGGTTCGAATCCCGTTGGGGGTACCACCGGTCGCTATCGTGACTGGAACAATTCAATAGGTCTTACCTGTTGTAAGGCCCCGTAGCGCAGTTGGTTAGCGCGCCGCCCTGTCACGGCGGAGGTCGCGGGTTCAAGTCCCGTCGGGGTCGCCGACCAGACCTTTTGGTTCAGGTCTTGGCTCTGTAGCTCAGTTGGTAGAGCGTTCGACTGAAAATCGAAAGGTCACCGGATCGACGCCGGTCGGAGCCACCAGCAAGTCCCCGAAGCGTAAGCTTCGGGGCTTTCGTTTTGCCTGGCGACTACTGTGCGCCACCCGCCGCCTGTGGCGCGGTTGCAACTGCCCAACCAATGCGACAGCACGGACAACATCGGCGCGGGTGGCAACATCTAGAGCAGCTCCCTCTCATGTGCACACACCCTCTTCTGCGCACGTTAACCCCCTATTCCGCACGTCGGCCCTCTAATCCGCACGTTAACCCGCTAATGCGAGCCTGGGCAGCCCCGCCCACGCCCCAAATAGCGGGTTAGCACTCGCAATAGCGGGCCCACGTGCGAACAAAACCCATGCCAGAACACCATTGCGCCCAAAACGCAGACCACCTCGCCCCCAACACACTATTTTCAAGGTTTTTCGCCGAAGTGGTCTGCGATTTGGGCGCCACACCTCCTCAAACCGTGACCCCATTGCCACCAAACGGGGGGATTTACGCCATCCAAGGCTCCGACACGCCGACTTCACACCGCCAGAGCGCTTCGCATGGCGCAAACCCCCAACGCTTACCCCATCGGACGGGCCTGCGAGCCCAATTGCAGTGCCCATGGACGACTGGGCCAGGCCGCGATGCCCGCGGGTAGCAGCAGTTACGGTGTGGGAGTCGCCGCAACGCCTACAGAACCCGCCTCAGGGACCACAAGGACCCGCGGATCGAAGCCGCAACCCCCAAGGATGGTCACAGCACCCACCCCAGACAAATTTCGCAGGCAATTCCCCCACGACACGAATTGACACAGCCTCAAAACCCGCGGAATACCAACGATTAAATTGCAGCATCTGAAATTCATTCACAGGAATTGCATGCGAAATTTCTGGCGACCACGAGACCCCGCAGCCCTATGGCGCGACCTCACCACTACCAATCAGAGGGAATTGCACGACACGGGCATCCGACACGCCGATGACACGCCGCCAGAAGGCTTCATGTAGTGAAAACCCCCGACGCTTACCCCGCCAGTGACGCCGACTCCTTCGACTGTACCGACACCATCGGTCACACCGACCCCGTCGGCCCCCTCGACGCCGGGCTCGTCCACTCCCCCGGCCACGCCACCCCTCCTTCGGCTCCCGCACCTTCGGCTCCCGCGCCGAAGCAGCTGGCTCGCACAGGCGCCGACATGGCTGGCACCCTCGCTGAGGTCGGCATGCTGAGCCTGCTGGGTGCACTGGCGGTGGCGGCTCGCCGACACGGAGCCTGACCGTCCCAGCCTCCGCGTGAGGGTATGCATCGGACGCACTGAGTCCCGGCCTAGTATTGAACTGCGCTCCGAAACTTAGACGCTTAATATGGTAGCCGTTATGCGGCTTCCTGTAGGGCTCATCCCCGCTCACACGGGGAAAACACGGTGCACGCCACGACCTCGTCGACTGTGTCCGGCTCATCCCCGCTCACGCGGGGAAAACACGCCCGAGGACCGCGCGCGTCTGCGTATCCAGGGCTCATCCCCGCTCACGCGGGGAAAACCTGCTTGTGGGTGTGCCGGTGACGCGTGAGGGCGGCTCATCCCTGCTCACGCGGGGAAAACCATCTCACGATGTGGCGGCGGTGTGCGGTGTGGGGCTCATCCCCGCTCACGCGGGGAAAACGTATCCGCGTGCGGTTGAGTAGCCTCGTTGCTGGGCTCATCCCCGCTCACGCGGGGAAAACGGGCCGAACCAGCCGGGGAGCTGCTTCAGCGCGGGCTCATCCCCGCTCACGCGGGGAAAACATCTGGATCGGCGGGCCGCCGTACAGGCTGACGGGCTCATCCCCGCTCACGCGGGGAAAACGCGGCGAAGCGCTGCGGCGTCGATGGTAGTCGGGGCTCATCCCCGCTCACGCGGGGAAAACCGTGTGCGCGGGCATACGCCAGCCTCGCACTCGGGCTCATCCCCGCTCACGCGGGGAAAACTTCGTGAGCGGCACGCAGGCGCACGACGTGCGGGGCTCATCCCCGCTCACGCGGGGAAAACGAGCTGCTCGGTCGAGCCGCTCGGGTCGGTGGGGGCTCATCCCCGCTCACGCGGGGAAAACCTCGACGGGTCAGGAGCTGGTCCTGGCCTCGCGGGCTCATCCCCGCTCACGCGGGGAAAACTTTGGGCAGAAGGCCAACGATCCGGGCGCGAAGGGCTCATCCCCGCTCACGCGGGGAAAACACGATGAGATCGCCGTCAGGTGTGCGGGTCGGGGGCTCATCCCCGCTCACGCGGGGAAAACAGCATCGGCGCATCGATCGTGACGTTATAGACGGGCTCATCCCCGCTCACGCGGGGAAAACTGAGCCTTGGTATGTCCGACTCTGTGGATAAGGGGCTCATCCCCGCTCACGCGGGGAAAACAATGCGTGACATAACTTACGCGAAAGTCATCTGGGCTCATCCCCGCTCACGCGGGGAAAACCCTTACACGGCCTCCCCCGAGCAGGACCCCAAGGGCTCATCCCCGCTCACGCGGGGAAAACCAACCCGCGCGTTTTCAAGCGTGTTGCGCCCACGGCTCATCCCCGCTCACGCGGGGAAAACTGGCGTGGCATAACCGTGCGCGCCGGGCGGGCGGGCTCATCCCCGCTCACGCGGGGAAAACGACCCCAAGGAACTGCCCGGCGTGGCAGGCGCGGGCTCATCCCCGCTCACGCGGGGAAAACGTGGATGCGTGGAAGCGGCGCGCTCAGACGCTGGGCTCATCCCCGCTCACGCGGGGAAAACCGCTGATCGCTGCCGGCGTCCCCCTGCCCGTGGGGCTCATCCCCGCTCACGCGGGGAAAACCGAGTGCAAGCACGGCGAACCCTCATCCGACCGGGCTCATCCCCGCTCACGCGGGGAAAACACCAGATGAAGGCCTTTGCCGATACGGCGGCGTCGGCTCATCCCCGCTCACGCGGGGAAAACCACCGTCTTGACCCCTGTCGCCCGGGTGATCGCGGCTCATCCCCGCTCACGCGGGGAAAACAACCAGGAGAGGAGCTGAGCGGGAGAATTCGGGGGCTCATCCCCGCTCACGCGGGGAAAACCTCGCCCACGTGCAACGGTACGCCGACAACTTGGGCTCATCCCCGCTCACGCGGGGAAAACCCGTCGATGAAGTTCCTGAACGTCTCGGACTTGGGCTCATCCCCGCTCACGCGGGGAAAACGCGAGCTGACCGTGTACGAGTACAACATGGAGGGGCTCATCCCCGCTCACGCGGGGAAAACGCTGCTTCTGGTCCTGCCTTCGGGCGCGGTCCAGGGCTCATCCCCGCTCACGCGGGGAAAACTCACGAGAACGTCGGCAACGACAAGACCGTCGGGGCTCATCCCCGCTCACGCGGGGAAAACAACGGGTCAGTGTGGAGCCCGAGAAGCAGATCGGGCTCATCCCCGCTCACGCGGGGAAAACCATGGAGGAGGATACATGGGCGGCCGCCGAACGGGCTCATCCCCGCTCACGCGGGGAAAACCAATTCTGCATCGACTCGATGAATCGTAACGGAGGCTCATCCCCGCTCACGCGGGGAAAACGGCGCGTCCCGCTTGAACTCACCCTTGACGACCGGCTCATCCCCGCTCACGCGGGGAAAACATTTTTCGGCGTGAGTAGGGGCCTCCGTTTCGAGGCTCATCCCCGCTCACGCGGGGAAAACACCAACGTGCGTAAGGGCCTGAACGCACTCGCGGGCTCATCCCCGCTCACGCGGGGAAAACCAGGTGAATCTGGTCCTCGATGACGGCGTCCAGGGCTCATCCCCGCTCACGCGGGGAAAACCCAGGCCGCCCAGTCGCCGGGGGTGTCTGCGAGGGCTCATCCCCGCTCACGCGGGGAAAACGCAGGAAGGGCCAGGAATGAACACCTACAGGTGGGCTCATCCCCGCTCACGCGGGGAAAACTCGACGTCGCCCAGCTCCTTGCGGACGGACTCGGGCTCATCCCCGCTCACGCGGGGAAAACCGAGCCTTACACACCAGCGTTCTTCCGCTCCTGGGCTCATCCCCGCTCACGCGGGGAAAACGGTTCGTCCGTGCGGCCCCGGCCTATGCGCGGGGGCTCATCCCCGCTCACGCGGGGAAAACTGGCCTGCGCGACCCCATGGGGGGCATTGCTTGGGCTCATCCCCGCTCACGCGGGGAAAACCCACACCTTCGAGGGCATCACACCAGTGGCGGAGGCTCATCCCCGCTCACGCGGGGAAAACTTCTTTGCCGAGCCGCTGGCGAAGACCGGCGCGGGCTCATCCCCGCTCACGCGGGGAAAACGCACAGAATGTTCTCGCCTGGGCAGCGGGCGAAAGGCTCATCCCCGCTCACGCGGGGAAAACTTCGACAAGGGAGCGGACGGACTCATGGCGTCGGGCTCATCCCCGCTCACGCGGGGAAAACCAAACGGTCCTTGATTTCGTTGATGGAGGTCATGGCTCATCCCCGCTCACGCGGGGAAAACCCCAGCACGTCGCGGGCGACCGCCTGCGTGATGGGCTCATCCCCGCTCACGCGGGGAAAACCACACCGGACGGTGGGCGGGGCGCGGCCTCCAGGGCTCATCCCCGCTCACGCGGGGAAAACAAACATGGCTGGCATTACCGGTCAGGGCACGACGGCTCATCCCCGCTCACGCGGGGAAAACGGCGCAGCTCCAGGACGCGCCGCTGATCGGCGGGGCTCATCCCCGCTCACGCGGGGAAAACTCGCCCTCAAGGCCCTGGACGACACCAGGGCGGGGCTCATCCCCGCTCACGCGGGGAAAACACGCGCGTCCGAGGGTCCGCGTATTCGACCTAGGGCTCATCCCCGCTCACGCGGGGAAAACAAGCCAACGTGCCGCTCGAGCAACGTCGTGCCCGGCTCATCCCCGCTCACGCGGGGAAAACGACCTCAACGAGACGGAGAAGCGCCGAGCGGAGGGCTCATCCCCGCTCACGCGGGGAAAACGCTCCGTTTGAGAGCGTGATCGACTCCTGGCCGGGCTCATCCCCGCTCACGCGGGGAAAACGGTGGCTCCTCGGGTGATTGGAGTGCGGCGTAGGGCTCATCCCCGCTCACGCGGGGAAAACACGATCGCTTGCGCACCCACGCGGAGCGCCCCGGGCTCATCCCCGCTCACGCGGGGAAAACATATGGTCCTGGTGCGCCGGGGCGCCTTCTGCGGGCTCATCCCCGCTCACGCGGGGAAAACCGAGACCGCGTGCTGCTACGGCCTGCGGGTCGGTGGCTCATCCCCGCTCACGCGGGGAAAACGCATTCTGGCTCGGCATGCAGAGGGGCGCGTGCGGCTCATCCCCGCTCACGCGGGGAAAACACAACGTGTGCGGGCCCAACACCCAGGCACGTGGGCTCATCCCCGCTCACGCGGGGAAAACAACCAGCCGAGAAGCTGAGCCGTGCTCCCCGGGGGCTCATCCCCGCTCACGCGGGGAAAACACCCCACCGAGGTTGACGATTACGACGCCATGGGGCTCATCCCCGCTCACGCGGGGAAAACCCACCTCCTCGATGACTCGAACGTCGTCGTCAGGGGCTCATCCCCGCTCACGCGGGGAAAACGATTGGGGCTGACGCGTGCGTGGATGCGCCGGGGGCTCATCCCCGCTCACGCGGGGAAAACCATCCAGTTCCGGCGGCGGGCATGTACTCCCGGGGCTCATCCCCGCTCACGCGGGGAAAACCCATGCCTTTGACCTCGCGGGCGAGGCTCTCGAGGCTCATCCCCGCTCACGCGGGGAAAACATCAAAGCCGCCGTGTCTGTCGTCGTGGAATGGGGCTCATCCCCGCTCACGCGGGGAAAACTCTGGTCTGCTCGGTCTCGATGCGGTGGATCGCGGCTCATCCCCGCTCACGCGGGGAAAACTACGAACGCAAGACCGGACAGCCCATCACCTCGGGCTCATCCCCGCTCACGCGGGGAAAACTCGTTAATCGAGAGACGCGGGACCTTCTGAGCGGGCTCATCCCCGCTCACGCGGGGAAAACAGCGTATGCGGCCGCCGCCCAGGGGCTGGACGGGGCTCATCCCCGCTCACGCGGGGAAAACATCAAGGGGATGATCAGCTCCGTGCAGAGTGCGGGCTCATCCCCGCTCACGCGGGGAAAACGAGGGAAGCGCATGCCCTCGCCGACGAGGTGGGGGCTCATCCCCGCTCACGCGGGGAAAACGATGCCCCAATCCACTGGGGATAGACAATTTTGGGCTCATCCCCGCTCACGCGGGGAAAACTTGATGTAGGGGACGTACAGCCACCACGCGGCGGGCTCATCCCCGCTCACGCGGGGAAAACGGTCGGCATCTCGATGCGCACAGGGTCAGAGGAGGCTCATCCCCGCTCACGCGGGGAAAACCTCGCAGGTGTCATCGGTGATGCGGGCGGTGAGGGCTCATCCCCGCTCACGCGGGGAAAACTGATTCTTGAACACATCCGCCACGCCCCACCAGGGCTCATCCCCGCTCACGCGGGGAAAACTGGGGGTAATATACACCACTCAATCCATACCCCGGCTCATCCCCGCTCACGCGGGGAAAACCTCAGTGTCGCGTATGGCGGACGGTATCAAGGGGGCTCATCCCCGCTCACGCGGGGAAAACCCGAGGTCAAGGGCTCCGCGTCCGAGGGGCGGAGGCTCATCCCCGCTCACGCGGGGAAAACTTCGGCTCGATTAGAAAGGCCCGCAGCGGACGCGGCTCATCCCCGCTCACGCGGGGAAAACCTCTGCTTCCTCGTACTCGAGATCTCTGCCGTGGGCTCATCCCCGCTCACGCGGGGAAAACTAAGGCGAACGACGAGTCGGCAGACTTCCCCGAGGCTCATCCCCGCTCACGCGGGGAAAACCCTCCTTGAGAGCGATCTTGGTGAGCTGGTAGAGGCTCATCCCCGCTCACGCGGGGAAAACGGCTCCGGGGTTTCGTCGTCCTGGCGGGTGACCTGGCTCATCCCCGCTCACGCGGGGAAAACGTGATCGATTCCTGCCCGTTGACGTTACGGACGGGCTCATCCCCGCTCACGCGGGGAAAACGTTCGCCATGGCCGCAGGTGGCGGCGGCGTGTGGGCTCATCCCCGCTCACGCGGGGAAAACACTTCCTGACCTGCGCTTTTATCGCGCAGATCGGTCAGATCTTGGAAAGCCTTGAGCTTTGCGCCTCTTCTGAAAGTTACTCATTGATGGACGCTTACGCAACTGACGCGCCGCAGGATCGGGTTCGGAGTATTGGCCTCGGCCTTCGGAGTAGTAGGGGCGCATCATGAGCGTCAGCCCATCGAAATCGACGGGCTTCCAGGGATCACCCCACGTCAGGAACTCGAGGCCCTGTTCGTTGCGTGCCCGGTAGACCATGACGGCACGCCCTGTCTTCATGTTCTCGGTGACGATATCCCACAGGCGCTCACGGACCCGTGCGGACAACGTCCCTACGAATACCCCCGGGGAAATTTCCATCAACCATCGAGTCACGTGCCCGCGCAAACCTTCCGGGACAGCAGACAGCACGAGGACGATCACCAGGACCCGCTCTCCTCATACGCCACGCCCGCGGCAACTGTGCCCTCGCGGTCATCCCACAGTCGCAAGTCGTCGACGATCAGGTCCTCGTCCTCAACATCCAAGGCACCTGACACCGACAGCAGACCCTTGATGTCCGCGACACACCGCTCGAGCAGATGAAACTCTCGCACGGCATCGCGGACGGCCTTACGAGCGGCACTGCCCACGGCCTCGTCAGTCGGAGAAGCCGCGACATCAAAAGCGATCGGAATCGTGAGGTCGGCCTTGTACAGGTCCGCAATGTCGTACACAAATGACCGATAGTTCCCGTTGTGCACAAACCCCAGCCCGGGACTGCATCCCAGCGCGACGATGACCGCGTGGACAATCCCGTAGATCGCCGAATTCGCAGCCGAGAGAGCCTGATTCACAACCGAACCATCCTCATAGTTCTCGGGATCGTACTCGCGTCGATCCCAGGGCACCCCCGTACGCTGCGAGTGCTCACGATACAAGCGACGCACCCGAGCGCCCTCGCGTCCCCTCAGCTGCTGAAGACTCAGCTTCGACACGTCCTCACCCGCAAAGCGCATCAAGTACATGTTGCGCGCAACAGTCAGACGCATCGACGGATCACTCACCGCGCGCGCCTGTGCCTCCAACAACCTCGAGGAACGCGAGGGCGGTGAGCCGTGCGCGTAGTATCGCACCCCGTTCTCACCAACCCACACGATGGTCGATCCACTCTCGGAGAGGACAGACACCGCCGAGTGAGTGATCCGAACCCCGGGTCCCAGCAGCAGCACCGACAGCGCCGCCGCTGGGACGTGGGCGATTCCATGGCCATCAGCCACAGTGACCGCGTTCGAGTCACGATTGATCGTGCACCGCTCGACGTAGAGGAACGTCAACCGGTCCCGAACTCGCACCAGGTCTTTCGGATCTGGGGGCTTCGCCCCGGGGATCGGTCTCATGGCCGAGCCAAGGTCATCAAACCGCAGCCGTAGGCCTTCCCGCGGCCGATTCCGTGAGTGAGGGCTCGGCGTAGAGCCTCAGTCTCCGTCACCTCAAGGACACCCTCGAAGGTAGCGACCCCGAGGGTCACGCGACGCTCCCCACGCTTAAACTCAGCGATACTGCGTTCAACACCGTTGACCAGCAGATTCGCACCGTCGACACGTTGCCCGTCGCTGTCCTCGAGAACCGGCAGGTCACCACCAAGCTCAGCGGAGGTGAGCACCCTGAACCCGCATTTCTCAGCGCGTTCGAGGACCCACCGCGTCTGCTGATCCTGCGTGACGTGAGCGAGAACCTTCTTGCGTCCCCACGCATTGACCTGGCTGCCCTCCCGGAACGTCGGATTGACGCACAGGCGGAAACCCCACCGCTGCCCAGCCGACAGCCCCTCAAGGAAGGTGCTCATGTCGCGGATGACCACCCCTCCCTCGGTCGCGTAGCCAGCCTCCTCGACGATATGCGAGGGATCCGGAGCAACCGGGCTCGAGATGTAGAGCGTGCACGAGGGGCTCCCCTGACGAGGAGCAGCTCCTCGAACGGCCGGCGGACGGTCCAAGCGCCAGAGAACCCGCGGAGCGCCGGAAACATCCAGCACGCCCGGAGGGAAGCAATTCAGCACAGCCGCGTGCAGCATCTGTCGACTGCGCATGAGCTGCTTCGCCCCACGACGGTGCGGGTTGAGGTAGATGCGTGTCAGATACATCAGAGCACCTCCATCGGATCATGCACGAGGCCGGGGTGGACCTGTGGCTTCGTCTCCACGTACTGCGGATTCTCCAGGTCGATATATGTCTCCTCGACGGTACGCAGGGTGTACTTGCGATTCTCCGAGTCGAAACTGATCGGCATATCCTGAAGCGTCTGCTGGGAGGTTTTCTCCACTTCAGGCGGAATAATCCCCAGATCCGCGACGACTCGCGTCCGAACGACATGATCGTGACGCTGCTTCTTCTGGTAGTAGGCCGAGGCCATCCACGGAGTTTCGCGCACAGCGTCCCACGCGCTGCCCTCGCGAACAGCGAGGCGCAGCGGCAGGGTCGGAGGGCACGAGCGGCGGCCGAGGTAGAGCGGAAACACCGGGCGAACAATTGCCTGCGCGAGTGCATCAATCATGTCGTCGGGTCCCTCGATGAAAGCTCCGAACGCAGCATCCGCCCGGTAGAAACGGTGCGATAGAGGCATCGACGTATCACCCCTATGCGCCGTGTGGAAGTCGTGGAGCAACTGCCCCGGTTGATCAACTCGGACGGCGACGCTCAGCTCAGCCAGGTCCTCGATGGGATCACTGCGCCTGCGCCCCTGCGCCGCACCGAGCAGACCGACCAGCGCACTTTTCGTGGGAAAAGCCTCCGTCGACCTGCGCGTGAATCGGCTGTCCACGCCCCACGATTGCATGGGACCCGCCAGCCTCAAGACGAGCACCGCACTCATCGCGTGCCTCGCACCGCTTCCGCTGCGGTTTCACCGAGGGATGCCAGGCGTACCTGCTTACCGAGCTCCGAGAAGCTCTCGCCACGAGGCGTGGTCCACGACACGAGAGACTCGACCGCCTCCAGACCAGTCAGCTCGCGGAGTCGTGCCTCGAACTCCACGAAGCGTTTAA
This sequence comes from uncultured Actinomyces sp., assembly GCA_938041695.1. Lineage (GTDB taxonomy): Bacteria > Actinomycetota > Actinomycetes > Actinomycetales > Actinomycetaceae > Pauljensenia. The sequence goes on from CALISI010000017.1 coordinate 35,841, forward strand.
TGGCGGGTTCTGCGAAGCCGCGCTGCCCCGCGACGATCGGCTCCTCGAAAGCGCCACTCATATTGATCGGCTGGTCATCACGAACCTGAACCAGAACGGCATCCGGCAGCGTGCGGTTCGCGAAAGTCGTCACCTTTCCAGTCGGCATCGAGCGCACGAAGCTATCCACGAAGAGTTCGACGGCGCGATCCGCAACCGCATCGTCGCCCAGGTTTTCACGCAGCAGGTCGACATTGATCGTCGCGTAGCGGTACACCGTCGCGGATGCGAACTCGATCGTGCCGATCATTCCCGCACCCTCGTCGGCCTCGTCGTTGCGCTTCTTCTCGTCGTCGACGGCCGTGTAGTAGTCGTACTCGTGCTCGACCGCGCCGACTCCAATCGCGTGGGCGACCTGGCATGCGGCATCGACGTTCAGCGCATTCGGTTCGGCGACCATGCGACCGAACAGAGCGATATCGATCGAGTGATCCGTATCCACAAGGCTGCGCGGCTTCAATTCCTTGAATGCTGCCGCGGGATCGTCCTCGTGAGCGACCGAAATCAGTGCGTCCGTAACATGCTCGATCTGCTTGGCCGACAGGAACACGAGGAATCCGGCTTCCTCTGGCTCCTTGTCGTTCTTATTCTTGTTCGGCTTAACAAGCTTGAAACCGATGGCCTTCAGGCCCATCTCGGCGAGCTTGATCGATTCGGCCTCCAGGTCGGGACGCTTCTCGGTGATCGTGCGTGCGACCAGCTCAACGATCTTCTTCGTACGTACACCGTAATCTCCGTCGGCAATCTTGCCCTCGAAGTCCTGACGCGTCGCACGCTTGATGGACTGCGACGAAATGCGCATGCGCTGGACTCCACCGAAAGTCGCACTCTTGGGTGCGCCGGTGTCGTCCCTGTTCGGGTTCGAGGGAGGGAGGGTCTGCAGGACGTGGATATCAACGAAGACGGACATTGTCTTTCCTTTCACAAATGAAGCGATTGATTGGAATGCCCCGACATCACTCGTCGGAGGCGGGATCGGTGTGGATGGTTTCAACGGAACGAGCGAACTGCCGCCCCCAGTTGCGCATGACGGACGTGCGATGACGCGGGTCCTGCCACGTGAAGAGGTCGGCTGCCAGCTGCGCGTAATCGCAGGGAATTTCGGCGGCTTCGAGCTGAGAGATGAGCGAACGCAGATGCACGAGAAGTCCCTCAAACGTCGGCGCTTGAACGGCCGCTGAAAAACGCCGATAGATCGGAGTCTCCTCGGCACACTTGTCACCGCTCTGTCCCTGGGCAACGACTCGGATCGCGGACGCGAAGCTGCGCGGGCGCTCCGACGTGTCGTGCATGGGGCGCGTGTTTGATCCCTGGTGGAGAGCCCAGAGAGTGAGAGCCCCATGGACGGCCTTCTCGCCTCGGGTCGGCTCATCACCCAGGTAGCCCGGGCGATCATCGAGCGTCAGGTCCCACAGCTCGGGCACCGCCCCCGCCTCCCGCGAAAGCGCTCCGCGCAGCTGCGCGCGAAGGGCCCGAGCCGACGGAGTCTCCTTCCAGAGCCGATTCGCGATCAAGCCGCCGACGCGTCCGTACACTGCGCGCCGTGTCGACAAACCTTTCGCAGCGCCATCCGGAGGGGTCTCCGGAGCAGCATCATTGCTGGTCATTTCGTTCCTTCCTGATTGGTGTTGTGCACCGGGAGACGCTTGCTGAGCGCCGACCGGAAGTAGTTTTCGGCGATACCAACGTTCATGTATCCCCTGCTGGTATTCCGGCCGATGATTGCCGACGACGAGGCGCCCCTGACGAGTTCGGTCTGGATGTCCGTCGCGTGCTGACGCAACGTACGCTCCCACCGCCGCCCGGCATCTCGCGCGCTTTCGCGCCCATCGACCTGGGTCAGCCAAGCCCTGAAATCGCTGTCGACTGCGGAGAAGAAGAGCTCCTTAGCGCGGTCTCGAGCACCATCACCGGCACCGTCTCCGCTCTCGCCGGCGCCACGCGCGAGGTTCGCCGCAAGAGTTCCCACATCCCTGGCGACCTCTTCTGTCAGGCGAACCTGTCGGTCGATCTCGGCAGACAGATCCTCGCGTTCGACTCGCATGACGGCAACCGACAACGTCAGCTCGTCCGAGTAGATATCCTCGAACGTTGATTCCTGCGGACCGTAGGTGACGCCAACAGCCTGAATCCGCATCACCTTGGGATAGGTGGTCTGGATCGAGGCATTGTCGAGCTGGTAGTGGAAGGACAGCGTCGCGGAGGGGAGGAACTCCTGCTTGGGCTGTTTGTCCACACCTTGCACGGTTGTCACGGTGGGCAGGGTGCCGGGAAGGTTACGCCAGAGCGCGCGGCCCGCCTCGAATTTACGAGGCATGTAGACGTCGGTCTTAAACTTCTTGGATTGCGGGGTTGAGTACCTCCACAGGCTCTGAGGCTCATAGAGACGCATTTCCTGCGGGGCGAGTTTGTCGCCCTGCGCCAAGACAACGCCCGTCACGCCGGACGAGTCGCCAACCAGCCTGACGCGACGGGAGTGCCAGGTGAGAAGTCGAGGGATGCTCAGCTCCCTGGGAGTACCTGCGGGGTCGAGGAGGGAGTAGTCGCCACGAACCGAGCTTTCCGGTTCGGAAGCCTCCCAGCTGCACACTCCCCATTCGGTCGAACTATCAACGCCGCGCAACGCGGCCGTGGACGCGGGGATCAGGTTCAGGACGAGCGTCTCGTCAAGGTCCTGGCCCTTGAGCCAGACGAGTCCGAGGTGTCCGCACCAAGCCGGGCCAATGGGATAGCCTTTTCCGCCCTTGACCTGGGAATCACCGACTGCTCCTGAACGGATGCCCGAGGGGTCGTACGCCTGCGCGTGAACGAGCCAGCGTGCAGCGTCTGATGGAGAAAGCTGTGCTACCCCAGAACCTTGTCGCGTCGAGAAAAGTCGTTTCTCCTCTTTCGGCACACAAGCTACAACTGCATCTAGCGTTTTTTCTTCATCTTTCTCCGTACGCAAATCCGCCACCTGCATGAACGGGAAGTGACCCCCGAACAGGTAAAAACGATCCCGCCACCGTTCGAGGTACTCGATCATCTGCTCTGTTGGAGCTCCGTCCTCCCACTGCCTGACCCAGTCGCGCGTATCGTGCGGTGTGGCCACTCGATACGCGATTGCCAGGAGCAATCGCTGAATTGCGATGCTCTGCGTGGGTAGCTCGCACGCTAGGTCCGCGATGTCGGTCGTGCGCCGGAGTAGCTCCAGCAGGCCGACATCAGCGATGGTCCCATCGACGAGCCGTACGGGTATCCACGGCTCGTCGAGTAGGTTGTACTCAGGGTTCTTCATTGACCCTGCACCTCCATTCCTCTTTCTGTGGAGTATGTGAATGTGTGTCCGCACAGGTCGCGCGTGAGGCGCTCCCCGTCGGGAGTTTTGTACATCGCGAGGATCAGTTCTCCCGCCAGGAACGGGTGCTCGCGACACACCCATTCCGTCGTGATGGGATCATCCCAGATGGCACCTGCAACTGCGTCCACCGCCTCGTCGATGCTCTGCCCGCGAGCGCGCAACGCCCACGGCGGCAGGGAGACGCTCCACGAGCAGATGTCACCGATACGCCCTCGAGCGTTGTATTCACCGACTGCGAGAGGCGTGTCGTCTTCTGGCGCCCCGCTGATAGGCGGAGCCACTGGTACGTTGCCCAGCTCGGGGTCGAGGGCGACGATGAGGACGGGGATCTGGTCTTCTCCATCGCGCACGGCAGCGCGGGCCACTGCGACTCCCGGCCCCTTTGATTCGTCACCGGTCGCGGCATTGCCGAGGAATTTCTCTTCGAGTTCGAGGGCCTGCCACGAGGGCGTATTTGCTTCGCCGAGGCACCAGGTTGTCGCTTTCGCTTGTGCTTGGGCGCGTGCTTTGTCTCGCTTTTCCAATGCAGCATGAAAGGCCTCGTGCCACTGCGCGGGACCGACCGGCACATCATCGGCATACGCCAGAGTCGTCAATTCCGCGTAGTCCAGCGGTTCACGGACGAGTATTTCGCTGCGATCAGCGACAATCCCCAGGGTCCGCAGGACGGAGTAGCGCGCGTACACGTAGTCGGTTCCGCGTGAGTACGCCCAGGGAACGGTATTCGTATCCTCGACGATCACGAGGCACCTAGCGTCGCGCAGGCCGCGTGGGCGTTCGGCTCTGTCGTGGCGATGGAGTCGCCCAATACGCTGCAGCACAAGGTCCATGGGCGCGGGGTCTGTGAGCATGAGGTCGAAGTCAACGTCGAGGCTTTGCTCAATCACCTGGGTTGCGACGACGACGTGTCTGAAGGGACGCTGCTGACTATCTTTCCCGAAAAGTTCGAGCATCCGGCGGTCACGAGCCGCCCGTTCGGCGGCTAGGAAACGCGAGTGCAGCAGTGTCGACTGCTCATGGCCAAAAACGGATCTCACGGCCTCGTATGTTTCCTGGGCCTCGCGGACCGTATTGCGGATGACGACTGCGCATCCACCGTCGGCGAGCTCGCGGTCCAGAAGCTCCGCGAGTTCCTGCGGCGAGCCGATCGAGGTCGGGATGATCCGTTTGGGGACCTCAGCCTCGCCGGCGATTTCATGAACGCGCACACCTGTGGAGGACACCGTCGAAATTGCCGGATAGCCGATCATTCCATCGACCGACTCAGCACTCACGCCCGACGAACCACGGCCTCGACGATAAGCGTTCAGGAGAGCGAGACGTCTCGCGGGCGGCAGGGTCGCCGACAGCAGCACAACGGGGATCCCGTACATGCCAAGCCACGTGAGCGCGGCCTCCAGGTACGTCTCCATGTATTCGTCGGCGGCGTGCACTTCGTCGATGACGACGACCTTGCCCATGAGCCCGAGGTGACGCACCAGCACGTGGCGCGACTTCAGGGCTGCGAGCAGCACCTGGTCGATTGTGCCGACCACAACCGGCGACAGGGTCGATCGCCAGCGCTGGCCCATCCACCGGCTCGCGTGAAGGCCGAGATCCTCCTCGTCGTCATGCACTTCGAGAGGGCTCTTGCCACGCTCGAAGAGCTTCGCGAAGGACTCGTTGAGGCTGTTTTTCCCGTGCGCGAGCTGGATGCCGAGCTTCTGCGGTTCATCGCCCAGAATGCTTGTGAGCCACGCGGTGACGCGCTCGAACATCGCGTTGGTCGTGGCTTGAGTGGGCAGCGCGACAAACACTCCCTGTAGCCCCCGAGCGCGCATCAGCACCTCTGCGGCCGCGAAGGCCAGCTCGGTCTTCCCGGACCCCGGCGGCGCCTCGACGATCATGAGGTCCGGATCTTCGCGCGTCGCAATCTCGACGGCGGCACGCTGGGCCTCGGTCGGACGGTACGAGGCCGGCCACCCATAACGGTGACGGTAGAAGTCTGCGGCCTCACCGGTGTGAGTTGCCGGAATGCGCAGAGGGGAGGGGAAGGCCGCTCGCTTCCAAGCACGCCCGACGCGATCGCGCTGCTGGTCCGCGGTGAGCTCGGTGTACCCCTCAATCGACAGCTTTCCAGCCTCATCGACCGGTCGGGGCCGAAGCGGGAAGTAATCCTCGTTGGAAGCGAGCCAGTCTGCGATCACGAGGGCAGAGGCGTAGGCGGAGGCCACCGCAATGGGCAGCTCGAGCAGGGCGGTGCCAGGCGCAATGAGCGGGAAACCGCTACGCGCCGCCATCCATCGCAGAATTTCCGAGCGCGCCTGACCCCAACGGGGATCATCCTCGCGCGACCCTTCTTGTGTCCTATACTGCTGTCGTGCGACGTACACGGCACCCGCGTCCGGGTATCGACCATGGTGGACACCGACGAGAATGGCCCACTGGAGAGCACGGGATCCATCACCGCCACCCGCAGCTATTTCCTCCTGTAGCGCGAACTGACTGACGAGGCCATGGGGAAGGAACGCACGTTCAGCGTAATCGGCTTTGCGCATGACGACCAGCCCCTCGCTGCGGATCAGCTGAGCCAGATCTTGACGCTGACACGCGAACTGAGGACTCACTTTACCCGCGTCGTGCACCCCTGCGAGGAACACAAACGAGGCCCGCGCCTTGGCGCGATCTCCTCCCCAGACCGAGGCCATGAGCCTGCGATGATGCTCGCTCAGGTAGTCGTCGAAGAGGAGCCCCGCAACGTCAGCAGCATCCATCAGGTGCTGGACGACGGAGAGCCAGCAGCCGGAGTCTCCGCTCTTCGCCCAGAAGCTCCTGGCCAATGCGGAGAGATCAGCAGCGCCAAGGCCGGGCTGGGCCGCAGGGAAAACCGGGGGTTCCGCAGTTGCTGGCATCCTCAGCGAAACTCTCTGCTTGTCTTTTCGGGCCATTTCCTCTTCCTTGAGTCGAAACCATCCTCTGAGCACGGCATGCGCGCTAGCATGAACTCATGCGGTTACTCTGAAAATGTTGAGCCCGACAGCACCGACGGAGCTGTCATCACCCCCTCGGAGGTGATGCAGTAACCATAACAGAAGAATTTTTCTAATGCAATACACGTTCCCGATATTGCAGGATAGATTTCATTCACTCGCCCTCAGAGAGAAAAATCCCCGCTTTCGCGGGGAATACGTCCTCCTGATGCACTACACGGGATCATCCCCTGCCGGGGAACACCGCGACCGTGGTCGCATCGAGCGCTCGCAGGACCTCACAAACGTATCACCCCACCCACTTCCGCGTGCCATGGCGACACAAGTGGCACGATCCTGAAACAATGGGGGCATGTCGAATGACCCGCGTGAAAACCTGCACGGTTCGGATGGCCAGGAGCTGGCCGACGTGACGGCCGCCGCCGAGCAAGCTGGCGAGCAAGCCGCCATGCACATGACTACCTCGCAGACACCCGCCCAGTCGATGGCGGACGCGCTCGCCGAGATGTCCACCCCGTCGTTCGAGGAGACACTCAGCGCCCTCGACGAGGTCGGCGCACCCTCCGAGCAGGAAGCAGCGGCCACCCTCGCCGAGGACGGCGCACTGGACCCGCAGGAAACCCTCGTGTCCGACGCCCCCACCCTCCCGACCGGCACGGCCGAGGCAACCCCCGCCTCGTTCACCACCAACGCACCCCACCAGGCCGAGCCCGAGCAGGCCGCCCAGGAGCTCACGCCCACCAACAGCGCCAACAGCGCGGCAACGAACACCAACACCACCCACAACGACACCGGCAACGACCTCGTCATCGCGGCCCCCGTGCACCTGCCGCCCGCCGAGCCTCGCCCCTGGTACCGCTCGCGCCGTTCCTTCTGCGCGAAGGGCCGCGGCGGCCGCGTCCAGGTCGCCGGCCTGGGCCTGACCTACACGGACCATGTGACCGGCGCGGTCCTCCTCGCCAATATCGACCTGGGCTTCCGCGCGCGCTCGCTCAGCGCGATCCTGGACCCGACGGGCCGCCGAGCCCGCGCCCTCTTCCTGATCCTCGCAGGCCTCGAGGAGCCGCAGGCCGGCCGCATCGTGGCCGCGCCTTCGCGCTCGCTGGCGGCACGCCTCGCGGGCCGCATCGGATCGGTCGCGCTGATCCGCGCGGACTCCCCGCTCGACGAATCCCTGACGATCCGCCAGAACATCCTGGCCCCCCTGTCCGCGACGGGTTCCGTCGCCGACTGGGATAACCTCGTGGGTGCCCTGCAGATCACGGGCCTGGCCCAGCGCGTCGAACTCCACCCCTCCGAGCTTTCCGAGTGGGAGCGCTTCAAGGCCCTCATCGCCCGCGCGATCGTCTCCGGCGCGGAGGTCTTCCTCGTCGAAGACCCGATCACCTTGCCCCCCGCCGCCCGCACGGAACTCGGCCCCCTCCTGCGCGCCCTTGCGGACGCAGGCTGCGCGGTCGTCCTAGCAACCCCGAACCCCGAGGTCGCCGCCTCCTCCGACCGCGCGATCCTGCTGACGAACGGCCGCGTTGCCCTCGACGCGCCCGGCCCCTCCGTCGCGCTCATCAACGCTTCCTTGGAGGCCAACCCCGAGGACCCGAAGGCCCTCCTCGGCCCGATCCCCTCGGCGCTGCCCTCCTCCTTCGACGAGGTCATCTCCCCCACCGGGTCCTCCTCGGCCCCCGCGTGGCACCCGCTGGGCACCGACGAGGCCGGGGCACAGAGCGCGAACGCGCAGCAGGCTTCCGCACCCGAGGAAACCCCCACGACTGGGACGGCCGACCCCGCCGAGGCTGCCCTCGACGCGGCGACCACGCGCGTGGCAGCAGCGCCCGCCCAAGCGACCCAGGCAAGCCAGGCAACGCAGGTGCCCCAGGCCTCGTCCGAGCCACGCACCGAGACCGCGATGCGAGGCATTCCCGTCGTCGACACCGCGGACCCGGCCATGGCCGAGCCCGAGGTCTCCGACCTGGTCGTGCGCGCCCGCAAGATCCTCTCCGATCTGCCCGGTTCAATCGCCCCGCAGGAGTAACGGACCGGTCACTGCGAGCCGACCTCCTTCATGAGAGACTAGGCGTATCAGGCGAGGCACCGCCTCGCTCACCCGCACGCGCAGGAGCACCCATGACTCAGCCCACCCCCCAGCCCGGGCAGTACCCGCCGCCGCCCGTCAACAGCGCACAGGCCGGCGAGGCCCGCCCCAGCATCGGCGCCCTCTTCGCGTCCGTGACCGGCCAGATCTCCGGGATCATTCGCGGCGAGATCGAGCTCAACAAGGCGAAGCTGCGCACTTTCGCAGCCAAGAGCGGTAAGGGCATCGCCCTCCTCGTGGTCGCCGCCGTCTTCGCGCTGTACCTGCTCGGCTGGACGCTGCACACCGCCGAGATCGCGCTCACGCTCGTCCTGCCCGCGTGGGCGGCGTCGCTCATCATCGTCGGCGTCCTCCTCCTGATCGTCCTGATCCTCGCCCTGCTCGGCGCCCGCTCCCTCAAGAGCGCGCAGGCGCACCGCCCGGATCCGGCCGCGTCGGTCGCCGCCACCAAGGAAGCCATCGAGAAGGGACTGGGCAAGTGAGCACCAACCTCGATCCGCGCAACGTGACGGTCGGCGAGTCCGCCCACGCATCCACCGAGCCCCGCACGGAAGAGCAGATCACGGCCGACCTCGAGCGGCAGCGCGCCGAACTGGCCGCCACGATCGACCAGCTGTACGCGCGCGTCCAGCCCGCCGCCCTCGCCCAGGAGGCGAAGGACGAGGCCAGCGCCCGTTTCGCTTCCTTCAAGGAGTCCGCGTCACTGACCCTGCAGGACGCGGCCGGCGGCAACGCCGAGGCCCTGAAGAAGGTCGGCATCGTCGCCCTGTCCGCGATCGGCACCATCGGCGTGATCGTCCTGCTGGCGACCCGCTCGTCGCGTCGTTCGCGTCGCGAGGCCCGCCGCGCAGCCCGCGAAGCCGCCGCGCACACGCTCGCTGCCCTCAAGTCCGACGTGACCGAGGCGCTGTAAGCACCAACTGACGCGAACCGGCGTAACTCCGGCCACACCGGCCGAGGGTTGCGCCGGTTACATTTCCCCAATTTCGTGGGCTTTCGCGCGCCGGGCACCGCTCAGCTGAGCGCGCAAAACACGATCCAAGGTGAGGTCAAGGCCCGTCATTAGCTATGATGGTCCCACGAAACATTTTGAACACCCAGGGAACCGCTCCACGCGGACCCGAACGACGCGGAGGGGGTCGACGCCATGGGGCGCGGCCGTCAAAAGGCTAAGCAGATGAAAGTCGCTCGGAAGCTGAAGTATTTCAGCCCCGACACCGACCTAAACGCACTTCAGCGCGAGCTGGCGGATGAGGACTCGTACCTGGCACACGTGCCGGCGGACGAGCCCGAAGAGGACGATGCTATCGACGACGACCTCTACTCGAAATACGCCGACTTCGCCGAGATTCCCGCAGAAGACGACGACATCGATCCGAAGCAGCTCGATGAGTCCTTCTGGACGGGTGGATCCTCCACCAAGTAACGGCTCAGCCACACGGCGGACCAGAAACCGGTCCGCCGCTTTGGCGTACCCACAACACTATTTCTGAGCGCGCACACGATAAGGGGCCGAGGCCCGCAGGCCTCGACCCCTCACGCGCACTCAGGGCAGACGCGCCGCTCAGCCGACGCGGTAATCGCCGTGCAGCAGCACGGCGCCCGCCTGGACGCCCTTCGTGCCGGAGATGAGGCGCACGCCGGAGGAATCAGCGCTCAGGTCGGCGACCGCCCCGAACCCAGCCACAGTGCCGTCGGCACCGGCCGACGTGACGGAACCCAGGACCCACGCGGCCACCCCGGCCTCGTTGATCGCGGACAGGACCTCGGTGGCGACAGACGCGGAGACGACGGCGACCATGCCGACGCCCAGGTTCAGGGAGTCTTCCATACCGACCCAGGTGACGTCGCCGCCGCGGCGCACCCAGTCGAACACGGCGGGCACGGTCCACGTAGAGCGGTCGACCGTGGCGATGGCGCCCTGGGGCAGGACGCGCGACAGGTTCGCGGCCAGGCCGCCGCCGGTCACGTGCGAGTAGGCGTGGATGCCGCCGACACCGAAGCGCTCGACCAGGTCGAGGCACAGGCGCGTGTACAGGCGCGTGGGCTCGAGGAGTTCCTCGCCGAGGGTGCGGCCGAACTCGGCGACGTGGGACTCGAGCGACGCGCCCACGCGGGAGACCACCGAGCGCACCAGCGAGTAGCCGTTGGAGTGCAGGCCCGAGGAGGCCATGGCGATGACGACGTCGCCGCCCGTCACGCGCTCGGGCCCCAGCAGCTTGGAGGCGTCCACGACTCCGGTCGCCGCGCCCGCGATGTCGTAGTCGTCGGGTTCCATGACGCCCGGGTGCTCCGCGGTCTCGCCGCCGATGAGGGGCGTGCCCGTGGCCTCGCAGGCCCGCGCGATGCCGGTGACGATGGAAGCGATGCGCTCGGGGACGACGTGCCCGCAGGCGATGTAGTCGGTCATGAGGACCGGGCGCGCACCGATCACGACGATGTCGTCGACGACCATGCCGACCAGGTCCTGGCCGATCGTGTCGTGGACGTCCATGGCCTGCGCGATCGCGATCTTCGTACCCACGCCGTCCGTGGAGGTCGCGAGCAGGGGCTTGTCCATGCCCAGCAGCGCCGACGCGTCCACCATGCCGGCGAATCCGCCGGTCGCGCCCAGCACGGTGGAGTCGTGGGTGGCGGCGACGGCGCTCTTCATCAGCTCGACGGCGCGGTCGCCCGCCGCCGTGTCAACGCCGGCGGTCGCGTAATCCAGGGGGGTGTCGGTCATGGGTGGTGCCTTTCGCAGGTGGCGCTCGACGAGGCCGTGTCGGGTGGTCGGGGTGAGAACAACGCCAGCGGCGCAGGAAAGCGCTGCGGGCGTAGGGGTTAGCAGGAGGTGGCGTCGGGGGTTCCGGGCACGGGCGTGCCGGCGGGGATCGTCTCCGGGTATTCGCCGGTGAAGCAACCGAGGCACAGGGATGTACCCTGTCCGGTGGCCGCAACCATGCCGTCGATCGACAGGTACGCCAGGGAGTCGGCACCGATCGAGTCGCGGACCTGCTCGACGCTCATGGACGAGGCGATGAGCTCGGCGCGCGTCGGGAAATCGATACCGAAGAAGCACGGCCACACAACCGGCGGCGACGAGATGCGCACGTGCACCTCGGCGGCCCCGGCCTCGCGCAGCATCTTGACCAGCGCGCGCTGCGTGTTACCGCGCACGATCGAGTCGTCGATGACGACGAGGCGCTTACCTTCGATGACCTCGCGCAGCGGGTTGAGCTTGAGGCGGATACCCAGCTGGCGCAGGGACTGCGTGGGCTGGATGAAGGTGCGGCCCACGTACGCGTTCTTGACGAGGCCCTGGGAGAAGGGGATACCGGACTCCTGCGCGTAGCCGATCGCGGCGGGCGTGCCCGAGTCGGGCGTGGGGATCACCAGGTCCGCCTCGATGGGATTCTCGCGCGCCAGGGCGGCGCCCATCTCGTGGCGCGCGGCCACGATGCGGCGCCCGCCGATGGTCGTGTCGGGGCGCGCCAGGTAGACGTACTCGAAGACGCAGGTGTTGGAGCGACGCACGGCGAAGCGGCGCGAGTGCACGCCCGAGGCGTCGATCGAAATGAGTTCGCCGGGCTCGACCTCGCGCACGAAGGTCGCGCCACACAGGTCCAGGGCGGCGGTCTCGGAGGCGACGACCCACCCGGAGGCGAGGCGGCCGAGCACGAGCGGGCGATAGCCGTGCGGGTCGCGCGCCGCGTACAGCGTGTGCTCGTCCATGAAGACCAGCGAGAACGCGCCCTTGATGCGCGGCAGGACCTTCAGGGCGGCGCCGACGAGGGGCGCGGGCTCCAGGTCGTCCACCGACGAGGCCGGGGCGGCCTGGTCCGCGCTCGCGTGCCCGGGCGTGACGGACGGGGATGCGATGAAGGGGGTCGGCCCCGGGATGCGCTCGGCCATGCCCAACAGCGCGGTCACGAGCGAGGTGTCGGTGGATGCTCCGCGTTCGAAGTCTTCGCCGTCGTCGGCGATCTCGGAGGCCAGCTCGCGCAGCTCGACCGTGTTGGTGAGGTTGCCGTTGTGGGCCAGGGCGAGGGTGCCCGTGGGGGTGGGGCCCAGCGTCGGCTGGGCGTTGCGCCACACGTCCGCGCCGGTCGTCGCGTAGCGGACGTGGCCCAGCGCGATGTGGCCGCGCAGGCCCTGGAGGGACTGCTCGGAGAACACCTGCGACACGAGGCCCTGATCCTTATACACAAGGATCTGTTTGCCATTCGATGTCGCAATACCGGCGCTCTGTTGGCCGCGGTGTTGCAGGGCATAGAGGGAGAAGTAGGTCAGGCGGGAAACGTCCTCGCCCGGGGCCCATACTCCGAAGACCCCGCAGTGATCATGCGGGTGATCGTCTCCGAAGAGTTCCTGGTCGGACAGTGTCATGTCTGGCTGCGAGACGGGAAGCACGCTCTCACTCTCGCACATTTTTCCGCACTTCGTGGCACGTATCCACGTTATGGCGGGCACACGAGGGCCCAGCAAACACGGCGCGCAGCGCGTAATTGCGCACGCTTTACCAGGCAGAATCGGTCTCCTCATGGTCGAGATGCCACAATGGAGTGCAGCAATCATGAGGAGGAAACGTGGCCAATCCGACGCTGAGCGCCATCATGTGGGGACTCGCCCTGCTGGTGAGCGCTGTGGCCGTCCTGTCGTTCGCGCGAGGCCTGACGCACATGTGGCGCACCGTCTGCGCGGGCACGCCCGACCCGGGACGCCTGACCCCCGTGGGCAAGCGAGCGTGGGGCGTCATCTCCGCGGCCCTGACCCACCGCGAGTTCAAGGGGCGCCCGTGGATCAAATGCGCCCACTGGCTCGTCATGGTCTCCTTCCCGATCCTGTTCCTCACCCTGGTCACGGGCTACGCCCAGCTGCGCGTCCAGACCTTCACGCTGCCTCTGCTCGGCCACTTCGCACCGTGGGAGTGGCTCACCGAGGCCTTCGCGTGGGGCGGCCTGGCCGGCATCATCGGCCTCATGGTCGTGCGCCAGCGCGCCGGGCGCGGCACGGCCGCCGAGGCGGCCCTGTCGAACGACGATCCCGACGCAGCAGCCACCGCGGCCGACCCGGAGGGGACCCCGCCCTCGTCCCTAGCCAAGCCCCACCCGCGCGACTCCTCCCCGCGCGGCCTAGCCTCCCGTTTCCTGGGTTCGACCCGCTGGCAGGCGCTCTTCGTCGAGTGGGTCATCCTCATCGTGTGCGCGTGCGTCGTGGCCCTGCGCGGCCTCGAATACGCGCTCTTCAGCGTGACGCCGGGCCTCGAGGCCCACGCGAGCGCCCTGCACTTCCCCCTCACCGCCTGGCTGGGCACGCTCTTCGCGGCCGCTGCCTCCTCCTCGGCCGCCTCGCTGGCGAACGCGATCGTGGCGGTCAGCGCACTCAAGGTCATCACCTCCATGACCTGGCTGACGGTCGTCGGCATCCAGACCGGCATGGGCGTCGCCTGGCACCGCTTCGTCGCGATCCTCAACCTGTACACGCGCCGGAGCGCCGACGGCACGAAAGCCCTGGGACCGGCTGACCACATGCTGATCGACGGCAAGCCCGTGACCAGCGAGGACGACTTCGACGACCTCCCCGAGGACACGGTCCTCGGCGTGGGCACGATCGACGACTTCTCGTGGAAGGCCCGCCTGGACCTGTACTCGTGCACCGAGTGCGGTCGCTGCCAGGAGCTGTGCCCCGCGTGGAACACCCAAAAACCCCTCTCCCCCAAGCTCCTCATCATGGGCCTACGCGACCACATGGAGTCCGCCTCCAACGTGCAGATCGTCGAGCAGGAGGAGGACCACCAGAAGCTCGAGGATGGGGAGGTCCTCCTCGACAAGGGCGTGCCGGCCTCGCCGCACTCCTTCGACCTGGTCTCCGCCCTGTCCCTGTCGGGCGCGACCGGCCCCGAGGGCGTCTCCGCAGTGACCGCTCCCCTGGTCCCCGAGGTCGTCTCCGAGGAAGTCCTGTGGGACTGCACAAACTGCGGCGCCTGCGTGGAACAGTGCCCCGTCGACATCGAGCACATCGACCACATCCTCGACCTGCGCCGCCACCAGGTCCTCATGGAAGGCGCGTTCCCCCGCGAGCTGGGCCGCGCGTTCCGCGGCATGGAATCCAAGGCGAACCCCTACAATCAGCCAGCCCGCAAGCGCATGGATTGGGCGAAGAAGCTGGACTTCGACATCCCCGTCGTCGGCGAGGACATCGAGGACGCCTCCGAGGTCGACTACCTGTTCTGGGTGGGCTGCGCGGGTGCCTACGACGACACGGCGAAGAAGACCAGCGCCGCCATCGCCGAGCTGCTGCACACCGCGGGCGTGTCCTTCGCGGTTCTCGGCTCGGGCGAGTCCTGCACGGGCGATCCGGCCCGCCGCGCCGGCAACGAGGCGCTCTTCCAGATGCTGGCCGCCCAGGCCATCGACACCCTCACGGAAGCCAAGCCGCGCAAGATCGTCGTCTCCTGCGCGCACTGCTTCAACACAATCGCCGGTGAGTACCCGGAGCTGGGCGGCTCCTTCGACGTCGTCCACCACACGCAGCTCCTCAACCGCCTCGTGCGCGACGGCCTGCTCACGCCGGTCGCGCCGTCGGCCTCCGCTGATTCCGCCGCCTCCACGGGTGCGGACGCCACGGACGAGGCCGGGGCAGCCTCCGCGGGCAACGCTCCCTCGGTCGGCACGCCCCTGAAGGTCACCTACCACGACGCCTGTTTCCTGGGACGCCACAACCGCATCTACGAACCCCCACGTGAGCTCGTAGGCTCCCTGCCGAACGTGGAGCTCCTCGAGATGCCGCGCAACCGCGACCGTGCGATGTGCTGCGGCGCGGGCGGCGCGCACGCCTGGTTCGAGGAGACGCGCGGGACCCGGATCGCGGACGCCCGCATCGTCGAGGCCGCGTCCACGGGCGCGGACGTCGTCGCGACGGCCTGCCCCTTCTGCTCCCAGATGCTCGGCTCCGCCTCGGGCACGTCCGCCGGTTTCGTCTCCTCCGACACCGCCGACCAGGGCTCCTCGAGCACCGAGGGGGCCACGGCCTCGCCCGGCGGGAAGCTCCCCGAGGTGCGCGACGTAGCCGTCATGCTGCTCGAGTCCGTCAAGCGCGGGCAGTAAGGCACGCGCGCACGCCGAGCAGCACAGCGCGCACATCGCGCACCCACGCATCACGTATCGTGCGCAACCACCTCAAACAAAGGGGCGGCCCCGCAGGAAAACCTGCGGGGCCGCCCGTAAACCTCAGAACAATCAGTCCTCGACACCAACGATGACGTTGGAAGCCTTGATGACGGCGACGGCCTTCGAGCCGACGGTCAGGCCGAGCTCCTCAATGGCGGCGTTCGTGATCGACGAGGAGATCACCAGGCCGGGGGCCACCTCGATCTTGACGATGCCGTTCACGGCGCCCTCGGAGACCTCAACGACGGTGCCGGGCAGCTGGTTACGTGCGGAGAGCTTCATAATGTGCCCTTTCATTCGTAGTGGTTTGCAAACATACTTACCCTAGCGGACGCGCGGCGCTCCTTCTAGGGATGCGACCTATTGTTCGTCCTCCGGGGAGATTTCCTCGAGGCCGACGAGGAAGCCGTCCTCGTCGACGACATTGCCACCCACGAGGGTCGCGATCATGCCAGCGGCCTTCTCCACGTCCTGCGTGGAACGCAGGCGCTCGAGGCGCGCGGTGCGGCTCATCGCCCCCGCTCCCGGCGTCGGCGCGGACGTGGGCAGCCAACGCACCTGGTATTCGATGATGGCCCCGGCCATCCACGGCTCCCAGCGCAGCACACGCGGAGGCGTGGGGACGGCGTGGACCTCGATCATCATGTCGGAGCGGTGCCCGATCGGGCTCATGAGGGCGTACCCGTCGACGACCTGCGGCTGGTCGCGCTGGGCCTCGAGCTCCTCGCGGGCCTTCGCGATCTTCGAGGCGATGTCCTCGCGCACCGGCCCCAGCTCAGCCTTCAGCTTTTCGATCTGCGCGATCTGCGCGGGCGTGAGCGGAGGAGGCTTGGAGGCCTCGGGCGCGATGTCGCGCGCGTCCTTCATCTGTTCGAACCCCGCGCGCTCACGCATCGCGGAGAGCAGGTCCTCGGGATTGATCCAGCGCGGCGAGTACACCGTCAGATTCACGGCGGAGTCGGCGTCGGGGACCATGACGTAGCCGCTGCCCGCGATGCGCAGGCCGCCGGCGAGGCGACGGGCCATGCGGCGCAGCGCCTCGAGCACGCGATACTCCAGGCCCGTGGGCAGGCCCTCGGGGAAGGCCTTGTCCCACTCGCCCATGACGCCGTTATTCTGCTGGCGGGCGTGCGCCTGCGGACAGCGCAGGACCCACGCGTTCGCAAGCGAGGCCGGGCTACCCAGCGCCGCGCGCGTCGGCTGGTCGAGCGTCCACGGCCCCTCCAGCTCAGCCTCGGAGGACAGGCGCAGGCGTCCCGGGGCAATCCAGCCGGCCTCGTCCCACATGGAAATCGCGAGCGCCTCCAGCTCGGCGGGATCGACCGCGTCGGAGACGAGGAAGAGATGATGGGCGCGCGCGTCCTCCAGGTCGATGACGCCGGCGGGTTCGCTCACCTCGATGGCTGCGGCGATCGGGACGGCGGCCTCGGCTTCCGTGACCTCGCCGTCGGCAGCGATCTGGAACGCCGCGTCCGTCGAGGTCATCGTCGTCAGCCCGACGTTCGTCTGGGTGAGCGGATTGTCCGTCGCGCTCATCGGCGTCGGATCCGCGAAGGAATGAGGGGTGGCCGCCATGCGTTCCTTGAGGGAACGCCTCACCGGCGAGGCCTGGGGGGCCTCGTCCCTGTTGGTGACCTGCTCGGCGCGCGGAGTCATGCCGGGCAGCGCGACGCCCTGAATGACACCCGTGCGAGTCGGGGAGGGCGCGACCGGGGGGATACCGACCTCTGCCTCGTGGACACCGCTGGTCTGCGGGGCGGCGTGCACCTGCGGGACCCCCATGATGGGCGTCGGCGCGGGCGGCTCCGGCAGAGGCGGCACCTGGAGATCCGCGGGCTCGGGAGCGGGAGGCTCGGGCAAGTCGGCGGGATCCGGCGCAGGCGGATAGCTCATCTCACGAGCCGCACGCTCGGCGCGCTCAGCACGCATGCGTTCACGCCGGGACGGCAGCGGAGGAGGAAGGGCCGACATCGAGGCTTACCGTTCGATGCGCGTGCGCGTGAAACGCTCGTGGGTGCGCGACGGCGTCGGGCCGCGCTGACCCTGGTAGTGAGAGCCAAGACCCTGGGATCCGTAAGGATGTTCGGCCGGGGAGGACAGGTCGAAGAAGCACAGCTGCCCGATCTTCATGCCGGGGTAGAGCAGAATCGGCATCGTCGCCGTGTTCGACAGCTCCAGGGTCACGTGACCGGAGAAACCGGGGTCAATGAAGCCCGCCGTCGAGTGGGTGAGCAGGCCGAGACGGCCGAGAGAGGACTTACCCTCCAGGCGCGCCGCGATGTCATCGCCGAGGGTGACGAGCTCGTAGGTGGCACCCAGGACGAACTCGCCGGGGTGCAGGACGAAAGGCTGATCGGGGCCCACGTCCACCAGGTGAGTGAGGTCCGACTGATCCGCCGCAGGATCAATCACCGGGTAGCGGTGGTTATCGAAGAGGCGGAACAGGCGATCCAGGCGCACGTCAATGCTGGCCGGCTGAACCAAGTCGCGGTCCAGCGGGTCGAGCTGGATACGCCCGGAGTCCAGGGAGGCTTTGATGTCGCGGTCACTGAGCAGCATGACACGATTGTCGCACACTCAGCGCCGCGACAACAGCCTCAGCGAATCACTGGAGGGGCTGACCCTGCGCGTCGTAGGCGTAGGAGCCGGAGCGAGCCACGATCATGATGAACTCGATGAGCGCCCAGATGGCGGCGATGGGCGCACCGATCAAGGTGATCGTCAGAATCAGCTGAATGACACCCTTAGCGGTGTAGCCCAGGTAGAAGTTGTGAATGCCCAGGGCACCCACGAAGAACGCCAGGAGCAGGGCGATAATCCACTGCTTGGGGGCGCCAACGACGGGCTGGCCGTACGCGGGCTGGGCGTAACCGGGCTGTCCGTACGCCTGCTGGCCCGCGGCGTAAGCGGCCTGCTCGTAGCCGGGCTGCGCACCATAGCCGGGCTGCGCGCCTTCGGGTGCACCGTAGGGCGCCTGGTTCGCGGCGGACTCGGGGCCCGCCTGGGCGGAGGTTGCGTCGTAGGCGGTGCCGTAGGTGGTCGAGCCGGGCGTCGCGGTCGCCTCGTCGAAGGAGGGGGCCGAGGCCTGGGGGAAGGACGGCGCGTCGGGCGCGGGGACGGAGTCGGGGGCCGCAGCAGTATCGGGGGCGGCGTCGAATGCCGGAACCTCGGGGGCGGGAATCTCGCCGGCAGCGTCAACCGCGGGACCGTCGGGAATCCAGAAGTCGACCGAGGGGACCTCGGGGGTGGCATCCTTCGCGGGATCCTCAGGGGAGAAGGGAGTGGCCTGCGGGTCGGGCGTCGTCATGGGTGAGCCTTTCGGTTGTCGTGGGGGGCCGCGAACGGCCGTAATGACATAGCCTAGCGTGCCCACGCCCTCGTGCGGGAGTCACGTCCACCCCGAAACACCCCTGATTGATCCCGGAGGCCACGAACCAGTGTCGTGGTTCCTCACCTCACAAACGATCACTCTCACCCTCGAGAGCACGCTCCGCCAATGAAAAAGCGTGGGGCCCGGCATCAAGCCGGGCCCCACGGGGTAGTCTGACGCGCGCATCACGCGCGGAGCGCAGGTGCTCAGACGGTGGGAACGCCGTTGGAGTCCGTCGCGTAGATCCACTTGCCCATGAAGGCCATGATGGCGCACGCGAGGCCCGCGATGCCAACCACGAGGACAATCAGGTAGCCGATGCCAGCCAGGGCACCGCTATCCGACGTGCCACCGATCACCATGAGGACGTAGCCGAGAACCAGAGCGGCGACGCGAATCGCGCCGACCTTCATGTGGCCGAGGTAGAAGTCACCGGCGGCGATACCGCCGAGGAGCAGGTTGAGCAGGCCAGCGACCATGCGGGACTTGCCCTGGACGGGAGCGTTGTAACCAGGCTGCTGAGGAGCGGACATGTTGTCTCCTATGTGTTGATGACCCCTGGGATGGGGAGTTGTTTGAAAACACGGTCAGACTACCGAAGCATTCATATTTTGTACAACATCCTCCCCTTTTTATGTCACAGATCACAGGTTGATTTCTTTCGTTCGTCGCGTTGCGACTTTCTTCCATAGACTGACTGGGTGTTCACAAATCCGACGGCCGAGGCCTCGCGATCACTCCTGATCGACCTGCCCCATTGGTTCGCCGCACATCAGCGCAACCTGCCCATGCGCGCAGCCGACGTCTCCGACTGGGGGACCCTCGTCTTTGAGATCATGAGCCAGCAGACCCCCATCTCGCGGGTCCAGCCGATCTGGCTTGAGTGGATGGAACGCTGGCCTACCCCCGCCGATCTCGCCGCCGCATCCTCGGCAGACATCATCGTCGCCTGGGCAAACCTCGGATACCCCTCCCGTGCCCTGCGCCTCAAGGCGTGCGCGTCCGCGATCGTCGAGAAGCACGACGGCGAGGTCCCGCTCACCATGAAGGAACTCACCCTCCTGCCGGGCGTCGGCACCTACACCGCCAGCGCGCTCCTCGCGTTCCGGCACGGAGTCCGCGTGCCCGTCCTGGACACGAACGTCCGTCGCGTGCTGGTCAGATTTCTCGACGGCCGAGAGTTCCCACCCCACTCGACGCCCTCGAAAGCGGAAACGACCCGCGCCGAAACGCTCCTCCCAGAAAATGGGCGCGAGGCAGCCGACGTCAGTTTGTCGCTCATGGAATTCGGCGCCCTCGTGTGCACCCAGCTGAGTCCCTCGTGCGACGAGTGCGCGATACACGCGAATTGCGCGTGGGCCGCCGCGGGATACCCGAAGGACGAGAAGCACCCCACGCCCCAGCCCTACGTCGGCACCGACCGCCAGGCGCGCGGCCGCATCATGAAAGCCCTGCGCACCGCACACTTCGAAGGCAAGGAAGGCCTCACCAAGCGCAAAGTCCTCGACGTCGCCCGCATCGACGGCGGCGACCGCTACCAGCCCTCACGCGTGTACCGTGCCCTCCTCAAAGACGGCATGATCGTCTACGACGAGGACACGAAGCGCGTCACCCTGCCCCAATAACGCCGCAGGCACGAGGCCGGGGACCCTTCACCCGAGGAACGCGGCCCCGGGAGGCACCCACGGCCTCGTCGATCAGTCAGTAGCGGATGGCGTCGATCGGCTTGATGCGCACGGCCGCGAGCGCGGGGATGATCCCGCACAGTGCGCCGATGCTCGTGGAGATGGCGACGCCCGCGATGGCGGCGCCGGCGGGGAAGGCCGGGGTGTCGCTGAGCCTGACCCCCAGGGCCTCGAGGGGCAGGAATCGCACGACCACGATCGCGATGCCCACGCCAATGACGCCGGCGACGAAGGTCGCGACGACGGACTCCATGAAGACCGCGAAGAAGACGCGCGCCGCGGAGGCGCCGACGGCCCGCCGGATGCCGATCTCGCGCACGCGCTGGCGCACGGTCACGATGGCGACGTTGAGCAGGCCCAGAGCGCCCAGGAACACGATGATGCCGCCGATGACCATGATGACGGTGGAGATCGTGCCGAGCTGCTCCTCGCCGATGTCCTCGTGCTCACCGCCGGAGACGGACACCCGCCAGCCCTCGCCGAGGATCGAGGCCAGGGCGCGCGGTAGGGTCTCGCGCGCCTGGTCGGCGTTCTCGGTGCCCACCCACGCAATCATGGCCGGGGAGGTCATCTGTGGGAAGGACACGCGCGCCGCGTCGTAGTGCGCGAACACGGTCGGCATCTCGTAGGAGCTCTTCGACTTGGTGACGCCGACGACGCGCATCGCGACGCCGTCGCTCGTGTGCAGGACGATCGGCACCTGGTCGATGGGGGCGCGCCCGAGCTGATCCCACAGGGTCTGCGAGATGACGACGGGAATCAGGCGCTGGTCGGCGTCGCTGCTCTCGACCCAGCGTCCCGCGAGCATGCGGGTGCGGTAGATAACCGCGTAGGAGGGGTCCACGCCCTGGAACGCGACGCCGTCAACCATGTCGCCGATCTTCGTCAGGGGATAGCCGCGGAATTGTCCGCTGGCCCGGGCCTGGCGGGCTTCGACGATCTCACCGCCCCCGCTGGAAAAGCGCGACCAGTAGTGGATGTCCGTCTTGTCGGCCAGGGTGGCCATGGCCCCCCCGATCGTGTCCTTCTCATCGGGGCGCGTCGCCGTCTGCGCGCCGGCAGGTGAGGCATCGACTCCCGTCCCGGAGACGTCCTGGTACGGGCCGCTGCCTGACGGCCCCTCCGAGGACGCCGAGGAGCTTTCGGGGGTCAGTCGCAAGGTGACCGAGCGTCCCTCGTACAGCTCCGCCAACTCGCGCGAGGACTGCAGGAGCAGGTCACCGAGCGCGATCACGATCGTCATCGCAGCGACGGCCGCGACCACGCCCACGAGGGAGAGGACGACGCGCGCCTTCTGCACCTTGACCTCGCCCCACGCCTCGATGAGTGCACCCAGGATCTGACTAACGGCGTTCACTACTCCCCTCCTCCGTCGTCGTGGGGGACGAGGCCTGCTCGGCTTCCGGGTCGCCCTCGGCGGGCGGCAGCGGGGGTTCAGCCGCAGCGGGTTCTGTGCCCGCCTGCTCGGTCCCGGCCTCGTCGCCCGAGTGCACCACCTCCGCGCGGTGCGCGAGAGCGGCGGGATCCCCTGCCTCGTGCAGGGTGCCGTCGTAGAGCTCGTAGGCGCGCTGCGCCCGCGCGGCCACCGCCATGTCGTGCGTGATGACGATGAGGGCAGCGTTGGACTCGCGGGCGACCTCCTCGAGGAGGGCCATGACGACGCGGCCCGTGTCCGTGTCGAGGGCGCCCGTCGGCTCGTCGGCGAGGATGACGCGCGGGCGGCGCACGAGGGCACGCGCGATCGCGATGCGCTGCTGCTCGCCGCCGCTCATCTCGCCCGGGTACGAGTCCGCGCGCTCCCCCAGGCCCACATGCTCCAACATGTCGAGGGCAATCGAGCGCCTGCGCAGCAGCTGAGGGCCCGGCGCATACAGGAGGGGAACCTCGACGTTCTCGGCGGCCGTGCGCGCCGAGAAGATGTTGAACTGCTGGAACACGAAACCGAAATCTTCACCGCGCATGCGAGCACGGCGCCCCTCCCCCAGGCGCGTCGTATCCACCCCGTCCAGCTCGTACGTGCCCGAGGTCGGGGCATCCAACAGGCCAATGATGTTGAGCATCGTGGACTTACCCGTGCCCGAGCGACCGACGATGGACACGTGCTCACCCTGGGCGACATCCAGATTGACACCGCGCAGAATGTGCAGATCCTCCCCGTCAGGCAGGGTCACCGTGCGGGTCACGTCCCGCAGGCACACGAGACTCATTGCGCGCCCGCCCCGCCGGTCGAGCCGCCCGCGCCGCCAGCCCGACCGGAGTCCGCACCGCCCAAGGGACCATCCTGGTAGTCCTGATCGTCCTTGTTCGAGGTCGGGGTGAACTCGAGGATCTCCTCGCCCTCCGTCAATCCCTCCTTCACCTCGACCATCTTGCCGTCGGTAATGCCCAGGGTGACGGCGCGCTTCTCAGGCTTGGTGGGGTCGGAGGTCGGCAGGTAGACGGAGCCGGACTGGTAGCGCCCCTCGACCGCGGAGATCGGCACCGCGAGGACGCCCGTCGCCGAGCCGGCCGTCATCTCGAGGGTCACCTGCAGGCCCGCGAAGACCGTCTGATCTGCAGGGATCGCGCAGCGGGCCTTCAGGTCCGTCGAGGACGAGGCCCCACTCTCGGACCCCGCGCTTGCCTTCGGATCCTGCTGCTTACCGGTCGGACTCACAAGCTTGACACCCGAGCACTCGAAGGGCGCGGGACCATTCTTAATCGTGATGGTCGCCGTCGAGGGCGCGTCCTGCAGTCGGTACATTTGGTCCGCACTCAGGGAGGCGACCGCGGAGAAAGTCGCCGGGGCGACGGTCGCAACCGTGTCGCCGATCGCGAACTGCTGACCGACCAGCACACTCGTCGACACCGTCCCGTCACCGGGCGACACGACCGTCTCGTACTTGTACGTCGTGTCGTCGGTCTCAACGCTCATATTGCCGTCCTCGTCGGTCACCTGACGGGTCTCACCCGGGATTTCCTTGCGAATCTGGACGATGGGATCTCCCTTGGACACCCTGTCACCATCGTTGACGAAGGTCCGCACGACATTGCCGTCCAGAGTCGCGCGGGCGACGACCGGCTCGTCCGCCTGGATCGTGCCCGTGACGCTCACTGTGTTCGTGATGTCGGCGCGACCCACCTCGATCGTCATCTGCCCGAAGCTACCTCCCGGGTCCATGCCATCGGTGCCCTCATCCTTCTGGGCGGCGGGAAAGAACGCGAACTTCACCAAGGAGATGGCGATAACCACCCAGGCCAGAACCTTGACAACGTCGAGCACCTGGGCGGTGCGGGTCTTGTGTGCCACGTGCGTCTCCTTCGATGAACGGCGTTACCCAATTGTAAGGTGCGCCTCACACACGCAGCAACGTTTCCCGCTTCTTATCAGGGTTTTCTCAGGGGCTTCCCGTTGGCTGGGCAGCGCGCTTCCATGCCCTACGATGGGGATCGAACCGACGAAAGGCTGCCATGATCCGCCGCGCCACGCCCGCAGACGCCGAGGCCCTCTCCGGCCTCTCACGCACCTGCTTCACTCAGACCTTCGGGCACCTCTACGCACCCTCCGACCTCGAGGCCTTCCTCGACGAGGCTTACTCCCCCACCGTCCTGCGCGCCAAACTCAACGACCCCGAGCGCGCGACGTGGCTCCTCTTCGACGAGCCAGTTGACGAGGCCGGGGCAACGCTCTCCTCCGGCGACCACCCGGGCACGCCCGACCCCGGAGACGAGGCCCCGGCCTCGTCCGTCTCACAAGCCCCCATCGGCTACGTGACCGCATGCCCCGCGCACCTGCCCCACCCCGACGTCGCGCCCGGCGACGGTGAGGTTCAGCGCCTCTACATCCTGCAGGGACACCAAGGTGGGGGCCGCGGTACCGTGCTGCTTCGCACCGCGCTGGACTGGCTCGAGCGCGGCGGCCCGCGCACCCTCTGGATCGGCGTGTGGAGCGAAAACTACGGGGCGCAGCGCTTCTATGCGCGCCACGGCTTCGAAATCGTCGGCGACTACTCCTTCATGGTGGGCGACCACGCCGACCACGAACTCATCACGCGCCGCCTCCCGCGAGCGATCACTGCGTGAGTAGCGCGTGAGCGGCGCACGCTCGACGCGTGAGCGGCGCGTCAGTTGCCCGCGCACCAACGCTCATAGACGAAAGGACCCCGAGGCGTCATGCCTCGGGGTCCTCCCCACGTTGCGCCGTCAGGCCTGCTCCGATTCGGCGATCTTCTTGCGCACGTCATCCATGTCCAGGTTCTGGATCTGCGAAATCAGATCCTCAAGCGCAGACAGCGGCAGAGCGCCGGACTGGCGGAACACCGCGATGCCATCGCGGAACGCCATGAGGGTCGGGATCGACGTGATCTGCGCGGCCATCGCCAGCTGCTGCTGGTCATCCGTGTCGATCTTGCCGAACACGATGTCCGGGTACTTCTCGGAAGCCTCTTCGAAGATGGGGCCGAACTGGCGGCACGGGCCGCACCAAGTCGCCCAGAAATCCACCAGCACGATGCCGCCGGCGGACACGGTCTGCTCGAAGTTCTCCTGCGTGAGAGTAACGGTAGCCATGATTCTCCTGTTGTCGCCGGCTAACCCGACGGTGGTCGAGGCGCAGGCTTGGTGCCCACGCGTGAACTGTCTTATTCAACGGGCGCGGCGCGCCCACTATTCCCCTGAGGGAAGATCCGCGGTCGTGACGTGGCGCACGTTTTCCTCCGAGGCGCCCAAGCCTCGCAAAATGAACGTCTCCACCAACGTCAGCGCGGACTCGCGATGCTCCGGATCTTGCGGCAGACGCTGCCCCTGCAGCGTCGCGTGAATCAGGTGCACCGCGCCGAGCGTATTCTGCTGAGCGATCAGCCCGCGCTCCATGGCCTCGTCAAGAATGCCGATGAGGACCTCACCCACAACACCCGCATGATCATGCAGGTGCGAGGCGCCTTGGCCGGACATGTGACGGCGCAGACCCATTCCAGCCTTCACGTGGTAGCGGCCAATCATCTGCAGGTGGGAACGAATGTAAATGCGCAGGCCCATCAGGGGATCCGGCTCAGCTTCGAGGCGCTGAGTCAGCACGCGCGCGAACTCGCTCGTCACCTCGCGTATGTAGGCGAGCAGGAGCACTTCCTTGTCCGCGAAATGGTTATAGACCGCCGTGCGACCGACGCCCGCGCGCTCCGCGATCTGGCTCATCGTGATCGACTCGAAGGACTGCTCGCCCATGAGCGACCCCAGGGCCTCGAACAGGCGCGCGCGAGTCAGCTCGCGGTGAGAGGCAAGGGACTCCCCAATAATCTTCGGCATGCGCTTATTCTGACATCTTTCCCCTCAGTGTCGTCAAATTGTGGCTGCGCGCCGGTTGCCCATCCTTAGCGAGCGCAGCGGGCGACCACGGCCTCGACGATGGGGAAGTCTGCGACGATCCACGGGAGCGCGGCGAGGTCCGCGAGGGGCACCCACCGGGCCTCAAGGTGCGACGCGCCCACGCGCGGAGAGGGCGAACCAGGCGCGACCTCGGCGAGCCACACGCCCATGACGCGACCGCCCACAATCGGCCACCACTGGCCACCCACCGGGCACACGCGCGCGCCTACGGTGAGGCGCGCGCCGAGCTCCTCGACTATCTCGCGCTCAAGGGCTTTTACTGGATCCTCATTGTCCTCGACCTTGCCGCCGGGCAGCTCGAACTGACCGCGCAGCTCCTGCGGGTACGCTCGCGAGCAGGCGAGCAACGTCGTGGGCGCACTCAGCGAATCGACGATCGCGGCGGCCACCACGGGACGAGTCATGGGAACTCCAATCAATCAGGCGAGCCCAGTGTATCTGGAGGGAGAGCGCACGTCGGATCTGGATGGCAAACGCCAGCGGCGTACACCTGGCATCTCCTATTCCTCATCTTCCTTATCGAACCGACAAGTGGCGCCAGTTGCGCGAATATCCATACACCCGCTACCGTTCCTCGCCTCCCCATATCCCAACCACACCAGCTTGCAGCCGTTGCACGGGTATCCACACGCCAGACCTGCCACAACACTCCACCAGCACCCAGCCCCCGAGCACCCCGCCTCAAACTCCAGCGGTGCCGGTTGCGCGGCTATCCGACGTGACGATATGATCGACGGGTCGATTCCTTCGGGACGATGAATTGCGGGCGTAGTTCATCGGTAGAATGGAAGCTTCCCAAGCTTCAGAGGCGGGTTCGATTCCCGTCGCCCGCTCCGTTTTCCGCCTGGCCGTGCGCCGGACGGTTTTGTTATGCCTAGCCGGCCTGCACTGAACTACCACGCACAGGCCGAGTATGCCAACCTCATGCGGCAACTACGACGCCAGAACCCGAGAAGTATCATGCTCATCCGGGGCCTCACAGTCTCGCGTGATGGCAAAAGTACTCAACTCTGAGCCACTGACGACTGTTGATCGTATTCAGCCTTCAGCATCCGCGCAGCATCAGTTGCTCGAACTGGAGGCTGCCAACCTTCCCGACAGAAAGATGCCGGTGCCTGGCGATGCATTTCGAGCAACTTCTCGCAATCAGCTAGTTCACTAGCCACAACGAGCCCCTCATCAGACAGCTTCTTCCAGAACGCAATCCCGTTAGGGTCAATCTCAATCCCAGAGACACCAATCTGATGATCCGGAAACCTCCGACGCAGCTCGAGGATAAGCTCTGTCCCCCAGCCAACACGACGGGCACAATGAGCAACCTTCAATCGAGTGACGGTAACTTGGCTGCCGCAAACACGAAAACTACATTGTGCCAAGGTTTCTTCTTTAAGCCCACGTTTTATGTGGTCAATACGAAGGTGCTCACGATTCTCGATCCATAATCTGAAGTCGCCAACACGACGTTCATCCCACGGACCGATAGCAGAGCTTTTGGATGCCCGCGCAAAGAGCGAAAATAGTCTGTCAAACACAGCTGCATTGTAGGGCATTGTAGAACTAGCTGGGGGATGAAAACGGACTCTACACATTGCTTGTCCAACCTAGTACTTCACTTAGTATCAGGGCACCTGCGCAAATGCGCCAAGTCTGAGGCCACATGCCCAAGGCGCAGTCCACCTCTCCCACAACGGCCCATTTTCGCCATGTTTATACGAGGTGGTCTGCACTTTGGGCGACGCACCACCTCGAGTCGAGACCTGACCGCCGGCCGATGAGGGGAATTGCACTACATGAGGGGCCGACACGCCCGCGACACGCTGCTCGACGGCTTCATGTAGTGCAAAACCCCCACCACTACCAGCATGGAGGGCGCCGCTTCGTCTACAAGACCTGGGCGCAGTGCCGGTTGGCGCAAAATTACTCGCCCGGCATGGCAACTTCTCGAAGTCGAAACGCTCAAGGCCACGACGACACATTCATGCTGTCCACATAAAACCACCAGCCCCACTGCTCGCCTCCTGTAGCGAGTTGTTGAAACCGACGGCACCACCGCGCGCCTGCCCGAGCTGACCAATGAAACCGCCATTACCTTTGCACGCCCTCAGCACCCGGGAAACCAGCATTTTCCCCGCGCAAAGGTGCCACCAGTTTCACCACAGCGAAGCGATGCACTAGATACGGAACCGATGCACTAGATAGTGCAGCAGTGCACTGGCAACTAAGCAGTGCATCGCCCGCCTATGTAGTGCAATATCCCTGAGCAACAAGCTCAACCATGGAGGGGCCTGGCCAGACGTTGAGACAACGCGCCAAGCCACACACCAGCACACTCGGCCCCGCCGGTGTGGAGGGCGCCGGAGGGACCTGCCGCGGTGCCGGTGGGCGGCGGCAGGGCCTGGCCGGGCATCTGTTGACGTGCCGAGGACCAGCAGCGCCGCAAGCGCCGCCAGTGTGAAGGGTGCCGGAGGGCCCGGAGGGCACGGGCGGGCTTCGAGATCGACCACTCCGAGCGAAGCTCGCGTGTGGCGATCTCGCGGGCGGTCGGGCCCGACGGCGCCCAGAACACCAGCGGCGCCACAAGCAACCAAGCAACCCAAGCAACGCAAACGCGCGGCAGCCCGCGAGGGCCGCCGCGCGTTCACACAACTAGTTCACACACTCAACACAGTCGAGAGTGCAAGCACTCAGCACGGTCGAGAGGCCGAGCACTCAGCGCAGTCGAGCAGCCACCACCTCGGCAACCTGGACAGCGTTGAGGGCAGCGCCCTTGCGCAGGTTGTCGCCGGAGACGACCAGAACGAGGCCGCGCTTGCCGTCAACAGCCTGATCCTGGCGGATACGGCCCACGAGGACCTCGTCGCGGCCGGCGGCCTCGAGCGGGGTCGGCACGTCCACGACGCGCACGCCGGGAGCCTCGGCCAGCAGGGCGCGCGCCTGGTCGGGCGTGATGTCGCCGACGAACTCGGCGTGAATGGTGAGGGTGTGGCCGGTGTAGACGGGGACACGCACGCAGGTGCCGGACACGGCCAGGTCGGGGATGTGCAGGATGCGGCGCGATTCGTTGCGCAGCTTCTGCTCCTCGTCGGTCTCCTCGCTTCCGTCATCGACGATTGAGCCGGCGAGCGGCACGACGTCGAAGGCGATAGGTGCCACATAGACGGCAGGCTCAGGCAGGGTGACGGCGCGGCCATCCAGGGCCAGCGCTGCCAGGTCTTGAGCAACACCGGCCTCGATCTGGCCGGTCAGCTCGGCGACGCCCGCGCGGCCCGACCCGGAGACGGCCTGGTAGGAGGAGACGAAGAGACGCGTCAGACCACCAGCCGCCTCAACGAGGGGCTTGAGGACGGGCATCGCGGCCATGGTCGTGCAGTTGGGGTTCGCGATGATGCCCTTGGGGCGGTTGTCGACGTCGTCGGGGTTGACCTCGGAGACGACGAGCGGCACCTGAAGGTCCTTGCGCCATGCGGAGGAGTTGTCGACGACGACCGCGCCGGCGGCCGCGAACTTGGGGGCGTACTCGCGCGAGGCGGTGGCGCCCGCGGAGAACACGGCAATGTCAATGCCCGAGTAGTCGGCCGTCGCCACGTCCTCGACGACGATGTCCTGTCCCTTCCAGGGCAAGGTGGTGCCTGCCGAGCGCGCGGACGAGAAGAAACGAATCGTCTCGACCGGGAACTGACGCTCCTCCAGCAGGGTGCGCATGACTCGGCCGACCTGGCCGGTGGCGCCGACGACGGCGACATTGAAACCACTCATGGTGTTCTCCTTTGTTGGTGCGCGCGCCCATACGACGGGGCGAACGCTGGGTGACATCTATGGGGACGAGACCGGGGCTCGTTCTCAGGTCCCCGGCACCGGGCGGAAATAACGGAGCCGGCCCGGGCCTCGTCGATGAACGATCAGCGGCCGGTGCCGCCGTAGACGACGGCCTCGGTTTCGGAGGCGTCGAGGCCGAAGGCGGTGTGGACGGCCTTCACGGCGCGGTCGAGGTCGTCGAGGCGGGTGACAACGGAGATGCGGATCTCAGAGGTGGAGATCAGGTCGATGTTGATGCCCGCGTCGGACAGGGCGGAGAAAAGGCGCGCGGAGACCCCGGGGTTGGTGCGCATGCCGACGCCGACGAGGCTGAGCTTGCCGATATTGGGGTTGTAACGCAGCTCGTTGAAGCCGATTTCGTCGCGGTGCGCCTCGAGGGCGTCGAGGGCCTTCTGCGCGTCGCCTTCGGGCAGGGTGAAGGTGATGTTGGCCTTCGTGGGGTCGGAGATCGGCAGGTTCTGAACGATCATGTCGATGTTGGCGCCGACCTCGGCGACGACGGCGAAGACGCGGGCGGCGACGCCGGGGCTGTTCGGCACGTCGGTGACGGTGATCTTGTCCTGCGAGCGGTCGTGAGCGATACCGGAGATGACGGGCTTTTCCATGGCGTTTTCCTCTGGGGACTTCAGGGCGGCGTCGGGCACGAGGCCCTTGAGCTCGGGGTTTGCGGGGGAGTCGGAGATCCAGGTGCCGTTCTTTTCGGAGAACGAGGAGCGCACGTGCAGGGGGACCCCGTAGCGGCGGGCGAATTCGACGGCGCGCAGGTGGAGGATCTTGGCGCCGTGCGCGGCCATTTCCAGGGTTTCTTCCTGGGTGAGGGTGCGCAGGCGGTGGGCTTTGGGGACGATGCGCGGGTCGGCGGAGAAGAGCCCGTCGACGTCGGTGTAGATTTCGCACACGTCGGCGTGGAGGGCTGCGGCGAGGGCGACGGCGGTCGTGTCGGAGCCGCCGCGGCCGAGCGTGGTCACGTCGTCGTCTTTGGAGATGCCCTGGAATCCGGCGACGATGGCGACCTGACCGTCCTTGACGGCGCGGGCGACGCGCTCGGGGACCATGCCGACGATCTGGGCGGCGCCGAAGTGGCTGTCCGTCTTGATGCCGGCCTGCGCGCCGGTGTAGGCACGGGCTTCGACACCGAGTTCGTTGACGGCCATCGCAAGGAGGGCCATGGAGATGCGTTCGCCGGCGGATAGGAGGATGTCCATTTCGCGCTCGGGCGGGTTGTCGGTGAGGGCTGCGGCCGAGTCGAGCAGGTCGTCCGTCGTGTCGCCCATCGCCGATACGACGACGACGACGCGGTGTCCCGCGTTGTGCGTGTCCACGATGCGCTGGGCGACGCGCTTCATGGCTTCGGTGTCGGCGACGGAAGAACCGCCGTACTTTTGCACGATCAGTGCCACTTGAGCCTCATTTCTGTCGGTACGCGCCGATACGCGCGTATTCGGGTGGCGCACGCCACCACAACAATCCTACGGCCCACCAGGCATCGCGCTGGGAACGACCGGCATGTGGGCGCGGGTGACATGGGACGCGCCGGGGCGACCCAGGACACAGAGGCGCACGAGGCCCGGAATTGCAACGCTCCTGGTCAGCGCCCTCCCGGTCGCCCACACGCGGGGAGGCTCAGGCGGCGGGCAATGTCACGTCGATGACGGTCCCCTTGTCGGCGTCCACGAGGCGCACGGACCCGCCCATCGCGCGCGTCAGCGACTCGACGATCGACATTCCCAGGCCCGAGGAGCCGCGCCCGTCGCGCGTACGCGAGGAGTCGCCGCGCACGAAACGATCGAAGACGCGGTCGCGAATCTCGGCGGGGATGCCGGGACCATCGTCGGCGACGCGGATCCTCACCATCGACGAGGCCGGGGCTCCCGTCCCCGCTCCACCGCCGTCAGGAACGCGGCTGAGAGAAACGGTCACGCGGGTTCCCGCAGGAGTGTGTACCCGCGCGTTTGCGAGCAGGTTGGTGAGGATCTGGCGCAGGGCAGCCTCGTCGCCGAGGACCTGGATGTCCGAGGCCTCGTCGAGCTCCCACGCATGGTCGGGGGCGACCACGTGCGCGTCTGACAGGGCGTCCAGTATCAGCGGGATAACGTCGATTGTGTCCCGTTTGAGCGCGCGGTTTCCATCCAGGCGCGCCAGCGTCAGCATCTCCTCCACGAGGGACGCCATGCGCGCCCCCTCCGAGGAGATGCGCTCGAGCGCCTGGGTGCGGGATGCCTCGCCAATGTCACGGCGCGCGAGCTGCGCGTAGCCCTGAACGGAGGCGAGCGGCGTACGCAGCTCGTGGGAGGCGTCGGCGACGAACTGGCGCAGCTTCGCCTCGCTGCGGGCGCGACGTTCCATGCCGTCCTCGACCGCGTCGATCATCGAGTTAAGCGCGCCCGCGACGTCGGCGACCTCAACGGGGCCTGAAGTCGCTTCCTCGCCAACCCGCGTCAGATCCTCGGCATCGTCAGCCAGGTCGCGGCTCGCGATGTCCGCGGCTGCCGCGCGCACGACACCGAGGGGACGCAGCTCGCGCCGCACCCACGCCCGACCGGCGACCCCGGCGGCAATCGCGACGACGAGGGACAGGCCGACCTCGACCGCGACAAGCATCATGACCACGTCATCGACGCTGTCCATCTGCACGCCGACGAGAACGGTCTTGCCATCGACGACCTGGGAAGTCACTCGGAACGTGCCCAACTCTTTGAGGCGCACGGTGTGCGGCGCACCATCGGTGGGCACATGCGCCAGGATCTCCAACGCGGGCTCATTCAGGTAGGTCACCGAGAAGTTGGAGACAACCGCACCGGCCGCCTGCCCATCCTCGCTCACGTACTGGAGGGTACCCTCGGCGATGCCGGAACCGCCAAACCCCGGCCCCTTGGGCCCGCCGGGGACAACCGGCCCACCGGGACGAGGCGCGCGCCCGCCCGACTGCGGGACCGCGCGGGCACCATCGTCGGAGTCGTCGTCCGTATCCACCTCATCGTCTGGCGCGTCCTCAACGTCCAAGTGCTCGCCCGCACGCTGGGAGAGACGATGCAGCTCGGAGTCCATGTTGCCGAGCATCCAGGAGCGCATGACCAACGTGGACGCGGCCACCATGACGATGAGCGCGAGCGCCACGCACGCAGCCAGCGCGCGCGAGAGACGCCCGGCCAAGGACGGCCGCCGCGTCACTGGGGCTCCCGCATGATGTAGCCGGCGCCGCGCACCGTGCGGATCAGGGCCGGACGATCCGCGTCGATCTTCTTGCGCAGGTAAGAGACATACAGCTCGACGACATTCACCTGGCCACCGAAGTCATAGCTCCAGACAGCATCAAGAATCTTCTGCTTCGACAGCACAATTCCAACGTTTTCCATGAGATACCGGAGCAATTCGAACTCAGTGTTCGTTAACGTGATTTCTTCCCCGCCACGGCGCACATCGTGGGAGTCCACGTCGAGGGTCAGATCCGCGACCTGCAGCACCGTCGAGGCCGCCTGCTGGGTACGTCCTGCGCGGCGCAGCAGGCCCTCGACACGGGCCGCCACCTCGTCCAGGTCGAAAGGCTTCGTCACGTAGTCATCCGCGCCCGCGCGCAGGCCCTGCACGCGATCAGCGACCGCGTCGCAGGCGGTGAGGAAGAGAACCGGCAGCTCCGGGTCGCGAGCGCGCAGGCGCTCCAGCGTCTCCAGGCCATCCATGCGCGGCATCTGCACGTCGAGGATCACGACGTCCGGGTGAAAGCTCGTCGCCTTCGCCAGCGCATCCAGCCCGTCCTTCGCCGTGGCCGTCTCCCAACCCTCGTGGCGCAGGGCCTGCGAGAGCAGATCCGCCAGCATCGCCTCGTCGTCAACAACCAGCACTCGGGGCACTTCTGAGCTCGCCTGGGTCGCCATCATGGACTCCTCGTCTGTCGCAGCGTGGACCCTACGATTGTGTCACACGTGCGTCACCGACAGGGGGACGCGAGGCCCACGGCCTCGTCGATGAGAGCTCAGAGGCGGCGACGCCCCTCAAGCGCGCGGCCCAGCGTAACCGAGTCCGCGTACTCCAGGTCCCCGCCCATGGGCAGGCCCATCGCGAGGCGCGAGGTTTCGACGCCCATCGTGGAGAGCATGCGCGCGAGGTAGGCGGCCGTTGCCTCACCTTCGACGTTAGGGTTGGTCGCCAGGATGACCTCGACGACGCTACCGTCCGCGAGGCGACTCATGAGCGAGGAGATGTTCAGCTGGTCGGGCCCCACTCCGTGGATCGGGTCGATGACGCCGCCGAGGACGTGGTACCGGCCGCGGAATACACGCGCCCCCTCGATCGCCTGGATGTCCTTGGGCTCCTGGACGACGCAGATGGCGCTGGGGTCGCGGCGCACGTCACGGCAGATGGAGCACTCGTTCTCTTCCGTGAGGTTGCCGCAGATGTCGCAGTGGCGCACGCGCCCGCGCACGGCGTTGATCGCGTCGACGAGGCGCGCGACGTCCTCGGGTTCCGCGTCCAGGACGTGCATGGCCATGCGCTGCGCGGACTTCGGGCCGATGCCGGGCAGCTGCCCGAACTGGTCGATGAGGTCGGCCAGGGCGCCGTCGTACATGTCAGTATCCTCCCTCGGTCATCTTCTCTTCGATGACGCGTCCGCCGAGGATCTCCAGGACCGCTGCCAGGCCGATCGTCTGCGAGTTTTCGATGTTTTCGTCGTCGATGCTGGCGCTGTCGTCGTCGGCCGCGTGGGTGCGGGTCGAGACGATGGCAGCCTCGCGCTGGGCCTTCTCGCGCAGGGCAGCTTCGGCGGCGGCGCGTCCGGTCAGCGGACCATCGGACGCCTCTGTGGCGTCGCTCTGCGGTTCCGGGCCACCGAAGCCGGGCGCAGGATCCTGCGCCGGCTCGGCGGCGGCGGCCAGCCAGGCGGGGGCCTGCATCGGGATGCTCGGGGCGGCGCTGATCGGGATCACGTCGGCGGGCGCGGCGGACTCGGGCGGTGCCCACGAGTCGGCGCCATCGTCGAAGTTCACGGACGCGCCGCCGGAGATGACGACCGGGTCGCCCCAGCCGGTCGGGGTCGACGGGGTGTGCGCGGCGGGCTCGATGGGCGCGTCGTCGAAGACGGGGGATGAGGCCTGCTCGGGCTGCGCAGATACGCCCGCCGGCTCGTCGGTGGGCTCCGGATCGCCCGGGTAGCGGAAGACCGTGAATGAGTGCTTACGTGGAGCATCACCCCGGTTCGGGGACGAGGTCGGAGCACCCTCGGGCGCATCGGTGGAGGCGGCGGCGAGGGCTCGGGCCGCCCGCTCGGGCAGCGCGGGGCGCTCGGCGTCGGGCTGCGGGTCAGGCGCCTGAGAGGCCGACGTCGGCGCGGGAGCGACGGGCTCGCGCCGGATCGGCGTCACCGTCGCGGGTTCCGGCCAGCCGGCGTCCTCGGGTTCGGGTTCGGGAGCCGGTTCGGGTGCGCGCGCGGGCTCGGGCCAGCCGGTGCCAACCGGCTCGGGAGCAGGCGCGGGGGCCACCTGCGCGGCGGGTTCCTCGTAAGCGCGCGCGGGTGCCAGCGAGGCGGGCGCGGCCTCGGGCCATGGCTCGGGTTCGGGTGCCGCCTGCGCGGCGGCCTCATCAAAAGGGGGCGGCTCCGAGACCCAGCCTCCGGGCTGGGAGGGGCGCGTGGCGGGAGCGGAGTGAGAGGCCTGCGCGGACGGGCCGGTCGTCGCCGGGCCGCCCGAAGCCTGCCCGACCTGCGCGGACACGCGCACGGTCAGGCCGGTGACCTCGTTGATGGCCTTTTCGACGTCGGCCGCGCGCGGGCCGCGCGAGAAGGCGTTCACCATGGCCTCGACCGGGAAGAGGAGGATCACGTGGGAGCCATCGACGGCCCCCAGCTGCGCGTTGCCGCCGACCATGGACCACGTGACGCGGCTGATGGAGGACAGGCGCTCGACGACCTCGTTCCAGCGACCGCGCAGCATATCGGCGTTGCGGCCGGAGGCGGGGGCCTCGGCACGGGTGGTGGCATCCACACGCTGCGGCGCGGCCGGTTCAGGGCGCTGCTGAGCGGGCCGCTCGGCCTGCGCGGGCGCAGCCTCGCGGGCGGGCGCGCTTTCATGGGCGGCCTCGCGGCGCGGGGCCTCCTGTCGCGTATCCTGCGCGTGAGCAGAGCTCGACTCCGGGGTCGCGGGCTTCTGAGCGGACCAGTCGGGGCCACTCCCCCACGCGGGCATGCCCTGGGGGGCGGGGGCGGCAGACGATGCGGGCGCCTGAGGAGCGGGGGCCGAGGCCTCGGCGCGCTCCTGCTTCATTCGGGCCAGGGCCTCGCGCGCCTCGCGGGCGCCGAAACGACCCGCGGAGGCCTTGGACGAGGCGGAGGCCACCTCGCGCGGCGCTCCCCCACCGGCCATGCCGACCGTGCCCTGCACGGGCGCCTGGGCGGGCGCTGCGGCTGGGGCGGGCACGAGGATGCGTCCGACGAGGAGTTCGAGCTGCAGGCGGGGCGAGGTTGCGCCCGTCATGGCTCGCAGGGCCTCGTCGGTCAGGTCGGCGGCGCGGGACAGGCCGTGCGGGCCCCAGTTCTGCGCCTGGCGCTGCATACGCTCGAACTGGTCATGCGGGGTGTCCGCCAGGACGTCGCGCGCGCCGTCACCGGCGACCGCGATGATGAGGAGGTCGCGCAGACGCTGAAGCAGATCCTCGACGAAGCGGCGCGGGTCGTGGCCGGACTCGACCATGCGCTCGACGACGCGGAAGGCCGCCGCTCCATCACCGCCTGCGAGGGCGTCGACGGATTCATCCAGCAAGGCGGAGTCCGTGTAGCCAAGCAGCGCGACGGCCGTCTGGTAGGTGACCTGACCGTCGATTGCGCCGGCCATCAGCTGGTCGAGCACCGACAGGGTGTCTCGCACCGAGCCGCCGCCCGCGCGCATGACGAGGGTCAGGACGCCCTCGCCCACGCCGATGTGCTCCTCGGAACACAGGCCCGTCAGGTAGGGGCCGAGCACGTCCGGCGGCACGAGGCGGAACGGGTAGTGGTGGGTGCGCGAGCGGATCGTGCCGATCACGCGCTCGGGTTCCGTCGTCGCGAAGACGAACTTGACGTGCTCGGGCGGCTCCTCGACGAGCTTGAGCAGCGCATTGAAGCCCTGGTTCGTGACCATGTGGGCCTCGTCGATGATGAAGATCTTGTAGCGGTCGCGCACCGGTGCAAAGGTGGCGCGCTCGCGCAGGTCACGGGCGTCGTCGACGCCGCCATGCGAGGCCGCGTCGATCTCAACGACGTCGAGCGAGCCGGGACCGCCGGTGGCCAGCTCACGGCAGGATTCGCACTGACCGCAGGGGTTGTCCGTGGGGCCCTGCACGCAGTTCAGGCAGCGCGCAAGGATGCGCGCCGAGGTGGTCTTCCCGCATCCGCGCGGCCCGGAGAACAGATACGCGTGCGTCACGCGATTCGCGCGCAGCGCCGCCTTGAGCGGCTCCGTCACGTGTTCCTGGCCGATCACCTGGTCAAAGGTGTCGGGGCGATACCGGCGATACAGAGCTGTGGTCACCCCTCCAGGGTAGTGGGTGACGTCCTCGTTTGCGTACCGCCGCCCCCTCACGCTCACATGCGATCCACGGATCCAGTCGGCCTTACCCGTCGCCATCGCGTCACCAGCGCGACGCCGGGCAAGGAAAGATGACACCAACAACGGCACCCAAACGCCCTCCTCGCAAACCCCCGACGCATACCGTTGATTCATCACAGGTGAAGAACCGAGTCATCACACGTGAATGAGGTGCAATCATGAGAAGCATCAGTATCCGCCTCCTACGATGCATCGGCGCATCGGCGGCCACGATCGCCCTGTCCACCCTCCGGTAGCGCTCGAGGACGTCGTCGGG
>CALISI010000018.1 GCA_938041695.1 uncultured Actinomyces sp.
ATGGCCGCCGAGTACGACGAGAACGGCAACTACAAGTACCCCGAGGGCTTCGATCCGGAGACCCAGGAGTGGATGGAAGGCTTTGACGCTCAGCGCGAGGCTTGGGAAGCTCAGTACGCCGAGGCTCAGGCCCGCTGGGAGGCCCACAAGGCTCAGGTCCGCAAGGCCCTCGAAGAGGACGCTGAAGCGGCTCCCTCCATCGAGGAGCAGGCCTCCTACTCGACCCCGGTCGACAACGAGGGCACCCTTGCTTCCGACGAGGCCCTGGCTGCCCTGCGTGAGAAGCTGACGAACAACTGAACCAGTCTTTCTGACTGAGCTTCGACTCGTCGGTTCACGGCAGTGAACGCATGAGTGGTGGCCCCCAGGTTTTCCTGGGGGCCACCACTTTTTTGTCTGATCGCATCGCCGTCAGATCTCCGGCCGCCGCGCGGGCGTTGGGTTGGGGCCGGGCTGCTTGGTGTGCCCGTGGGCGGCGGCCCGCCCGCGAGCGGTCCGCGCCGCGAGCTTCGCTCGGCGCGTCGTCTCGAAGCCCGGCCAGGCCCCGCAGACCTCGTGGCGGCCTCCAATCGGGCGGCCTAGTTGCTCAGTAATGTCGCACGTAATTCACTTGTGTATGTTTCAAATGTTGAAGCCGCATCGTTGGAATTGCAACATTCTGAGAGGGTCTCGAAAACTGACCCCTGGAAATAATGTGCGACTTTTGTATGGGTTCGGATTCGGTCGTGGCCTCGTCATCCCGAGAAGAAACCCCGCACGGTTACGATGCCGTGCGGGGTTCGTTGTCGGTACTGGTCAGGCCTTCGATCGCTTCACCAGTGCGACGTCCACGCAGGCGCCGATCAACGCCGCGATGACCGTGGGGAGGATCCAGCCAAGCTGGTTCGCCTGGAGTGGGCTCCACATGAGCACCGCATTGATGTGCTCGGGGTAAACGCCGACGTGTGCCAGGGTTGTTGCCGCCGACCAAGCCGCCGCCATCCAGGTGCCCAGACGGAACGTCCACAGCGCCGGGGTGGCCAGGCGCAGCGGGTGGGTCGCGATCGTCAGGAACACGATGGTGATCGCTATGGGGTAGAGGAACGTGATGATCGGTACCGCGATGGCGAGCACCGAGCTCAGTCCCGCCGAAGCCAGCACGAAGGAGATGATCGTGAAGACGATCATCCACGCGCGGTAGGAAATGGCCGGAAGCAGGCGGTGGAAGAACTCCGATGTCGCTGCGATCAAGCCGACGGCCGTCGTCATGCAGGCCGTGAGAACGATCAGGCCGAAGACGATCTGGCCGGGCCAGCCCATTGTCATCTGGGCAGCATCGGCGAGCAGGGTTGCACCGTCGCTGTAGCTCTGAGCGTTTGGGATCACGTGGCCGATGAGGCCCAGCCCCACGTAGACGACGCCGAGCAGTGACCCCGCGATAATCGCCGCCGTCGAGGTGCGACGCACGACCTTGGCGCCGATGCCGCCCCCCGTATGTCCCAGCGACGTGACGACGATGATGCCAAAGGCCAGAGCGGCGATCGAGTCCATCGTCATGTAGCCCTCAAGAAGACCCGCGGCAAGGGGAGACGCCGTGTACTCCCCGGTCGGCGCATCGTGCGCGGCTGGCAGCGAAGCCAGGCAAAGGAAGACGAGGAGGACAAGGAGGCCGAGCAGGATCGGGGTGAGCACCTTGCCGAGCGCGTCGATGATGTGGCCGGGATTCCAGCACAGGTAGAAGGCGATGGCAAAGAAAATGAAGCTGAAGATGATCGATGCGGTGAGAGACTTCGTCCCGATAATGGGGGCGACCGCCGTCGAGAAGGACACTGCCCCCGTGCGCGGCAGCGCGTAGAAGGCGCCGATCGAGAGATACACCATGACGGAGAAGACGCGTCCGAAGAGCTTACCCGCACGACTGACAAGATCGCGGATATCCGTGCCGGACAGGGCAATCGTAATGATCGAGATGACGGGGAGAGCGACGCCGCCGATGAGAAAACCAATCATTGCGGGGGTCAAGTTGGTACCGGCCGACGCACCCATAATCGGTGGGAAGATCAGGTTGCCTGCACCGAAGAACATGGAGAAAAGCGTCAGGGAGGTCGCGATGAGGACCGCCATGCTTGACCGCTCAGTGGAATCGTCGTTGACTGTCTGCGTCACTGCTACTCACTTGATGATGTGGGTTCTCTAACAGCTCCAATTCTTGCATGGGGGCATATAAGCGCAACCGCAGGAGCGATAGGCTGGGTGAGTGAACACGACTCTTCGCTCCGGGTCTTGTACGGCCGTGCTCATCCGTCCGCCCGCCGTTTCCCGCAGTCAGGGCCCACGCCGCATCATTGCGGTCAGTGGTGGCATCGGCTCTGGCAAGTCAACGGTGACACGCGTCTTCGCGTCCAAGGGAGCTATCATCGCCGACGCCGATGCCATTGCGCGACAGATACTTCAGCCGGGGGAACCAGCGCTTGCCGAGGTCGCGCGGGAATTCGGCGATGACCTGATCCGGGCGGATGGAAGCCTAGATCGGGCGCTCCTCGCATCGCGTGTGTTCGGTGGCGTGGGGTCTCAGGAGCGAGTCGCGCGTCTCAACGCTATGACGCACCCCGTCATCGAAGCGCGCGCGTGGTCGATCCTGCGTGAGGCCCCGGCAGGTGCGCTAGCGGTCTACGATATTCCTCTCCTCGTCGAGGGGGACCACGATGATCGCTTCGACGTGGTCGTCATCGTGGATGCCCCCGTGGAGGAGCGCATCAAGCGCTTGGAGGGCAGGGGAGTGGCATCCGAGGACGCGCGTGCGCGCATCCGCGCCCAGGCCTCGTCCGAGGAGCGCCGTGCCATCGCTTCCATCTGGATCGAGAACGAGGGCAGCGTCGCCGACCTTGAGGAGGTTGCAGGCCTCGTCTATGACCGTTGGCTGGCCCCGTGCGTTCCCGTCGTTGATTGACGAGGCCGTGGCACTCCCCGCTCGTCGCGAACCCGGGTGCTTTGTGCGGGCGTCTCGAGGACCGGGGCGGTAGCGTAGAAGGGTGAGCGAAACTCCCGTCATCCGCCAAGACAAGGCTTTTGAGGTTATCTCCCCCTACACGCCGTCGGGCGACCAGCCGAAGGCGATCCGTGAACTGGCTGCGCGCATCCGTGACGGCGAGCAGGACGTGGTCCTCATGGGCGCGACGGGTACAGGCAAGAGCGCAACAACGGCGTGGCTCATCGAAGAGCTGCAGCGCCCGGCGCTGGTGCTCGAGCCGAATAAGACGCTCGCCGCCCAGCTCGCGGCAGAATTTCGCGAACTGCTGCCGGGCAACGCCGTCGAGTACTTCGTGTCGTACTACGACTACTACCAGCCCGAGGCGTACGTCCCCCAGACGGACACCTTCATCGAGAAGGACTCGTCGATCAACGACGAGGTTGAGCGGTTGCGCCACAGCGCCACGAACTCGCTGCTCACGCGGCGAGACACTGTCGTTGTCTCCTCCGTGTCCTGCATCTACGGCCTCGGTACCCCCGAGGAGTACGTGGCGCGCATGATCGAGCTCGAGCGCGGCATGATTGTCGACCGCGACGCGCTGCTGCGCCGCTTCGTCGCCATGCAGTACGTGCGTAACGACATGGCGTTCACGCGCGGCACCTTCCGCGTGCGCGGCGACACGATCGAGATCATCCCGGTGTACGAGGAGCTCGCGATTCGCATTGAGATGTTCGGCGACGAGATCGAGTCTCTTGCCGTTCTGCACCCGCTCACCGGCGAGGTGATCGACCAGGTTGACCACACCTACCTGTTCCCCGCCTCGCACTATGTGGCGGGTGAGGAGCGCATGAAGAAGGCGATTGCTTCGATCGAGGACGAGCTCGATGATCGCCTCGCGTGGTTCCGCGCGCAGAACAAGCTGCTCGAAGAGCAGCGCCTACGCATGCGCACGACCTTCGACCTGGAGATGCTCAAGGAAATCGGGTCGTGCTCGGGCGTGGAGAACTACTCGCGCCACATCGACGGGCGAGGCCCCGGCACGCCCCCGCACACGCTGCTGGACTACTTCCCTGACGACTTCCTGCTCATCATCGATGAGTCGCACGTCACCGTCCCGCAGATTGGCGCGATGTTCGAGGGTGACATGTCGCGCAAGCGCACCCTCGTCGACTACGGATTCCGCTTGCCCTCCGCGATGGACAACCGCCCCCTCAAGTGGGACGAGTTTACCCAGCGCATTGGCCAGACCGTCTACCTCTCCGCGACGCCGGGTCCCTACGAGCTCGAGCGCTCGGACGGCGTGGTCGAGCAGATCATTCGCCCGACGGGCCTCGTCGATCCGCTCGTCGTCGTCAAACCGACCGAGGGGCAGATCGACGATCTCCTCGAACAGGTGCGGCTACGCGTTGAACGCGACGAGCGCGTCCTCGTCACCACTCTCACGAAGAAGATGGCCGAGGAGCTCACGACCTACCTGGCCGAGCGCGGCGTCAAGGTCGAGTATCTGCACTCCGATGTCGACACGCTGCGCCGCGTCGAGCTGCTGCGCGAACTACGCCTGGGCACCTTCGACGTGCTCGTCGGCATCAACCTGCTGCGCGAAGGCCTGGACCTGCCCGAGGTCTCCCTCGTTTCCATCCTTGACGCCGACAAGGAAGGCTTCCTACGTTCCACCCGTTCCCTCATTCAGACGATCGGCCGCGCCGCCCGAAACGTGTCCGGCGAGGTCCACATGTATGCCGACAACATGACGGATTCGATGAACGAGGCCATCTCCGAGACCATGCGTCGTCGCGAAATCCAGATTGCGTACAACAAGGAACACGGCATCGACCCCCAGCCACTGCGCAAGAAGATCTCCGACGTCACCGACATGCTGGCACGCGAGCAGGTCGATACACGCACGCTCCTTGAGGGGGGGTACCGCAAGGAGAAGAGCAAGCGGGAGCGCACCGACGCGACCGGTGGTGGTCGCGCCGTGACGTCGGGCCAGCGCGCCGAAGCTGAGCTCGCTGAACTCATCGAGGAGCTATCTGCCCAGATGATGACCGCCGCCCAGCACCTCCAATTCGAGGTCGCTGCTCGCCTGCGTGACGAAATCGAAGACCTCAAGAAGGAACTGCGTGCCATGAAGCGAGCACACTGAGCGTGCTTTCCGCCCGGCCCGGTCGGACGGGGAAGGTAGCCCCGGCCTCGTCTCGTGGGGCCAGCGCGCCCCGTCAAGGCGACAGACGCCACTTGTCATGAATCACCGGACAGCGGCTGTGGCCGACTAGGATAGAGATGTAAGCGGAGGGGAGTACTCCCACCAACAGTGACGTCGTCATCACGACGGCCCGCCCACGCGGCGCGTCCTCCGGTGTCACTGGCCAGGTGTTTCTGGCGGGAAGAGACCTCCGGTACCCGACTCGTACCGGAGGCACCCGTATGCACGTGCACGCGCTCGCCTGGATCGTTCTGGCGGCCATCATCCTCACCATGATCGTTGTCGACATCGTCGGCCACGTCCGTACCCCCCACGAACCCAC
>CALISI010000019.1 GCA_938041695.1 uncultured Actinomyces sp.
TACGGCGGCGACGTCATGTTCGTCAACATCTCCGCCAAGCAGCGCACGGGCATCCGCGAGCTGCTCGAGGCCGTCCTGCTGACCGCCGACGCGGCGCTGACCCTCGAGGCCAACCCGAATACCGACGCGCGCGGTGTCGCCATCGAAGCGAACCTGGACAAGGGCCGCGGCGCCGTCGCGACCATGCTGGTCCAGCGCGGCACGCTCCACGTGGGTGATTCCCTCGTGGTCGGCTCGTCCTACGGTCGCGTGCGTGCAATGTTCGACGACGCTGGTAACGACGTCTCCGAGGCCGGCCCGTCGACTCCCGTCGCGGTCCTCGGTCTCACGTCCGTCCCACGTGCCGGTGACTCCTTCCTGGTTGCGCCCGACGACCGCACGGCTCGCCAGATCGCCGACAAGCGTGAGGCTGCCGAACGTCAGGCTCTGCTGGCCAAGCGCCGCAAGCGCGTCTCCCTGGAGGACTTCGACAAGGTCCTGGCCGAGGGCGAGGTCGACACCCTCAACCTGGTCATCAAGGGCGACGTGTCCGGTGCCGTCGAGGCGCTGGAAGACTCGCTGCTGCGTATCGACGTGGGCGACGAGGTCGCGC
Organism: uncultured Actinomyces sp.; assembly: GCA_938041695.1. Lineage (GTDB taxonomy): Bacteria > Actinomycetota > Actinomycetes > Actinomycetales > Actinomycetaceae > Pauljensenia. The sequence continues at coordinate 593 of CALISI010000019.1, forward strand.
TGCGTATCATCCACCGCGGTGTCGGTGCGATCACGCAGAACGACGTCAACCTGGCGACCGTCGACAACGCGGTCATCATCGGCTTCAACGTCCGTCCCGCCGAGCGCGTGGCCGAGATGGCGGATGCCGAGGGCGTCGAGATCAAGTACTACAACGTCATCTACTCTGCGATCGACGACATTGAAGCGGCCCTCAAGGGCATGCTCAAGCCGATCTACGAGGAGGTCCAGCTGGGCACCGCGGAGATCCGCCAGGTCTTCCGCTCCGGCAAGTTCGGCAACATCGCCGGTTCGATCGTCCGTTCCGGCACGATCAAGCGCGGCACCAAGGCACGCCTGGTGCGTGACGGCGTCGTTGTCGCCGACAACCTCGAGATCGCGTCCCTGCGTCGCGAGAAGGACGATGTCACCGAGGTCCGCGAGGGCTACGAGTGCGGTATCACCCTGGGGTACAAGGACATCGCCGAGGGCGACGTCATTGAGACCTGGGAGATGCGCGAGAAGGCTCGTGACTGATTCCGTGGTGTGAAGTATCGGGGTCCGGGTATGCTCGGACCCCGATCTTCTCTCATCTAGTGTTTCGACAAGGGCGTGAGTGCCCGAAAGGAGGGCGCGATGGCTGACGAGGCTCGCGTTCGTAAGGTGCAGGAGCGAATCCTGCAGACTGTCGCGTCGATGATCGGACGCCACGTGAAGGATCCCCGCCTGGAGCTCGTGACCATCACGGATGTGCGCGTGACGGGCGACTTGCAGCACGCGTCTATCTTCTACACGGTGCTCGGCGATGACGAGCAGCGTGAGAAGGCCGCACGAGCCTTCGCATCCGCGCAGGGCCTGTTCCGCTCGCGTGTGGGCAAGGCTCTGGGCCTGCGTCTGACTCCGACCCTGGAGTTCATTCCCGATGCGCTGCCCGAAAGCGCCGCTGCGCTCGAGGACGCGCTGGCGAAGGCCAAGGCGAAGGACGAGGCCATCGCGGCCGCATCTGCCGGTGCCACCTACGCCGGCGACGCCGACCCCTACCGTCACGATGACGAAGAGGACGACGCCGAGAAGGATTGGGCCTGACCCTCATGGCTCGTCGACCCGATAATCCGCGCCCCGGCCTCTTCGCTATCGACAAGCCGCAGGGGCTCACCAGCCACGACGTGGTCTCACGCGTGCGACGCCTGGCCCACACCCGCAAGGTGGGGCACGGCGGCACGCTGGACCCGATGGCGACGGGAGTCCTCGTGATCGGCATCGGCAAGGCGACGAAGCTGCTCACCTGGGTGAGCGGTCATTCGAAGGAATATCGGGCGACGATCCGCTTCGGCGTCGCCACCAACACGGACGACGCTGAGGGCGTCGCGACCGCCGCCGTTGGCTGTGCATCGCTGAGTGAGGAGCAGCTCGAGGCTGCTCTCGCGCCGCTGCGCGGCGACATCATGCAGGTTCCCTCGACCGTTTCGGCGATCAAGGTGAATGGCAAGCGTGCCTACGCACTCGCTCGCGCCGGCGAAGATGTCGAGCTGGCGGCGCGCCCGGTGCGCATTTCGCGCCTGGAGGTCCTCGCACCCCCGAGACCCGTCGAGTGCGTGCTGGAGGAGGCTGACGCTGACAATGCACCCGACGAACAGGTTCTCTCCGGTCCCGTTCGCGTGGTCGACGTCGACGTCGTCGTCGAGTGCTCCTCGGGCACCTACGTACGTGCTCTCGCGCGTGACGCGGGCGAGGCGCTCGGTGTGGGCGCCCATCTGACCGCGCTGCGCCGTACGCGCGTCGGTGACGTGACGGTGGAGTCGGCAGTGACGCTCGACGAGCTGAGCGCGGCCGTCGAGGCAGCCACCCTGGAAGGAGAGCCGGAGGCGGAACCGATCCTGCCCCTCGTCCCCCTGGGGGAGGCCGCGCGCACCATGTTCCCCACTCTCCTCCTGACCGAGGCCGAGGCCGGAGCGTTCGCTCATGGTCAGGCCCCCAGGCATTCGCGCGGTGAACTGGCGCAGTGGGCGACCGAGGTCGGCTATCGCCCGGACGGCTCGTCCGAGGAGGAAGCGTCACCGATCGCTGCGCTCGCGCCGGACGGCACCGTCCTGGGTCTGCTTCGCATTGACGAGGCGCGCCTGCGTACCGTCCTGGTTTTCTAGAAAGAGACTCATGAACGTCTGGTATTCCCTCTCTGACATCCCCGGCAACGAGGCCAGTGTCGTCACCATTGGCAATTTCGATGGCATGCACAACGGACACAAGAAGGTCGTCTCCACGTGTATTGAGCGCGCCCACAAGCTCGGAGTCGACGCGGTGGCCATCACGTTCGACCCGCACCCCATCCAGGTACACAAGCCCGAGGTGGGCCTCCAGCTCATCTCCCCGCTGCGCGATCGCCTCGACGCGATGGCTGCGGCCGGCCTGGACGCGACGCTCGTCGCGCACTATGACGCGAGTGTCTACAGCCTCGAGCCCGAGGAATTCGTCTACGAATACCTCGTGGAGCGCTGTGGTGCCCGCGAGGTCGTCGTCGGCGAAGACTTCCGCTTCGGACGCGGCAACGCGGGGACGATCGACACGCTGCGCGAGCTGGGAAGCCGCTACGGATTTGGTGTTATTACCGTCACCGACATTGAGGCGCCCGAAGGACGGCGTTGGTCCTCCTCCTGGGTGCGTGAGCTCCTGGCAGCCGGAGACGTCTCCGGTGCCGCCCGAGTCCTCGGACACCTCCACCGCATCCGTGGGACCGTCTGCCACGGTTTCAAGCGTGGCCGCACCCTCGGCTTCCCGACCGCGAACCTTTCCGAAGACGTCGAAGGCGTCATCCCAGCGGACGGCGTCTACGCCGGTTGGGTTGTTCGCGCCGTGCCGGGCACACAGTCCGCTGAGTTCCTCCCCGCTGCGATCTCCGTGGGAACCAATCCCCAGTTCAATGGTGAGGAGCGCACCGTTGAAGCCCACGTCCTGGGACGCTCGGACCTGAACCTCTACGGCGAACGCATCGCCGTCACGTTTGTGTCGCGCATCCGGCCGATGATGTCCTTCGACTCCCTTGATGAGTTGCTGACCCAGATGGACGATGACCTGCGTCAGACCGCATCCGTTCTCGGCATCGGTGTCGCTGGGCGCGTCGACCCGGACTCCGTGACCGCACGATAGGCCTCGCGCGGCAGACGAGCTGGGCGAATATCCACCCGGCCCGAGGCCCCGGAGCGGTGGATGGGGGAGGGAAGCCTCCTCGTTGAGGAGTGGAATCGTTAGCTTGGTCGCTCATTGTGGGGATAAAGCGAGTGGCGTGCTACTGTAGAAAAGCCGTACACCGGCCGCGGACTGTCAGCACCCGGGAAAAGCCCGGATGCCCCGCGCAACGAATACAAAGGAGAAGCCTGTGCCGCTGAGCAAGGACGTCAAGGACCAGATCATCGCCGAGTATGCTACCCACGAGGGCGACACCGGTTCCCCCGAGGTGCAGATCGCGCTGCTGACCCGTCGCATCAAGGATCTGACCGAGCACTTCAAGACTCACACGCACGACCACCACTCCCGTCGTGGCCTGCTGCTGCTGGTCGGCCGTCGTCGCCGCCTGCTGGGTTACCTGGCTGACATCGACATCGAGCGTTACCGCTCGCTCATCGAGCGTCTCGGCCTGCGCCGCTGATTTTGGGCCGGCCCGCCTCCCGTAGCGGAGACGGGCCGGTTTTCACACGCCCGCCTCGGGCAAACCGTTATTTTTCGCGCACAAACCGCCGGTTTTCGACAGTGGCCTACGGAGCGCCTATCCGTGGGCTTCGATCGAAGGCCGAAGTGGAGCGCGACACCAACAAACCAAGGAGAAACGCCCCATGATGGAAGGCTCCGACATCATCGCCGCAGAGGCGATTATCGATAACGGCCGTTTCGGCAAGCGCGTCGTGCGCTTCGAAACCGGTCGTCTCGCCAAGCAGGCCGCAGGTTCCGCCCTGGCCTACCTGGACGATTCCACCACCGTTCTGTCCGCCACCACGGTGGGCAAGAACCCGAAGGACCAGTTCGACTTCTTCCCGCTGACCGTCGACGTTGAAGAGCGCCAGTACGCTGCGGGTCGCATCCCCGGTTCCTTCTTCCGCCGCGAAGGCCGCGCGGGCACCGAGGCCATCCTGGCCGCCCGCCTCATCGACCGCCCGCTGCGCCCCGGCTTCGTTAAGGGCCTGCGCAACGAGGTTCAGGTCGTCGAGACCATCCTGACGATTGACCCCGACGACGCGTATGACGTCCTGGCGATCAACGCCGCGTCCATGTCCACCCAGATCGCGGGCCTGCCCTTCACGGGCCCGATCGGCGGTACCCGCCTGGCGCTCATCGACGACCAGTGGGTCGCGTTCCCGCGTTGGAGCGAGCTCGAGCGTTCCGTGTTCAACATCGTTGTCGCGGGCCGTATCGTCACCAAGGAAGACGGCTCCGAAGACGTCGCGATCATGATGGTCGAGGCCGGCGGCGGCAAGAATGAGTGGGAGCTCATTCACTCTGGCGCCACCGCGCCCACCGAAGATGTCGTGGCCGACGGCCTTGAGGCCGCCAAGCCCTTCATCAAGGCGCTGTGCGAGGCTCAGATCAAGGTCGCAGAAAAGGCCTCCAAGGAGACCGCCGACTTCCCGCTGTTCCTGGACTACACCGACGAAGAGTACGCGGCGGTCGAGGAGTACGCGGCCGAGAAGATCGCTCAGGCCCTGCTGACCGAGGGCAAGCTCGCCCGCGATGAGGCCGTTGACGCCGTCAAGGAAGAGATGCTGGGCGCCCTGGCCGAGCGCTTCCCCGAGTCGGAAAAGGCCCTCAAGGCCGCGTTCCGTTCGCTCGAGAAGGCCACGATCCGTAACCGCACCCTGCGCGAAGAGATCCGCATGGACGGCCGTACGCCGCGCCAGATCCGTTCTCTGTCCGCCGAGGTCGAGGTCCTGCCCCGCGTGCACGGCTCCGCCCTCTTCCAGCGCGGTGAGACCCAGATCCTGGGCATCACCACCCTGGCGATGCTGCGCATGGAGCAGCAGATCGACAACCTGTCGCCCATTAACTCCAAGCGCTACATGCACCAGTACAACTTCGCTCCGTTCTCCACGGGCGAGGTTGGCCGCGTCGGCTCGCCGAAGCGTCGCGAGATCGGCCACGGTGACCTGGCCGAGCGCGCCCTGGTTCCCGTCCTGCCTTCGCGCGAGGAGTTCCCCTACGCGATCCGTCAGGTCTCCGAGACCATGGGCTCCAACGGCTCTTCCTCGATGGGTTCCGTCTGCGCCTCGACCCTGTCTCTCCTCCAGGCTGGCGTGCCGCTGCGCGCCCCCGTTGCGGGCATCGCGATGGGCCTCATGACCGGTGAGGTCGACGGCCAGTTCAAGGCCGTTACCCTGACCGACATCCTGGGCGCCGAGGACGGCTTCGGCGACATGGATTTCAAGGTTGCCGGTACCCGCGACTTCATCACGGCCCTGCAGCTTGACACCAAGCTCGACGGCATCGACTCCCAGGTGCTGCGCGGCGCGCTGGCCCAGGCCCGCGATGCCCGCCTGGCGATCCTCGACCTCATCAACCAGGCGATTGACGGCCCCGACGAGATGAGCCCCAACGCTCCTCGTATCATCACCGTCAAGGTCCCCGTCGACAAGATCGGCGAGGTCATCGGCCCCAAGGGCAAGATGATCAACCAGATCCAGGACGAGACCGGCGCCGACGTCACCATCGAGGACGACGGCACCGTCTACATCGCCTCCTCCGACGGCGCCTCCGCCGAGGCCGCCCGCACGATGGTCAACCAGATCGCGAACCCGCAGATGCCCGAGGTCGGCGAGCGTTTCGTCGGCACGGTCGTCAAGACCACGTCCTTCGGCGCCTTCGTGTCGCTGACCCCCGGCAAGGACGGCCTCCTGCACATCTCGCAGGTGCGTCGCCTCGTGGGCGGCAAGCGTATCGACTCGGTGGACGACGTCCTGCAGGTCGGCCAGCAGGTCGAGGTCGAGATCGCTGAGATCGGCGACCGCGGCAAGCTGAGCCTGCACGCCGTCATCGACGGCGAGGCCGGCGAGCTCGAGGCCCCCGAGGGCGAGGCGACCGAGCAGCGCCGTGAGCGCCGTGATCGCTCCGAGCGTCGTGAGCGTCGCCCCCGCACCCGCACCCGTCGTCGCCGCGACGACGAGCGCGAGGAAGGCGCTTCCGAGGAGTGAGTAGCTCCCGCTAGCTGAATTGTGCCGGTGGCCGGGACGGAGCGTGTACTCCGCCCGGCCACCGGCCTTTTTGCGGCTAGACTGTGTACGTTTCGTGCCAAGCCCCGATCAGGGGATGCAAGAGGAGAAAAATGACCCCCAAGCCGCTGCCGCTCGACGAGGCGCGTCTGTCCATCGAGGACGGCGATACCCGCATTGATCGCACGATCCTGGGAGCGGGAACGCGCGTTCTCACCCAGATGATCCCGGCGACGAAGAGCGCGGGAGTCTCTCTGTGGGTGCCCGTGGGCTCGCGCGACGAGGGACCGCGCACGGCGGGATCGACGCACTTCCTTGAGCACCTGCTCTTCAAGGGCACGAACAAGCGCTCCGCCCTCGACATCGCCGTCGCCTTCGACAGCGTGGGCGGAGAGTCGAACGCGGAGACCGCGCGTGAGCACACCGCCTACTGGGCGCGCGTGCGCGACGCTGATCTCGACATGGCGATCGAGACGCTGGCCGACATGGTCACGGACTCCCGCCTGGATGAGGATGACTTTTCGATGGAACGTGGCGTCATCCTGGACGAACTGGCGATGGGGGAGGATTCGCCGACCGATACGGTTCACGATGCCTTCCAGCTGGCCGTCCACGGCGATCGCCCGATCGGGCGCCCGGTAGGCGGCACGGCTCAGGCGATCCGCGAGGTCGAGCGCGCAGACGTGTGGGAGCACTACCAGGCTCACTACGGCCCCTCGTCCCTCATCGTGGCCGCCGCCGGTCACGTCGACCACGAATCGGTGTGCGAGCACGTCCAGGCTGCGCTCGACGGATCGCTCTGGGATGGGCGCAGCGCGGCCGCGCCCCGGCCTCGTCGATCGACGGCCCCGAGCCCGATCGCCGACCACGATAAGGACGTCACCCGCCGACGCGACGTTACCCAGGCGCACGTCATCATCGGCTGCGAGGGCCTGTCCGCCACGGACCCGGCTGGACCGACCATGAGTGTCCTGCTGTCGGTCCTGGGCGGGTCGATGTCCTCGCGTCTCTTCCAGGAGGTGCGCGAAAAGCGCGGCCTGGCTTACACGACCTATGCCTTCGACATTGCCTACTCAGATACGGGTACCTTCGGCATGTACGCGGGCTGCAGCCCCGACAAGGTCGACGAGGTCGAGTCCATCATGCGCGCCCAGCTGGAGCAGCTGGCGGCAGATGGCCCGACCGAGGAGGAAATGACGCGTGTGCGTGGGCAGGTGCGCGGTGGCGTTGTCCTGGGGCTGGAAGACAACTGGTCGCGCATGATGCGATTGGGCCGCTCGGAGATCATCGGACGCTACCGTCCTATCGATGAGTCTCTCGCGGAGTTCGACGCGGTGGAAGCATCCGACGTGCGCGCGTTGGCTGCGTCCCTTGTTACCAAGCTGGATTGCCGAGCTCTCGTCCTACCCGCCCAATGACAAGTGGAGAGTGAGAAACCCCCTGTCCGTCCGCGTGAGGCCTCGCCGCTGCGGGCATACCCTGAAAACACACATCACCATCAAAAGGAGAGCGCAATGATTCGCGTGGCAGTGACCGGAGCCAAGGGCCGTATGGGCTCGACTGTTGTCCAGGCGGTGACGGGCGCCCCGGATATGGAGGTTGTTGCACTCTTCGACGCGGGAGACGAGATCACCGCCGAGAGCGTGAACGGCGCGCAGGTCGCCGTCGACTTCTCAATCCCCAGCGTCACCGAGTCCAACGTGCACGCGCTCCTCGACGCGGGAGTGGACGTCGTCGTGGGCACGACCGGCTGGACGGACGAGTCCTACGCGCGTGTGCGCGAACATGCCGAGGCGGCCGGGCGCGCCGTGTTGATCGCCCCGAACTTCGCGATGGGCGCGGTACTGGCCATGAAATTCGCGGCGATGGCCGCTCCCTACTTCGAGTCCGCCGAGGTCATCGAGATGCATCACCCGGCCAAGGTGGACGCCCCCTCAGGCACCGCGGTGGCGACCGCGCGCAGCATCGCGAAGGCCCGCGCCGAGGCTGGCCTGGGCGAGATGCCCGACGCGACGCAGACCGACGAGCTCGGCAGTCGCGGCGGCCGCGTTGACGGCGTTCCTGTCCATGCCGTGCGCCTGCGCGGCCTGACCGCCTCGGAAGAGATCCTGCTGGGTAATGCGGGCGAACAGCTGGTGATTCGTACGGATTCCTTCGACCGCGTGTCCTTTATGCCCGGCGTCCTCCTGGGCGTGCGCCGCGTCATCGGTCGCACAGGCCTGACGATCGGGCTCGATCAGGTGATGGGCCTGTGAGTTCGACCGTCGGTCCCGACCGCTCCGTGCGGCCCGCCCAGCGCGGCGACGCCCCCGCGATCGCTCAGCTGCAGTACGAAGCGTGGCGTTCCCTCATGGGGGAGAGCGCGTTGGGCGCACAGGGCATCACAGTTGAGACGCTCGCCGCGCAGTGGGAGGAGACGCTCGGCGCGCTGCGGCCCGCGGGTTCCGCGCTCCTCGTGGCCCTCCACGGGAACACGATCGTGGGCTTTGCGCTCGCCGGTCCTGACGAGGCCGGGGCCGCCTCGGGCGACTCTGCCACCTCGGGCGACGGCGCGGTGGCCGCGACGCAGGTGTACGAGCTGACGGTGGAGAAGAACTTCCAGCGCTCGGGTCATGCGTCGCGCCTGCTGGCGGCTGTTGCTGACTTGACGAGTGGCCAGCTGCGCGCCTGGGTGGGTGTCGACGATGAGGAGCGTCAGCGTTTTTACACGTCGGCGGGTTTTGCGCCCTCCGGTGCGGTGCGCGTGCTGGGTGATGGGCTGACGCAACACATGTGGTGGGCGGATCGCGACTAAGGGCCTACGGCGCGATCGATTCCGCGCGGGCGAGCTGCTGTGCCGTCTGTCCATGTCGGAGTCGGTTGTGTCCATCGGTGGGCAGGCCTGCGTATCATGGAGAGCATGAGTAACATTCCTCCCCGCCGCTTCGGTTCCCTCGCAGCCGCCATGGTCACGCCGATGACCGCCACCGGTGAGATTGATCTGCCATCCGCGCAGCGCCTGGCGATCAAGCTGGTGGACGAGGGATGCGACACGATCCTGCTGTCCGGCACGACGGGTGAGTCGCCGACGACTCACCAGCCGGAGAAGAATGACTTGACGGACGCCGTCCGGGAGGCGGTGGGGGATCGCGCGTTCATCCTGTGTGGCGCGTGTTCGAATGACACTGCGCATGCGGTGCGTATCGGTGAGGGTGCCCAGGAGCACGGAGCGGACGGTCTGCTCATCGTGTCCCCGTACTACAATCGTCCTTCCCAGGAGGGCCTGCGTGCGCACGTGCGCGCCGTGACGGATGCGACCGACCTGCCCGTCATGCTCTATGACATTCCAGGTCGTACGGGCATCGCGTTTTCTGATTCGACACTGGACATCCTCGCCCAGCATCCGCGCATCCTGGGCGTCAAGGATGCCACGGGTGACGTGGAGACCGGTGTGGAGCGCATGCACCGCACGGGCCTGGAGTACTACTCGGGTGATGACGGCCTGAACTTCGCGTGGATGACGGGTGGCGCCTCGGGCTTCATCTCAGTGGTGACGCACGTGGCCTCGGCCCACTATCGCCGCATGATCGAGCTGCTCGACTCCGATCAGGTGTGGGAGGCCCGCGAGCTGTCGTATTCGCTGCGTCCCCTTGTGCACGCCATCATGGGTGGAGGACAGGGCGCGGTCATGGCGAAGTACGCCCTGTGGCTGCAGGGCGTCATCGACAGCCCGGCCGTGCGCCTGCCGATGGTCGGCATCAGTGACGACGAGGTGTCGGCCCTACGTCGCGCCCTGTGCACCGCCGGCCTGCTCTGACACGCCTCGCCCCCGTCGAGACCCGGCGGGGAGGAGTTGTATGTTCCGCGCTGCATGGGGGCCGTGGCGGCGTCATCGAACGTTGACGATCACCAATAGTTAGGCTTAATATACTTAGGTAAAGCTCATCAACACTGATCGTTGTCTCAAAGGAACGGATATCGTGGCAAAGAAGGACGTCATCATTCCCCTGGTCCCCGCAGCCCTCAGCGCCCTGCTGCTCGCGGGAGGTGTGACCGTCTTTTCGGCGTGCGAGCAAAGGGCCGACGGGTCGTGGATGCACTGCCACCAGTGCCAGAACATGGTGGCCGGCAGCGCCGTCGGCCTCATCGCGCTGTATGGCGCCTCCTCGCTCGTGAAGAACAAGCCCGCGCGCCTGGCCCTGCTCGCGCTCGCGGTCATCGCCAGCGTCGTTGTGTTCTTCATTCCCGGTGGCATCTGCCCGCTGTGCGCGATGAAGACGATGCGCTGCCACACCGTCTTCCAGCCCTTCGTGCGCATCATGAGTGTCCTGGTCGCCGGCAGCGGTATTGGCGCGCTGGTGGCGTCCTGGAAGAAGGACGCGAAGCCCTCCGCCTGACGTATCGCCCCAGATGGGAGAAAATGGCGGCGTGAGGGCCCTACTTCGTCGAAAAACCGTGCGCGTCGCCACGGTTCTCCTCGTGCTCTCTCTTGCTATCGCTCTGACGGTCGTCGTGCGCTACGCGATGCGCTATCGCGAGGCTGTCGCCCTGGACGAGGCCGGGGATACCCAGGGCGCGTACGAGATCTTTCACTCGTTGGGACGCTACAGTGACGCCGCGCAGCGCGCGCAGTCCCTCGTCGAGGCCGATCCGGCGCTGCCGTACCGCCGCGTGTCCAAGGGCGATACGATCGAGTTTGGTTCCTACGAGCAGGACGGCGATACGTCCAATGGGGCTGAGCCGATGCGGTGGATCGTCCTCGATGAGATCGACGGCCAGCTCCTGCTGCTGAGCGCCGATGTTCTGGAGGCCCGCCAGTATCACCACGTGCCGTTCGAGGACATCACGTGGGAAAACTCCGACCTGCGCGCCTGGATGAACGGCGAGTTCTACGAGGCGGCGTTCACCCCCGTTCAGCGCGGCCTCATCGAGACGGTGCATAACGAGAACGCGGATCAGTCCATCACCGGTGCGAGCGGCGGTGCGCCGACCGATGATCGGGTTTTCGCGCTGAGCGAGACCGAGAGTGTCATTTACTTCAGCACCCCGGCCGCGCGTAGCGACATCGGTGCTGCCCCCGTCACCGAGCACGCCGCCGAAGGCCCCTTGAGCGTTTCTGAGGATGGGACCGCCGACTGGTGGCTGCGTTCTCCCGGGACGTACGGGTTCGCCACGCAATTCGTTGATGCCTCGGGAACGCCGTCGCTCAGTGGGGCAAACGTCGATCTTCAGTATGGGGTGCGACCCGCCCTGTGGATCAGCGTCGCGCGGGCCGGTGAGGGGAGCTGATGAACAGCGCGCTGTCCCTGCGCCGCGTTCCCCTCGCGAACGTTCGGGCGCATCCACTCCGGTCCGTCGTCATCCTCTGTCTCGCGCTCGCGCAGGCGGCGTGCGTCTTTGGAGGGTTCATTCTTGTCGCTGCCGCGAGGAACGAACTATCCCTTGCCGAGCGGCGGCTCGGCGCCGACCTCGTCGTCTACCCGACGAGCTGCCTGAATCAGGTGGACAAGAAGCGCCTCCTCATGCTCGGAACCCCCGTGGACTGCCACCAGCCGCGCTCGGCTCTGGCACGCATGTCCTCGAACGAGGACATCGCCTCGGTGTCTCACCAGTTGTACGTCTCAGAGACGCTCTCCGACGGCTCCACTCGGTGGATTGTCGGATTCGAACCGGAGACGGACTTCGTGCTGGGTCCCTGGATGCGCGAGGGGGAGCGGGCGTCCCTGCCCCGCGGGAGCGTCGCGGTCGGTAGTGCTGTCCCCGGGGCGGACGGGCAGACCCTCTCAGTCTTTGGCGAGGAGCACCCGACTAACGCGCATCTGCTCGCCACTGGCTCGGAGCTGGATAACGCTGTCTTCGTCAGTATGGATACCCTCTCCGACATTGTCGCGCACGCGCGCGCGGCGGGGAAGGACATCGACGCCACCGTTGACCCGAGCTCCGACTACTCGGCGGCGCTTGTGCGAACGTCGGGCAGTGACACTATCGAGAGCGTCACGAACTGGATCAACCTCTACGTGCGTAAGGTGAGGGCTGTGCGCAGCAGCGAAGCACTCGTCGACACTGCCTCGGGCATTCGATCCCACCGCGGGCTCGCGATCGGGGTCCTCGGCGCCATCTGGCTGGTGCTGCTCGGCGCTCTCGTCGTCGCACAGGTGAGTCTCATGAACGAACGACGCGCCGAACTCACCGTCTGGCGTTCGATCGGGGCATCGCATGGCATCATCAACCGCGTCATGCTGGGTGAATCCGCGTTACTCCACGCCGTGGGTGCACTCGCGGGCGTGGCGCTGATAGCCCTTGCCCTGCCTGTTGTGGGTGATGGAAGCCTCCTCGAGGTCCTCACCGCCCCCGGGACGTCACTGCCCCTCGCCGGTGTATCGATAGCCGTAGTCACCTGTGTGGGGATCGTGGGAACGCGCCTCGCCCTCGCTCGGGTAGGCCGCGTGGTCAGCGGACAGAAAACGGTCCTGATCTAGGGACGATGGTCAAGGAGGAATGACGCAATGCTGTCGCGCTCGCGACTTCCGTGGATGAACCTGCGCGGGTACCCCGTGCGGACGGGGACCCTCGTCCTCTTTTCCATGCTCATGACGATGACGATTTTCGGAGGGACCCTTATCGTCCAGGGGATCGAACACGGCCTGCGCACGGTCCAGTCGCGCCTGGGAGCCGACATCATGGTCACCCCCGCCGAGGCCGATACCGACTTTGACGCACAGACGTTCCTTGTGAGCGCCGAGCCCTCATACTTCTATATGGACGCGGCCACGCGCGATGAGGTCGCCGCCGTCGACGGGGTCGAAGCTGCGTCCTCCCAGCTCTTCCTGGCCTCGGCGAGGGCGAGCTGTTGCTCGGGCCGCTACCAGGTGATCGCCTACGATCCCGCCACCGACTTCACGATTCAGCCGTGGATGAGGGACGCGGTGGGGCGCACACAACTGGGAGATGACGAGGTGATCGTCGGAGCCAACGTGCTCGCCAACGACCCGGGCAACTTCCAGCTCTTCGACAACACGCTGCGGGTCGTCGGGCAGTTCGATGCGACCGGATCGACCCTTGACAACGCGGTCTACATGAACTTCGAGACCGCCAAGAAGGTCATCGACTCCTCGCTGCGCAAGGGCCTCAACAAGTACTCGACGCTTGAGACGGACCGCATTATCTCCTCGGTGATGGTCAAGGTGGCGCCCGGATACGACGCCGAGGCCGTGGCGGCGCAGATTCACCAGCAGGTGCCCGGCGTTGCGGTCGCCACCTCAACGAGGATGGTCAGCGGCATCGCGCAATCGCTGGACTCGACGTCGCGCACGGTGGCTGTCCTCATCGGCGTCGCGTGGGGCGTCGGCCTGCTCATGATCACCCTGTTGTTCGTCCTGATGGTCGCCGAACGCAGGCGGGAATTCGCCACTCTCGTCGCCATGGGTGCGCACCGGCGGATGATCTCCGGCATCATCATCCGCGAGGCGCTCGGCGTCAATCTCCTCGGAGGTGTCGGTGGCATCATCATCTCGGGTGTCCTCCTCGTGTCCTTCTCCGGCCTCGTCGACCAGAGCCTGGGGGGCGGATTCCTCGTACCATCCGCGCTGACGCTGGCGCTATTGTCTCTGGGGGCGCTCGCGTCGGTGGGCATCGTCGCCCTCGTCTCCTCGTGGATAGCGCTGCGGTACGTGACAACAATGGATGCCAGCCTGGCCCTGAAGGAAGGGGAGTGACATGATCATCGAGGCAACGGGTGTGTCGAAAGAGTTTGCCAGGGCACGCGGAGGAAAGCGGGTCTTCACCGCGGTCCACCCGCTGGATTTCGGCCTGGATGAGAGTCAACTGACCGTCATCTCCGGCCACTCGGGCAGCGGTAAGAGCACCCTGCTGACCATGCTCGCTGGGATCCTCACGCCCACGGCCGGACACGTGGGTGTCGAGGGAACGGATCTGTACGCGCTGCGCGACGAGGAGCGCTCCCGCCTGCGCAACGCGCGCATCGGCCTCGTCCCCCAAGGGAATACGGCGCTGCGCGCCCTGACGGTCCTCGATAACGTCCTGCTGCCCTCAGTCCTCTACAGCCGGGACGAGGCACCCGCGGCGCGTGGACGCGAGCTGCTGACCACCGTAGGCTTGGCCGACCTGGCCGAAGCCAAACCCACCGAGCTGTCGGGCGGGGAACTGCGCCGCATGGCGATCGCGCGCGCCCTCCTCATGGAACCCTCCATCGTTTTGGCGGACGAGCCCACAGCTGGCCTCGATAGCGCGAACGCGACCGCAGTCCTGACCCTCCTGCGCGACGCCGCGAACGCCGGCGCCGCCGTCCTCGTCGTCTCCCACGAGGCCGACGCCCGCCACTTCGCCGACCGCGGCTACACCATGGAAGACGGGCGCCTGCACCACCAGTGACCCATGATCGCCCCCGATGACGCCAAATGTGAGGGGACCGACCTATCCAACGTGGCTCCCGATGCGGGCAAAGAGGCGCCAACGTGGCAGACTGGCATCATGAAGTCTTTGTACGAGAACCTCAGCGAACCCGCGCCCCTGGAAAAGGGCGCACTGCGAGTGATCCCGCTGGGAGGTCTCGGCGAGGTCGGCCGCAACATGGACGTCCTCGAGTACCGGGGCAAGCTCCTGGTCGTGGATTGTGGCGTTCTCTTCCCCGAGGAGACCCAGCCCGGCGTCGACCTGATCCTGCCGGATTTCTCGTGGATTGAAGACCGCATGGACGACGTCGTCGGCCTTGTCCTCACCCACGGTCACGAGGACCACATCGGTGCCGTGCCCTACCTGCTGAAGCTGCGAGGTGACATCCCGATCTACGGATCCGATCTGACCCTGGCCTTCGTCGCCCCCAAGCTGCGTGAACACCGCCTGTCCGACCCGGGCCTCAACGTCGTCGCCGAGGGCGATCGCCTCACCGTCGGCCCCTTCGACCTCGAATTCGTGTCCGTCACCCACTCGATCCCCGACGCGCTCGCGGTTTTCGTGCGCACGGATGCAGGCAACGTCCTCATCACGGGTGACTTCAAGATGGATCAGCTGCCGCTGGACCGTCGCCTCACGGACCTGCGCGCGTTCGCTCGCATGGGCGAGGAGGGCGTCGACCTGTTCATGGTGGACTCCACGAACGCGCTAGTGCCCGGATTCATCACGCCCGAGCGCGAGATCGGCCCGGTGCTCGATCAGGTCTTCGGCGAGGCGAGTGGCCAGATCATCGTCGCGTCCTTCGCTTCACACGTGCATCGTGTCCAGCAGGTCATCAACGCGGCGGCCCACCACGGGCGTCGCGTGGCCTTCGTGGGCCGCTCCATGGAGCGCAACATGCGCATCGCGGAGGAGAAAGGCTACCTGTCGATCCCCGAGGGCATCATCGTGGACCTCAAGGGCATTAGCGAGCTGCCGCCCTCCGAGCGCGTCTACATGGCGACCGGTTCTCAGGGCGAGCCGATGGCAGCCCTGTCGCGCATGTCGGTGGGGTCGCACCGCACCGTTCGAATCGAGCCCGGCGACATGGTTGTGCTGGCCTCCTCGCTGATCCCCGGTAACGAGAACTCCGTGTACCGCGTTATCAACGACCTGACCCGCCTGGGTGCGCGCGTCGTGTCGAAGGAGAACGCGAAGGTGCACGTGTCCGGCCACGCGAGCGCCGGCGAGCTCATCTACTGCTACAACATCGTTCAGCCCAAGAACGTGATGCCCATTCACGGCGAGGTTCGCCACCTGGTGGGTAACGGCCAGCTGGCCGTCAAGACCGGCATGGACCCGCAGAACGTTGTCCTGGCGGAGGACGGCGTGACGGTCGACCTCAAGGACGGCGTCGCGCGCGTGTCGGGCGTCGTGCCGTGTGAGTACGTGTACGTGGACGGCCGTTCGATCGGAGAGATCTCCGAAGACGAACTGGAGACCCGCCGCACCCTGGGCTCGGAGGGCTTCATCTCGATTTTCGCGGTCGTCGAGCACGACTCCGGCATGGTCTTGGCCGGTCCCGAGATTCGTGCGATCGGCATGGCCGAGGACGACTCGGTCTTCGAGGAGATTCTCCCCGACGTCACTCAGGCGCTCAAGGACGCGGCTGCTCCCGGCTGTCAGGACCCCTACATCCTGCAGCAGGCGATGCGTCGCGTGATCGGCCGCTGGGTTGCGCGGCGCCTGCATCGTCGTCCTATGATCGTTCCGGTCGTGACCGAGCAGTAGGTTGGCGTTCTTCATCGACGAGGCCGTGGCGTGCTGGGCGGTAGCGCGCTTGAAGGAAGGAATATTCGTGTCGGGTCGTTTCATTTCGACGCATTCTGTCGCGCTTGTGTTGCCGATGCACATCGCATACATGCCGGAGCGAGGGGGATCCGTCCACGCGGATGCGGCGAGCTCGCGTCCGGGCGGTGGGTTCACGACCCTGTGCGCTGCTGCTGCGATGGGAGTGCCGACGGCTGCGGCCTCACCTCTGGGGACGGGCCCGAACTCCTTCGCGGTGCGTCAGCAGCTGGTCGAAGCGGGTGTCGAGGTGCTGACTCCCGAGCTCGTGGGTGACATCGGCGTTGTCATCCAGCTGATCGTCGAGGACGGATCGATGCGTTCCGTTGTGACGGCGGGCGTCGAGTCGGAGCCGTCGCGCGCTGCGTTGGCGAGCATCGAATTGCGCGACGGGGACGTGGTCCACGTGGCCGCCTCGGATATGACGAGCGCGCATGCCGCCTCGGAGCTGAGCGAGTGGGCCGCCGCCCTGCCGCCTGACGTCACCCTCGTTGTGTCCGTGTCGCCCGCGGTCGCCCAGGTCCCCGTCGAGGCGTGGGAGACGATCTTCGCGCGTGCGGACGTGGTGACGATGAGCAGCTGGGAGGCCTCGACGCTGGAGGGTATTCTCGATGCCAATCGTCAGGGCGCCACGATCCGCACCTACATGCGTCCCGACGCGGCGACTGTCCGTCGGGTTGGGGAGCGAGGCTGCGAGCTGCAGAAATTCGCCGATGCTCCGGTCATTTCCATCCCCGCTTTCCAGACGCCCATCGCGGACACCGCGGGCGTGGGCGACACGCACATCGCCGAGATGTGCGCCGGCCTGGTGATGGGCTACGACTTGGAGACCGCGTGCCTCATGGCGAACGCGGGCGCTGCGCTGGCAGTTTCTCACGAGTCTGCCCTGCCCGTTCCGACGCGCGATCAGGTTGAGAACGTGCTCGAAACGGGAGTCGTTACGAACATCCTGCGCTGATCTTGCGCGGCGCGCCTGGCTCAGTCGGGCCGCGGCGGGCGATATGGTGGAACGATCATGGCACAATCGTCTCCACGCTCCTCGTCCGGTAAGGCTCCCGCGCGCCCGCGCGCGAAGGGAGGCTCGTCTCGGTCTGCGCAGGCGCCCCAGCCCGAACCGACGCAGCCGGGTTTCCTGGCCCGCTTCTTTTCTGCGGTTGGTCGCGCGGGTATCGGCGCGGTGCGCGCGTGGAAGGCGACCGACGCGCAGGTGAAGCGCGATGCCGCTGCGTTCGTCGTGGTTGCGGCCGCCATCGTGATCGCGCTGCGTGAATGGTTCCAGATTTCCGGCGAGGCCGGGGACGCGATCCACCACGCCTCCGCGGGCCTGTTCGGCATCTTCTCGGTCGTGCTCCCCCTCGTTCTCATCGCGCTCGCTGTTGAGCTGGTGACCGCCCGATCTGGACGCTCGGCTCTGCCGCACCACATTGCTGGGGGTATCGGCATCACCGCAGCGCTGACGGGCCTCGTGCATATTTCGCGCGGAAACCCCGGTATGGCTGACGACCCCGGAATCGAGGCGGCGGGTGGCCTCATCGGATGGTTCGTCGCGCGTCCTCTCGCCCTGCTCCTGTCCGGTTGGGGTGCTGGCGCCCTCCTGCTCCTGCTCCTCACGTACTCGATCCTGCTGGCCACTCGCACGGCTGTCGCGGATGTGCCGGCGCGCCTACGCGACCTCGCCGCGCACCTGAGCGGCCAGCGCCCCGAGGGAGAGGCTGAGTCCGCAGAAAAGGACGCGGAGGACCCCGCCAAGAAAGCTCTCCGCAAGTCCCGCAAGGACCTCGCCGCAGGAGACGACGCCTTCCTCGACGAATACGACGGCGACGAGTCCTTCCGCAAGGCCACCGATTCCGACTCGGCCGAAGAAACGCGTCTTCTCGAGTCCGGAGCGATCGCTGCGCAGGCGCCTGCGCCCACGCCCCGGCCTCGTTCCTCGGCGCCCGACGCGCCCACCGAGATGCTCACGCAGATGCGCCGCGCCGTGGCTCCCGCACCCGTACAGGTTCCCGCCCACGTGCCCGAACCCGAACCGGAACCCGAGGACGAGCCGGCGCCCCCGCCGATCACCGACGAGCCCGAGGGCGCTTTCCAGCCCAACCTCGACGACTCGATCACCTACACCCTGCCTTCGGAGGACCTCCTCGTCTCCGGCCCGCCCCACATGACGCGCTCGGCCGTCAACGATCAGGTCGTCGCGGCGCTGGGCCAGGTCTTCGCAGACTTCAACGTCGACGCGCGCGTCACGGGATTCTCGCGCGGCCCGACAGTCACCCGCTACGAGGTCGTCCTCGGCGCCGGCGTCAAGGTCGACAAACTCACGAACCTGTCGAAAAACATCGCCTACGCCGTAGCCTCTGCCGACGTGCGTATCCTCGCGCCGATTCCCGGCAAGAGCGCGATCGGCATCGAGATTCCCAATGCCGACCGCGAAAACGTGGCCCTCGGCGACGTCCTGCGTTCCGCAGCCGCCCGCCGTAACCAGCACCCGCTCGTCGTCGGCGTCGGCAAGGACGTCGAGGGCGGATACGTCGTCACCAACCTGGCGAAGACCCCGCACATGCTCGTCGCCGGCCAGACCGGCTCCGGTAAGTCCTCCTTCGTCAACTCCATGATCACGTCGATCATGATGCGTGCGACGCCTCAGCAGGTGCGCATGATCCTCGTTGACCCCAAGCGCGTGGAGCTCACGATCTACGAGGGGATCCCGCACCTCATCTCGCCCATCATCACCGACGCGAAGAAGGCCGCCGAGGCCCTCGAATGGGTCGTCAAGGAGATGGACGCGCGCTACGACGACCTGTCGGACTACGGCTTCAAGCACATTGATGACTTCAACAAGGCGGTGGCCGCCGGACAGGTGCAGGCCAAGCCCGGCCTGAACCGGACCCTGCACCCCTACCCGTACCTGCTCGTGGTCGTCGACGAGCTCGCCGACCTCATGATGGTCGCGCCGCGTGACGTGGAAGCCTCCATCCAGCGCATCACCCAGCTTGCGCGTGCCGCAGGCATCCACCTGGTCCTGGCCACGCAGCGCCCCTCGGTCGACGTGGTTACCGGCCTCATCAAGGCCAACATCCCCTCGCGCCTCGCGTTCGCGACATCCTCGCTGACCGACTCGCGCACGATTCTTGACCAGCCCGGCGCCGAGAAGCTCATCGGCCAGGGTGACGCCCTCTACCTGCCCGCCGGCGCCTCCAAGCCCATGCGAGTCCAGGGCGCGTGGGTCTCCGAATCCGAGATCCACCAGGTCGTCGCGCACGTCAAGAGCCAGATGGAGACGCACTACCGCGACGACGTCGTGCCGGACAAGAAGGAAACCAAGGTCGCCGAAGACATCGGAGACGACCTCGAAGACCTGCTGCAGGCCGCCGAGCTCGTTGTCTCCACGCAGCTCGGCTCCACCTCGATGCTCCAGCGTAAGCTGCGCGTCGGTTTCGCCCGCGCCGGGCGCCTCATGGACCTGCTCGAATCGCGCGAGATCGTCGGCCCCTCCGAAGGATCCAAGGCCCGCCAGGTGCTCGTCACTCCCGAGCAGCTTCCCGAGGTCCTCGCCATGCTTCGCGGAGAGTCGGCCGGCATCGCCGAGCCTGAGCCCGAGCCCGCCCCCGCGCCCGCTCCCGCTGCGCTTGAGGCGGCGCCCAGCCCAGCCGTCGGCGCTGGGGCAGGGGTTTCGGAGGGGGCCCCGGCCTCGTCCGCTCCCGCGCAATCGCCCGCATCCGGTTACGAAATGGGCACGGCTCTCCCCAGCGATTCGCGCGGCAGCCGGGTTGACCCGTACTCTGGTCATAACTTTGGTGGCTCATCGCCCGACTGGGTCGACGAGGAGCCCGAGGACAACGAGGATGCTTGGCAGCTCACGGGCCGCTGAGAGGAAAGGAAACGGTCATGAGCGATAACGTGTCGCGCGTGCAGCGAGACAGCAAGGTTCCCGTCGTGAACCTGCCTAACGCGCTGACCGTTTTGCGCCTGATCCTCGTCCCCGTGTTCGTGGTTCTGGGCTTGCAAAGCACGTCATGGACCGCGCTGTGGGCGGCCTTCGTCGTCTTTGCCGTCGCGGCCATCACGGACCGCTTTGACGGCGAGCTTGCGCGCTCGTGGGGTCAGATCACCGACTTCGGTCGCATCGCGGACCCCATTGCGGACAAGGCCCTGACCCTGTGTGGCTTCGGCCTGCTGTCCTACCAGGGATTCCTGCCCTGGTGGGTGACGATCCTCATCGCCGTGCGCGAGCTGGGCATTACCGCAATGCGTGCCTTCTTCCTCCGCCGCGGCGTCGTTGTGTCTGCGAATCAGGCGGGCAAACTCAAGACCTTCATGCAGATCGTCGCCCTTGGTGTGCTACTGATCCCATGGGCGCACTTCACCGCACTGAGTGAGACGAACGAGGGATGGGTCGTCGTGGTCATTCGCCTCGGCCAGGCCCTCGCTGGCGTCGCTCTCGCGCTGACGCTCTACTCGGGCTTCATGTACGTCCTCGAGGGGGTGCACCTCATGCGTGGTTCCGGCGGGAGCGAGGATGAGAGATCGACCCCGGACGCATCCGTGAACGAGGAGGCGTTGAAGGAACCGTCGAAGCGGGATCTCGCGGGGCAGCATGTCCAGAGTTGAGCCTGGGTGACGCAACCCATAGGCTAATCGACTCGTTGGTGGAATAAGTCTGAAACCTCCCGCGTTGCGTAGATATGAATGCAACCCGAGGAGTGAATAAGCAGCGTCACAGCGTTTCGATGCGCGAACTGACAATGCGCTCCTCAAAACAGAACGGCTACAGTAACACTATGGAAAAGACACTGAGCGAAACCCCGCTGCTGCGCAGCGAACTGGGCGATGTCCTGCGCGGCATTCGCCAGCGCCAGGGTCGTACCCTGCGCGAAGTCTCTTCGGAGGCGCAGGTCTCCCTCGGGTACCTGTCCGAGGTTGAGCGCGGCCAGAAGGAGGCATCCTCCGAACTGCTTGAGGCCATCACGTCGGCCCTGCGTGTCCCGCTGTGGTTTGTCCTGCGCGAGGTCTCCGAGCGCATGGCGATCATCGATGGCGCGGTTATTCCGGACGCGGTGCCCGATGAGATCGTGCCCGTCACGCTGATTTCCTGACGCGTGAAGCACTCTGAGTTTTACGAGGCGGTCGAGGCGACCTTCGGGTCGGCCCTCGGCCGCTCGTACGTTTCCGACCTGTACCTCGCCTCGCTGGGAGCGACCGCGCGTGACGCACTGGCTGCCGGCGTCAATCCGGACGAGGTGTGGGCAAGGTTGTGCGAGGAAACTGGGCGCGAGGATGCGCGCTGGATCCATCGCGTCGATCCGCGAGAGCGGGGGCGCTGAGCGGGCGTTGATGTTCCTGTGATCGACGCCCGTCTGGCTCGTCTGCGGCGTGTCGATCAGTGGTCGAACATGTGTTCCATCTAAGCTTGTGGGCGACGACGCTCCAACGCGTGTCATCCACAGGGGAGGCGCGCATGGGACGCAGATGACGATGGCCGGTCGCATACTCGTCATGTCGCCTCGGAGAGGGGCGGCATCCCAGGCCAGGACACCCGCAGGCCGGAGAGGCCTCAGACGAAAGGATCACCATGGCTGCCCGTAAAGCACCCGCCGCAAAGCCCGCGACCAATGATCGCAATAAGGCACTCGAAGTCGCCCTGTCGCAGATCGATAAGCAGTTCGGTAAGGGCTCCGTCATGCGCCTCGGCGACGATAATCGTCCGCCAGTCCAGGTGATCCCCACGGGGTCCCTCGCCCTCGACGTTGCACTCGGTATCGGCGGCCTGCCGCGCGGCCGTGTCATTGAGGTCTATGGCCCCGAGTCCTCCGGTAAGACCACGGTCGCCCTCCATGCCGTCGCCAACGCCCAGAAGGCCGGTGGCAACGCTGCCTTCATCGACGCGGAGCATGCCCTCGATCCCGTTTATGCGCGTGCCCTGGGCGTCGACACCGACTCCCTCCTGGTCTCCCAGCCCGATACGGGCGAGCAGGCCCTCGAGATCGCTGACATGCTGATCCGCTCGGGCGGCATCGACATCATCGTTATTGACTCCGTCGCGGCACTCGTGCCCAAGGCGGAAATCGAGGGCGAAATGGGCGACTCTCACGTCGGCCTGCAGGCTCGACTCATGAGCCAGGCTCTGCGTAAGATCACGGGCGCCCTGTCCGCGACCGGCACCACCGCGATCTTCATCAACCAGCTGCGTGAAAAGATCGGCGTCTTCTTCGGTTCCCCGGAGACCACGACGGGTGGTAAGGCGCTGAAGTTCTACGCGTCGGTCCGCATCGACGTGCGCCGCATCGAGACTCTCAAGGAAGCCGGTGCGCCCGTCGGTAACCGCACGCGCGCCAAGGTCGTGAAGAACAAGATGGCCCCGCCCTTCAAGCAGGCCGAGTTCGATATCGTCTATGGCAAGGGCATCTCGCGCGAGGGCTCGATCATTGACATGGGTGTCGAGGCCGGTATCGTGCGCAAGTCGGGTTCCTGGTTCACCTACGGAGATGACCAGCTCGGTCAGGGTAAGGAGAACGTGCGTCAGTTCCTCGTGGATAACCCCGAGCTGGCCAACGAGATCGAGCAGAAGATCCTCGTGTCGCTGGGCATCGGCGAGGCCCCGGACCCGGACCAGGCGTCTCAGGAAGTGCCCGACATTGATCCTGATGAGGACGCGGGCTTCTGAGCCGTGGTCCGCTACCTGGATCCCGAGGATAATCCTGAGCTGGGGCAGGAGCGCCGTCGGCGTTCCTCCCCGGGCGAGCGTTTGGCACGCGCCCGCGAACGCAACGCGGCACTGACGGGCACGGCGGCGGTGGAAGCCGCACGTGAAGTTGCGCTGCGCAAGCTCGATGCGCGCGCGTGCTCGCGCTCTGAGCTGACCAGCGCGATCGAAGGACGTGGGTTTAGCGCACAGGTCGCTGTTGAGGTCGTTGACCGCCTCGAGGCGGTTGGCCTCGTCGACGATCAGGCCTATGCCGATGCGCTTGTTCGCTCGCGTTTTTCCGGCACGGGTGCCTCGGGCCGCGCGCTGCGCGAGGTTCTCGCGCGCAAAGGACTGGACTCGGCGACCATCGAGCACGCGCTGTCCCAGATCGATCGTGATGACGAGGCCGAGCGTGCTGCTCAGCTGGTGGCCCGCAAAAGGCGCTCCCTCGCGGGCGTTCCGCGCGAGACGGCTTACCGTAGACTGAGTTCCATGCTCGCACGCAAGGGCTATTCACCGTCGGTGGCATCCGCGGCCGTGCGTGAGGCACTCGACGCGTGGGGTGACGACGATGATCAGGCAGAGGAGAGCTGGCAGTGGGGACTGTGAGCATCATGGGCGACGAGCAGGTTGCGCAGCTGATCGCTGATCTCACCCAACGCGGGTTGACGATTGCGACGGCGGAGTCCTTGACGGGCGGCGGCCTCGTCGCGCGCCTTGTGGATGTGCCCGGTGCTTCTCACGTTGTGCGTGGGGGTGCCTGCACGTACGCGGTCGATACGAAATCCTCTGTCCTGGGCGTCTCGGCGAGCCAGCTGGCGCTGACGGGCCCGGTCGATGAGGAGGTCGCCCGTCAGATGGCCAGAGGAACTCGCTGCCTGTTCGGCGCGGACATTGGCGTCTCGACGACCGGAGTTGCCGGTCCCGGCCCGGCCGACGGCTGTGAAGCGGGAACCGTGCATATCGCGTGCACGTACCCGACAGGGGAGGAGCATCGACTCCTGCACCTTCAGGGTGATCGAGCGGCTGTACGCGCGGGTGCCATTGACGCCGCGCTCCTGCTCGTGCGTGACGTGCTCGACTTCGCCGGCGCGCAGATCGGCGACTAGACTTCACTGCGATGAATACGATGATGCAGGATGGTGCCGCGACGCCCCGCACCTACGCGGTGCGCACGCTCGGGTGCCAAATGAACGAACACGACTCCGAACGCATGGCGGGTCTGCTGGAGCAGGCCGGCCTCGTCCCCGTTGAGCAGGTCCCTGAGGCTGCCGTCCGCGCGACCGATGCGGGCGACATGGGCGCCGATGTCATTGTGATCAACACCTGCTCTGTCCGCGAAAACGCTGCGACCCGCCTCTTCGGTAACCTCGGGCAGCTCGCGGCCGTCAAGCGCAAGCGTCCCGGTATGCAGATCGCGGTCGGTGGATGCCTCGCCCAGCAGATGCGAGACGGCATCGTTGAGAAGGCCCCGTGGGTGGACGCTGTCTTTGGGACGCACAACATCGACGTGTTGCCTGCTCTGCTGCGTCGCGCCGAGCACAACCGTGAGGCGGCCGTTGAGATCGAGGAATCCCTGAAGGTCTTTCCCTCGACGCTGCCCACGCACCGTGAGAGTGCCTACGCCGCCTGGGTGTCGATCTCGGTGGGTTGCAACAATACCTGCACGTTCTGTATCGTCCCGCATCTGCGGGGTAAGGAACGCGACCGTCGACCCGGCGATATCCTCGCCGAGGTTGAGGCCGTCGCGTCGCAGGGAGCCATTGAGGTGACCCTGCTGGGTCAGAACGTGAACTCCTACGGTGTGGGCTTCGGCGAGCGCGGCGCATTCGCAGACCTGCTGCGCGCCGTTGGGCGCGTGGAGGGGATTGAGCGCGTGCGCTTCACCTCGCCCCACCCGGCCGCTTTCACCGACGACGTGATTGCTGCGATGGCGGAAACTCCCACGGTCATGCCGAGCCTGCACATGCCCCTGCAGTCCGGGTCCGACGCGGTTCTGCGTCAGATGCGCCGCTCCTATCGTCGCGAGCGTTTCATGGGCATCCTCGAGCGTGTGCGCGCAGCTATCCCGCACGCCGCCATCACGACGGATATCATCGTCGGCTTCCCGGGGGAGACCGAAGAGGACTTCCTGGCAACTCTTGACGTTGTCGAGCAGGCTCGTTTCTCCTCCGCCTTCACGTTCCTATATTCCCCGCGACCGGGCACGCCTGCCGCGGATCGCGAGGATCAGGTGCCTGACGACGTGGCGCTTGAGCGCTATCAGCGCCTGATTAAGCTTCAGGAACGCATCTGCGCCGAGGACAACGCTGCGTTGATCGGAACAGAGGTCGAGGTTCTCGTTTCCGAGGGAGATGGGCGTAAGGACGGCGCCACACACCGCATCTCGGGCCGTGCACGCGACAATCGCCTCGTGCACGTCGCCTTGCCCGAGACATTGGCGCAGGCTGACCGTCCTCGCCCGGGTGACATGATCCGCGCGACCGTCACATACGGGGCGCCTCACCATCTGATCGCCGACTCTGGGACGCAGGGGGGACTGTTCGAGGCACGTCGCACGCGCGCAGGAGACGCGTGGCAGGCCCGTCAGGCCAAGGAGGAGCCCGACAACACGGTTTCTCTGGGGATTCCCACGCTGCGCGTGGGCACCCCGCGCTGACGCTGACCTGCACTGATGTGGGCCTCTTCGGGCATGTGTCCGGAGAGGCCCACGCGTGACCGGAAACTCTGCGCAGAAGATACTGCACATTTGATCGGTTGCAAAAACTAAAAACGAGAAAATGTCATCGCCAAACGAGTGTGTGATACGCGACTCCTGAGCTACTTTTGTCTCGTGGCGATCGTCACGATGATGAGGTGATCGGCATGCGGGAGCACTCTCGGTAGTGCGGGTCGATTCGAGCCCCCTATGCGACCCGTGGCTTTCCCGCGTACGCGGTACGTGCCGCGCCTTCGCATGCAGTCGGCGCACACTCCACCGAGAGTGCCCCGCTCCTCCAGCTGGAGGAGCGGGGCACTATGCGTAGTGGGTGGATGCGAGCCGGTCTACTCGTCGGAGCCTTGCGCGAAGAGCGCGGGGATTTCCTGCGCAGCCGACAGGCCGATGATCAGTCCGCGACGGAGCATCGCGTGGATCTGGCGGTCCGAGAGGCCCTCGCCGACGAAGAAACGCGACGCAGCCATGAGGACCCAGTCGTCACCGTCTTCGATGGGGAAGACCGTCGGCTGCAGGTGGGCGTTGTTCCATTCGTTCGCCTTCTCCTGCAGCGAGACCTCGGTATGGCCCTCGCCGGGCACCGCGATGCGTGTCTCGATTTGCGCCCAGGGGGCGTCGATGGGTTCGCGATGAATCTGGAACTGCACGTCCTCCAGCTGGGTGACGGCGATGAACTCGTTCGAGCCGTGCGGCAGACCGTCGCCCTCAAGCACCTTCTCGATGCGTTCGATCGTCAGCTCGGACACCTCGGTGCCCCACTTGGCGGCGTATTCGTCGGCCTCCATCGCGGGGGAGGGGGTGGCGGGGGCGGGCATAGCCTCGGGCTTGGCCTCGCCGTCATCGCCGAAGGTGAAGCTCTTCCATTCAGGCATTGGTGCCCTCCTTCGTCCACTGGTCGGGGAACATGATGTCGAGCTGGTTCATCATGGCGACGGAAGCCATGATGAACTGGGAGACCTCGGCCTGAACCTGCGCGTCGGTGGCCCCCACGACCCAGTTGAAGGTGTGCTGCAGGTGCAGGGCGATGGCGCCGGTCTCGGTCGTTCCGGAGGTGATCTTCGGCAGGTAGGTGGACGCGTTGAAGCGGCGCACTGCCGAGGCAATAGCGTCGGCGTGCGAGGGGGCGAAGAAGCGCGGGTAGTCCGCGACCCCCTGAACCGGGTGGCCCTCGGGTACCGCGATGCGGACGGTGCGGTTCGGCAAGATCGCGGCGACCTGGCCGGTGGAGGAGGCGAACGGGATGAGTCCGACGGCCTCGACCGCGTGGATGACCCGGTCGAGGGTGACCGGGGGAGTGTCAGGTGTGCTCATGGTGTTAAGCCTAGCCGGTGTTGGGTGGTATCTGTGGGAGGCACCCGTACACTGGTGGCCATGGAGACATCGGTGAGACGCGCGTCGGACGTCGTGTGCGCGGTTGTGGGGCCCACGGCCTCGGGAAAGTCGGATCTGGCCCTGGCGCTGGCCGGCGTGCTCCCGGAGGCGCTCGGTGCGAGTGGCGCGGGTGAGATTGTGTCTGCGGATGCCCTGCAGCTCTACCGAGGCATGGATGTGGGGACGGCGAAGACGCCGGTGGAGGAGCGCCGTGGGATCGCCCACCACCAGATCGATGTGCTTGACGTGCGCGACGAGGCCTCGGTTGCCGCCTATCAGAGGCATGCGCGCGCCGACGTGGCGAGTATCCACGAGCGCGGGGGTGTCGCCGTGGTCGCGGGAGGGTCGGGTCTCTACCAGCGTGCCCTCCTGGACGTCATCGAGTTTCCGGGCACGGACCCCTCTGTGCGCGCTCGCCTGGAGGAGGAGGCCGAGGGGCCGTTGGGTTCGCGAGGCCTGCATGACCGCCTTGCTCAGCGAGACCCCGTGTCGGCGCAGCGCATCGATCCCCACAATGCCCGTCGGATCATTCGGGCGCTCGAGGTCATCGAGCTGACCGGGCGCCCCTATTCGGCGTCCATGCCGCGCCACGAGTTCGTGGCACCGGCGCTCATGGTGGCGCTGCGTCGCCCGATGGAGGAGCTCGACGAGCGCATCGCGCTGCGCACCCGCGCCATGATGGATGGTGGGCTCATCGAGGAGGTGCGTGCGCTTATTGACGTTGGCCTGCGGGAGGCGAAGACCGCGTCCCGTGCGACGGGATACGCCCAGGCGCTCGCTGTCATCGATGGGCAGATGAGCGAGGACGAGGCCGTGGAGTCTATCGCGCTGGCCACGCGTCAGCTGGCGCGCCGCCAGGTCAAGTGGCTGCGTCCGGACCCGCGCGTGCACTGGCTGGACGTGGAGGAGTTCGACTCGAACGAGGCCCTGGTGAGCAGGGTCGTCGAGCTGACGCAGCGCGAGGCCGAGGCCGCCCTGGGACGCTCGTAACACCGGCGGAGGCTGCGCGCCCGGGGCACGGGGGCTACGGTGGATCCATGACACACACGCAGCTGCCTGCCCACGCCCGCGTCGTCAAGGCACACGGCGCCGGTAACTCCTTCGTCGTCGCCACGGATCGCTTCGACGATTACGATCCCAGCGAGGTGGAGGTCGCCACGCTGTGCTCCCCGGCGTTTGGCATCGGTGCCGACGGCTTCATCCGGGCTGTCGAGCGTGACGGAATGTGGTTCATGGATTACCGCAACGCGGATGGCTCGAAGGCTGAGATGTGCGGCAACGGCGTGCGCGTCTTCGTCGATCACCTGCGCCGCGAGGGCCTCGTGGATCTGCCGGTTGGCCAGACCCTGGACGTGGCCACGCGCGGCGGTATCAAGCGCGTGACCCCCGAATCCGAGGACGAGGGACAGGGGGCGAGCTACCGCGTCGACATGGGTCCGGCGGCCTCTCCGGCGCGCGAGACGATCACGGTGACCGTTCCGGGAATCGGCAGCGCGATGGGCGGCATCTGGGTGGATATGCCCAACCCGCACACGGTTGTCGAGCTCGCCGACGAGGAGACCCTGCGCGGCGTGTTCCTGCCGACGGTTGATGTCTCGCAGATTCCGCAGGCCCAGCGCCCCTCCTACGATCCGGCGCCCCAGGCGGGGACCAACCTCGAGCTGGTCGTCGATCTGACTGAACCCGGGGCCGAGCGGGGGCACATCGCGATGCGCGTGCTGGAACGAGGCGTGGGGGAGACCCAGGCATGCGGTACCGGATGCTGCGCGGCGGCCCTCGCCACGGCACTGCGTCGCGGGCCGGGTGCACCCACCCAGTGGATCGTCGACATTTCGGGCGGAACGGTCATCGTTGGCCTCGACGGCGTGATCGACTGGACGGGGGAGAACCCCCGTATCACGGACGCCTCGGTGTTCCTCACGGGACCCGCGACCCGAGTCGCAGACATCCGCCTATCCTGAACCCGAACCCGAGAATATGGGGCCGGAGAGCGCGACGAGGCCCCGGCCTCGTCGA
The DNA here is from genome assembly GCA_938041695.1 of uncultured Actinomyces sp. GTDB lineage: Bacteria > Actinomycetota > Actinomycetes > Actinomycetales > Actinomycetaceae > Pauljensenia. The sequence goes on from CALISI010000019.1 coordinate 29,762, forward strand.
GGAAGAGGCGGGCGTCAGGCGGGGCGGACCTCGATGATGCGGAAGCCCTTCTTCGACGCGTACTTCGAGGCCTGATACCCCTGACCGCTCAGCCACGTGATGAGCGAATCCGCGCCCAGGTTGCGCTGGACGACCAGGTAGGCGACGCCGGTGGGGGCGAGGCGGGACAGCCACGCCAGGAGCATCTCGTGCATCGCATCCTTGCCGATGCGCACAGGCGGGTTGGACCAGATGACGTCGAAGTGCGTGTCCGACTCCTGCGAGACGGCCAGTGCCTCCTCGGCCTTCAGCGCGCGCACTCCGGTCGCGCCGTTGGATTGGGCATTGCGCTGCGTCAGATCCACCGCGCGAGAGTTCACGTCCACAGCCCACACGGCAGCGTGCGGGGACTCCAACGACATGATCGTCGCGATCGGACCCCACCCGCAGCCCAGGTCCAGGAAGGTGCCGCCGTCAGGCAGGTCCGGGGCGATTTCCAGGAGCTGGCGTGTCCCGAGGTCGAGCTTGGATCCCGAAAAGACGCGCGACGACACGCGCATTGACAGGGCGAAGCCGCGTGCGCTCACCTCGATCGTGCGGATCTCATCGGCGCTCGCAGGGGAAGAGTCGGAGAAGTACTGTTCGTCCACGGAAGAAAGCCTATCGCGCCCGCGCGCGACGGCGCAGATGAGGGCGGGGCGTGCGACACTAGAAGTCCCCACGAAAAGGATGGTTATGGACACGACCCACACAGGTGCGGACTCTTCGAAAGAGGAGCGCGACCAGCGCGTCAACGACGTTGTCGCGCGTATCCTCGCGCGCTCGGGAACAGCGCTCGCATCGACAACGGGTCAGGACACGTCCCAGGACGCGGGTGCTCTTGAGCGCGAGGCTCGAGCGGGCACGCGCCGCGTCGACACCGGCGCCTCCGACCGTGAGGACATCTCCGAGGTCGAATACCGCCAGGTGCGACTCGAAAAGGTCGTTCTCGTGGGCCTGCGCACCACGCAGAGCGAAGAGGAAGCCGAAAACTCGCTGCGCGAGCTGGCCGCGCTTGCGGAGACCGCCGGTTCGCGCGTCCTCGACGGCATCATTCAGCGTCGCATGAAGCCCGATCCGGCTACCTACTTGGGGTCCGGCAAGGCTCGCGAGCTGGCCGAGATCGTACGTAGCGTTGAGGCCGACACCGTCATCGTCGACGAGGAACTGGCCCCCTCGCAGCGCCGCGGGCTGGAGGACGTCGTTGACGCCAAGGTCGTCGACCGGACGGCCCTGATCCTCGATATTTTCGCCCAGCACGCCAAGTCCCGTGAGGGTAAGGCGCAGGTGGAGCTCGCTCAGCTCGAGTACCTGCTGCCGCGTCTGCGCGGCTGGGGTGAATCGATGTCTCGTCAGGCTGGCGGCCGCGTCGCAGGCGGCGCGGGCATCGGTTCCAGGGGCCCCGGTGAGACCAAGATCGAGTTGGATCGTCGCCGCATTCGCACGCGTATGGCGAAGCTCCGCGCGGATATCGCGCGCATGGAACCCGCTCGGCGCACGCAGCGCAACGCTCGCCGTCGTGGGGGAGTCCCCTCGGTGGCGATCGCCGGCTACACGAACGCCGGCAAGTCGACGCTACTCAATCGTCTGACGGACGCGGGAGTCCTCGTCCAGGACGCGCTGTTCGCCACGCTGGACCCGACGGTGCGCCGTGCGCGCGCCGCAGACGGGCGCGAATACACGCTCACCGATACGGTCGGTTTCGTGCGCAACCTGCCCACCCAGCTGGTCGAGGCCTTCCGCTCGACCCTGGAAGAGGTCGGTCAGGCCGACGTCATCTTGCACGTCGTGGATGCCGCGCACCCGGATCCGGTCTCACAGGTGCAGGCCGTGCGTGCGGTGATCGACACGATCGAGGGTGCCTCGGAGATTCCCGAGCTTATCGCTCTGAATAAGGCGGATCTGGCCTCGCCCGAGCAGATTGCGCTGCTGCGCACAGTCTTTTCGAATGCCGTCCCTCTCAGCGCTCACACGGGCTGGGGCGTGGACGCGCTGCGGGCCGCCCTCGAGGACATGCTGCCCCGGCCTCGGGTGGCCGTCGACGCGATCCTGCCGTATTCGGCGGGCTCCCTCGTCCATCGGATCCACGAGGAGGGCGACGTTGAGCGCGAGGAGTACGTGGAGACGGGCACGCGTATCGTCGCGCGCGTCGACGAGGCCCTGGCGTCTCTCATTGCTCATGAGGCGGTGGGTGGCACCGTGGGCGACGCGGCGGTGACCGCTTCGTGAACGAGGACCTGGTCGAGGTCTCTGGCCGCGTCCTGGATGCGGTCGTTGCCCACATGGGCGGGTCCGCGCGCGAGGGCCAGGCCTCGATGGTTGCCGAAGGAGCCGCTGCGCTCGAGGACCGTCACCACCTCCTCGTGCAGGCGGGAACGGGCACCGGTAAGTCGCTTGGCTACCTGGTGCCCCTGCTGACCTACTGTGCGACGAGCGGTGTGCGAGGCGTGGTCTCGACGGCCACGCTCGCGCTGCAGCGTCAGATTCTCGTCAAGGACGCGCCGGTTGCTATTGACGCGGTCGCTTCCGTGACGGGGACGCGTCTGAAGGTCGCGGTGCTCAAGGGCTGGTCGAACTATGCGTGCCTGCATAAGCTCGACGGAGGGTATCCCACCGAGGGAACTCTTTTTGAAGACCGGGATATGAGCGTCGGACCGACGGGTGAACTCGGCAAGGAGATCCTGCGCATTCGCGAGTGGATCAGCGACACCACGACGGGGGACCGCGATGATCTGGTGCCTGGCGTCTCGGACCGGTCCTGGCACCATGCGTCGGTCGCCAAACCCGAGTGCCTGGGGAAGCATTGCCCGCTCATCGACGAGTGTTTCGCGCAGGCGGCCCGTCTGGAGGCCGCGGACGCGGATGTCGTCGTCACGAACCATTCGTTGTTCGGCATCAACGCGTGCGGGGAGGGCGAGCTCTTCGGCGAGTACGACGCCGTCGTCATCGACGAGGCCCACGAGCTGGCCGACCGCGTGCGTTCCCAGGCGGCCGCAGACCTGACGGTGGCCCGCGTGAGTCGCGTGGCGCGTTCCCTGCGCTCGAATCTCTCGATCGATTCCACGGACCTCGACGAGGCCGGGGCTGGGCTGGGCGCTGCTCTGGCTCCCCTGGAGGCGGGCCTCCTCGAATACCGGCCGAGCGCCCTCGTCGACGCGATGGTCGTCCTCGATGGCGCGGCTCGGCGCGCCAGCCACGAGGTGTCGGACGCGCAGGGAGAGCCCGCCGCCAAACTCTTAGCCCGTGCCGCCATTGATGAGCTGATCGCGGCGCTCGACGCGTGGGGGAGGGACCCCGACCAGTCGATCGCCTACATCACGAAGGATGAGTCCGATAATGCGCGCCTCACTGTTGGGCCCCTTGACGTGTCCGCAGCCATCGGTGGAACCGGTATCGGTGAGCGCCCCGCGATCCTCACGTCCGCGACGCTCGCGCTCGGCGGGAACTTCGACTTCATGGCCGCGCAATCCGGCATGGCTGTGTCGGGCGTGCCCTGGCACGGCATCGACGTGGGATCCCCCTTCGACCACGGTCGCCAGGGCATCCGCTACGTGGCGACCCACCTGCCCCTGCCCGGGCGCGACGGTCCCTGCGAGGAACTGCTCGACGAGCTCGTCGAACTCGCGCAGGCCTCGGGCGGAGGGATGCTAGCCCTCTTCGCGTCGAAGCGCGGGGCGATGGCTGGAGCGCAGGCCCTGCGTGAGCGTACGGACTTGACCGTCTACCTGCAGGGCGAAGAAACGTTGGCTCAGCTGATCCAGCGCTTCCGGGAAGAACGTGACTCCTGCCTCGTGGGCACGATGTCCCTGTGGCAGGGTGTCGACGTGGCCGGAGAGGCCTGCCGACTCGTCGTCATCGACAAGATTCCGTTCCCGCGCCCTGACGATCCTGTGTCCCGCGCCCGATCCATGGACGTGGAACGCCGTGGCGGCAACGGCTTCGTATCCGTCTCTCTCACGCACGCGGCGCTCATGATGGCCCAGGGCGTGGGGCGCCTTCTGCGCTCAACCAACGACCGGGGTGTCGTCGCGATCCTCGATCCGCGCCTGGTGACGAAGCGCTATGGCAGTTTCATCATGCGCTCCCTGCCCGCCATGTGGCCGACGACGGATCCGCAGATCGTTCGCGGTGCCCTGCGTCGCCTCGCGCAGGGGAGCGACCACGAGGGGTAAGTAGCCTGTGAACGTGTAAAACGTCGCACAGTTAACGGGCGCGGGGAGGCTTCCATCTGAGAGAATAGACGTGCCCGCAGACTCTAGGAGACACTCGTGGAAAATAAAGCCCAGACCCTGTACCCGTCAAAGTCCTCCGGACGTCCCTCTAAGATCGCCATTATCGGCGCCGGTGCGGTTGGTACCGCTGTCGCGTACGCCTGCGCGATGCGCGGCGATGCCCGCTCGATCGTCCTCCAGGACATCAATAAGGCGAAGGTGGAGGCCGAGGCCCTTGACATGGCTCACGGCATTCAGTTCACCCCCGCCGGCTCAATTGAGGGCTCCGACGACGTTGAGATCGTTCGTGGTTCCGACCTGATCATCGTGACTGCTGGCGCGAAGCAGCAGCCCGGACAGTCGCGCCTTGAGCTGGCCGGTTCGACCGTCAACCTTATGAAGAAGATCGTGCCGAACCTGCAGAACGTGGCCCCTGACGCCCGCTTCATGTTCGTCACGAACCCCGTTGACGTCATCACCTACGTGGCGCTCAAGCTCACGGGACTGCCCCGCAACCAGGTCTTCGGTTCGGGCACGGTGCTCGACACCTCCCGCCTGCGCTACCTTGTCTCGCGCGAGACCGGTGTTGCCACCCAGAACATCCACGCGTACGTGGCGGGCGAGCACGGCGATTCTGAGGTCGCCCTGTGGTCCAGCGCTGAGATCGGCAACGTTCCGCTGTCGCAATGGGGCCCGACCCTGTCCGGTGGTGTCTTCGACTCGGCTCTGCGCAACTCCATTGCACAGGAGGTCGTCCAGAGCGCCTACAAGATCATTGAGGGCAAGGGTGCGACGAACTACGCGATCGGCCTGTCTGCTGCGAATATTGCGGGTGCTGTCCTGCGTGACGAGCAGCGAGTCCTGACCATTTCGACCCTGCTCGAGGACTGGGAAGGTATCTCGGACGTCGTCATGGCCGCCCCGACCATCGTGGGCCGCGACGGCGCCGGACGAGTCCTCAACCCGCCGCTCACGCTCAACGAGCGCGATGGCCTGACCGCCTCGGCCCAGCGCCTGCGTCAGGTCGCCCGCGACCTGGGCTTCTGAGCCTCATCCTGATAAAGAGTGGCGCCACCCCACGGGTGGCGCCACTCTTTATGTTGTTGCGGGCCTTTTCTTGCGGTGCGTCAGAGTGAACGAATGACCGTCACGACCTTGCCGAGAATGGTGGCCTCGTCGCCAGGAATAGGGGAGTAGTCCTGGTTGTGTGGGAGCAGCCAGACGTGGCCGCCCGTGATGGACAGTTCCTTGACCGTGGCCTCGCCGTCGATCATGGCAGCGACAAATTCTCCGTTGCGAGCGTCGTTCTGAGAGCGGATGACGACGTAGTCACCGTCGAAGATGCCAGCGTCGACCATTGACTCGCCGCTGACCTCGAGCATGAAGAGGTCACCGTGCCCGGTCATGGACGTTGGCAGGTGGAACACGTCCTCCACGTGCTGCTCAGCCGTGATGGGCGCACCAGCGGCGATGCGTCCGACCAAAGGAATAGCCGTTCCCTCTTCCTCCACGTGGGAGACGGGCACTTCGATACGAACGACCTTTTCAGAGGGCTGTGAGGAGGGCGTGATGCCGAGCTCGCTGCGTGCACGATCCGTGAGGTCAAGGGCACGCGGCAGTCCGGGTTCGCGCACAAGGTACCCGTCGGCTTCAAGGGCGTCGAGGTGGTGTTTCACGGTCGACGGTGATGCCAATCCAACCGCGGATGCGATCTCGCGCACAGATGGGGGAAATCCACTCGATGCCAACTTTTCGTTGATAACACGCAGGATCGTGCGGTGGCGATCGCTGATCGGTCGCTCGGTCATGGCCTCTCCCTCTCCTGTGGGTGGACGCAGATGTGCATGGGTGGTCGTCCACTGGATACGTCAAGGATATGACGATCGCAGGCGAAATGAAACATATGTTCGAGCGGGTCTCGACATTGTTTGGATTGCATGCTATCGTACAGGTGTTCGACGAACAGATGTTCGATTGAGGTTTCTGGAGGTTCTCATGAGTGTTCCCGTTGTGAGGAAGACTGTCGTCTCGTTCCCTGCGCGCCGCTCACCGCTGCGTGCTCTTGAGGATGCGCCCCTTGCGACCGTTCGTGACATCTCCACCGCACCTTCTGTGCGTCGTCGTGTTGAGGCTCAGCGTATTGATGATCCTTCGTATCTGCGTGCGCCCGCCGCTCCTCGTCGTCGGGCTCAGTCGTCGCGTCGCGGTTTGTTCGCTGGCGTGCTGGCGACGCTCGTCCTGTCGGTTGGCGCTGGTGCCCTTGGTCTGGCCATTCAGCCGGACGTGTACGATGGTCCGACCGTCACGAAGGCTGTCGTCAGCGGAGACTCTGTGTGGTCGCTTGCCCAGAGCGTGAAGACGGACCGTCCGCTGGAACAGGTCGTCGCCGACATTGAACGCATGAACGACGTGAGTGGTGCCCTGCAGCCTGGCCAGAGGATCATTGTCCCTGTTCGCTGACGGTGGCACGTGGGACTCCTGTGACAGGCGGGGGTCTTTGCGTGTACCGTTGAGGGGTGCACTGCCCTTTCTGTCATAACCCGGATTCACGCGTCGTCGATACGCGCATCGCGGACGACGGCGCTTCGATTCGGCGTCGTCGTGAGTGCACGCATTGCAAGAAGCGTTTTACGACGCTCGAGACCTCGTCATTCCAGGTTGTCAAGCGCTCCGGTGTGGTTGAGTCCTTCTCCCGTAACAAGGTGGTGTCGGGAGTGAAAAAGGCCTGCCAGGGTCGGCCTGTGTCGGATGATCAGCTTGCAATTCTTGCTCAGCAGGTGGAGGAGCAGCTGCGCTCGACGGGTGTCTCCAACGTGTCGACGGACGAGGTCGGAAAGGCGATTCTCCCGTTTTTGCGCGATCTGGATGTCATCGCATACTTGCGCTTCGCCTCCGTCTATCGTCAGTTCGATACCCTCGATGATTTCGAACAGGCCATTCAGGCGTTGCGTGAGCGTGCGCAGGGTGGTGACGCGGTGTCCGAGGCCGGTGCCCACGCGGACGTCGAACCTGCGGCGCCCGCGCCCGCGAAGAAGCCTCGCAAGGCGCGTTCTTCGCGTAAGCGCTCTATCTCTAACGCCCCGACGCTGCTGGGAGACGACTAATCAACGTGCACGAATAATGCCCGGTCCCGCGACGGGGCCGGGCATCATCGCTGTGACGGTGGTGGGACGACTACTCCTCGTCCGTCTCCTCGTGGCGCTGTACCGGTGCATCAGATGCGTCGGTCGGCGCAAAAGTGTGCTCGGAGGAGGATGTACGAACCCCGGCGACCGTCTCACGCGCGCCAGCCATCGCCTCAGCGACGGAATCGCGTGCTCCAGCCATCGCCTCGGAGGCGCTTTCTCGGGCGCCCGCCACCCGCTCTGACATGGACTCGCGTGCCTCGGCTACGGCCTCGGAGACGGCGCCACGTGCACCCGCGACGGCCTCGCGCGCCTCGGCGACCCTCTCTGACATGGACTCGCGTGCCTCGGCCACGGCCTCGGAGACGGCGCCGCGCGCACCCGCGACAGCCTCGCGCGCACTGGCAACCGCGTCGGTTGCGGCAGCCTGGGCACCCATGATCTGCTCGCGGACCTTCTTGCGCATGACCTTGCCCAGCTGAGAGCGAGGCAGCTCGGTCATGACGACGATCTGCCGGGGGAGCGCGTAGTGGGCCAGGGACTTCTCCGCCCACTTGCGCAGGTCTGCGAGCGTGACGGAGGCGCCGGTTTCGAGGACGACGGCTGCGACGACGTCTTCACCGGACTCCCCGGCGGGTACACCAACCGCCGCAACATCCACAACGCCCGGCATTGAACGCACGGCGTTCTCCACCTGTGTCGGGTAGACGTTGAAGCCGGAGGAGTTGATCATCTCCTTGCGCCGATCCGCCATGTAGATGAAGCCGTCGCGCACCTGAACGAGGTCGCCCGTGCGCAGCCATCCATCCTCGGTGAAGACTTCGGCGGTCTCGTCGTCCTGGTTCCAATAGCCGGAGAACACCTGCGGGCCGCGGGCAATGAGCTCACCGACCTCGCCATCGGCAACCTCGAGGGAGGGGTTTTCCGGATCGACGATGCGCACCTGGGTGGAGGGGAAGGGGATGCCGAGCGCCCCGCGTGCTCGCGAGGAGGCGAGGGGTGATCCCAAGATGATCGGTGAGGCCTCCGTCATGCCGTAGCCTTCGATCATGAGGCCGCCGGTGGCCTGCTCCCACTGGTCGGCCAGTGCGGCCGAGAGAGGCATTGCGCCCGAGAGCGAGAAATGGATCGAGGACAGGTCCGCGTTCGTGCCCTCCGCCGCCGCGAGCAGGCGCTCGTACATGGGCGGAACGCCCAGGAAGAACGTGCACGGCAGGCGGCGCTGAGCTGCCAGTACCAGCGCAGTGTCGAATTTGGGGAACATAGCGATCGTCGCTCCCAGGCGCAGGCCCGCCAGGAAGCCAATCGTGAAGCCGAAGGCATGGAAGAGGGGAAGGATGCAGTAGAAGACCTCGGCCCCCTCGTGGAGGACCGGTACCCACGCGATCGATTCTTCGACATTGGCCATGAGGTTGGCGTGCGTGAGTGCGGCGGCCTTTGGGACGCCTGTCGTTCCACCCGTGTGAATGAGCAGGGCGATGTCGTCCATGGCGCACGGGCAGCTGCCCTGCCAGGGGGCGGCCGAGCGCATCGCGCGCGTCCAGGAGCGCGCCCAGCCGGGACGCGGGCTTGCGAGCTGCTCGCGCTTCTCGCGTGCCGCCTTCACGGGCAGCTTCAGCGCCAGGCGCGAGGCCGTGGGCAGCGCCGACGTCAGGTCCATGGAGAAGGTGGTGTGGCCGCGCCCGAGGAACGTGAGTTTCTCGAGGGTTTTGGACCACGCGATCGTCACGCGTGCGCCGTGACGAGCGTACTCGCTTTCTAGTTCGCCTGCGGGGGCCAGGGGATTGTGCTCGACGACGACCGCGCCGAGCAGCATCGTGCCGAGAACGGCGATGGCATGCTGCGGGCAATTCGGCATGACGAGGGCAACCCGATCGCCGCGGCGCACGCCCGCCTGGTGGAGGGCTCCCGCGCACCGGCGCATGTCATCGGCGAGCTCCGCGTACGTGAGCTGGCGTGCAAAAAAAACGATGGCGGCACGCTTGGGGTATCGCGAGGCGACCTCCATGACCATCTCGGGAATGGGCTGAGCGGGCGTTGCGATCTCGTAGGCGACGCCGGGTGCGTACAGGGCGTGCAGCTGCGACGTGAGGTCCATCTATCCTCCTGTGGGAACGGTATACCTACGATACCGTAACCACGGTGTGCGTTGACCAGGTGGAAACGCGATGAACGCGACAGGTTACAGCGGCGTGGCGATCAAACGGATGGTCTCGGGCAGGTGGCTGAGCTCCTCGAGAGCCTCGCGTCCGAGGCCCGCAGAAATGTCGGTCAGCACGTAGCCGACCTCGTCGAGGGTGGCGAGGATCTGGGCGTCGACGTTGGCCTCGGAGGATGCGAAAATCTGGTTGACGCGCGCCATGACGCCCGGAACATTGCGGTGGATGAGGCGCACGCGGTAGCGCGAGCGCTTGCCCACGTTCATCGTCAGGTTCGGCAGGTTCACGCTCATGTCGGTGGAGCCACTGACCTGGTATTCGCCGATCTTCGCGGCGACGAAACGACCGATATCGTATTGGGCTTCCTCGGTCGAGCCGCCGATGTGGGGCGTGAGGATGACGTTGTCGAGGGTCGCCAGGGGAGAGGTGAATGGGTCGCCGTTGGCGCGCGGTTCCTCCGGGAACACGTCAATGGCGGCGCCGCCCAGGTGTCCGGAGACGAGCGCGGCGTGCAGCGCGTCGACGTCGACGACGTGGCCGCGCGACAGGTTGATGAAGAGGGCGCCGGGCTTCATGAGCTCGAACTCGACGCGCCCGATGAGGTTTGTGTTGGACTCCTGGCCGTCCACGTGCACTGAAATAATGTCGGCTTCGCGCAGGACGGCTTCCATCGTCGGCATCTGCGTCGCGTTACCGAGGGCGAGGCGCTCGGCGGCGTCGTAGAAGATGACGTTGAGGCCCATGGCCTCGGCGAGAACCGACAGCTGGGTGCCGATGTTGCCGTAGCCGATGATGCCCAGGGTGTGGCCGCGCACCTCGTGGGCGCCGTCTGAGCTCTTGTCCCACACGCCGCGGTGCAGGCGCGAATTCTTCACCGTGACGCGGCGCGAGAGGTCGATGATCTCGCCGATCGCGAGCTCGACGACGGAGCGCGTATTGGAGTAGGGCGCGTTAAAGACGGCGACGCCCATCTCGGTGGCCGTGGCCAGGTCAATTTGGTTCGTGCCGATGCAAAAGGCGCCGATAGCTTTGAGCTCGGGGCGCGCACGCAGCACGCGCTCGGTGACTTCGGTCTTGGAACGCAGACCCAGGTAGTCCACGCCATCGAGAGCGTCGATGAGCTCGTCTTCGGACAGGGCGCCCTTGATGCGCCTTACCTCAATGCCGAACTTGGCGAAAATATCGTCGGCGACGTCGTGCGGGTTTTCCAGGAGCAGTGCGCGTGTCATGCCACCATCATCGCAGACAGGGGCGCGAAGCGGGACACGGTGTCAGGGTGTGGTTGCTCCTACCACTCTTCCATACCGGCGGGGAGCGGCCCGCAGTGAACAACGTGCACGTCGTGGGTGGCGCGGGTGAGGGCCACGAACAGATCGCCGACGCCGTCGTTCATGACCTCGGCAGGTTCGACGAGGACGACAGTGTCGAATTCGAGGCCCTTGGAAGCCATGGCGGATAGGAGGGAGACACGCTCGGAGAGCGCAGTTTCGCCGGCCACGTCGGCACCCCACGCGCGGGCGCGGTCATGCCCGACGATAAGCGCGATGCGACCACGGGACGTGCCCGCCTCACGGTCGAGGCGTTCCTCGGCCTCGCGCTGGGCCCGGGTGACGGCCTGCCACAGGGAGCTGTCTTCCTTCGGCGAGGCCGGGGCATCCTCGGGCGCGTCCACGTGGGTGACGCGGTAGCAGCCCTCGACGTCGCGTACGGCGGTCATCGGGTACAGGACGGGCGCGCCGGCGCGGGCGACCACGCCTTCAGCGAGGGTCGTGAGGGTCGCGGGCGTGCGGTACGAGACCGTCAGAGCATACTCAGCTGCGAGGGCACGGGCTGCCGGGCCGAGAGCCTTCTCCCATGTGGGCGGACGCTTGTTGCCACGGCGCTGGTCAAGGTCTCCGACGACCGTGAACGAACGGGAGGGGCAGCGGCGCAGCAGGGCGCGCCATGCCATCGGAGAGAGCTCCTGGGCTTCATCGACCACGATATGGCCGTATGCCCACGTGCGGTCTTTCGCGGCGCGCTCGGACAGGGGCGTCCACGAATCCTGCCCGGTGACCTGGTCCGCGAGCATTTGAGCTGTCACGATGCCGCCGCCCAGGTTTTGGGCTTCGATCGCTTCGCGGGCGCGCTTAACCGCGCCCTCATCCGTCTCCCGCGATGACGCGGAGGTGGTGGGCATGGGACCCAGGAGTTCTTCGCACTCATCCAAAATCGGCACGTCTGACACCGTCCACGGCGCCGAGCGCGGCCGCACGAGAGCGGCGAGCTCATCGGGACGCAGGGGAGAACCAGCCTTGCGGTTCGCCGCCGCCAATACCTCGGGGCGCGCGTAGAGCCGACGCAGCAGCGTCTGCGCGCTCGTCGGCATCCACGCCGTGTTGATTGCGCGCCTGCAATCCACCGAATCGCGGATTTCGATGAGCCACGAGCGTTTCACCTCCGGATCGACGCCGCCCTCGGAATCGGCATCCCCGGCCTCGCGCGCAAGACGCAGGGCCAGCACATCCATGAGCTCGCGCGCGAACGACTCGCGCGCCACGTTGTGCGCACGACCTGAACGCTTCGCCCGGCGCCGCGCGGTCTCCACGTCGGAGCGCGAGAGCGTCACCTCGCGATTCCACACGCGTAGCACCTGGTCGCCTTCGGGTAGCTTCGCCAGCGAGCGCACCGCCTCTTTGACGATTTTCGCCCACGCCGACAGCCCCTTGATCCGCGCCACGGCCTCGTCGTCTTCGGCGCGAGCATGCACGCCCGGCACCAGGTCACCGACAGTCACAGACACGACGCCTGTCTCACCCAGGGAGGGGAGCACCTGCTCGATATAACGCAGGAACAACCTCGACGGGCCCACGAGGAGGACACCCGAGCGCTCGAGGCGCTCGCGGTGGGCATACAGAAGGTAGGCGATACGGTGCAGCGCGACCGCTGTCTTGCCGGTACCCGGGCCACCCTGGACGACCATGAGGCCCTTGTCGGATGCGCGAATGATGCGGTCCTGCTCGGACTGAATGGTGGCGACGATGTCGCCCATACGGCCGTCGCGAGCTTCGCTCAGGGCGTGCATGAGCGCGCCCTCGCCCTGGAGCTCCAACCCCGATGCGTGCGACGCATCCAACAGTTCGTCCTCCAGGCCGGTCACTCGGCGGTCACGCGTCGAAATATGGCGGCGCCGAACCACACCGTCCGGCTCAGCCGACGTGGCCTGGTAGAAGGGGCGTGCGGCCGGAGCGCGCCAGTCCACGAGGAGGGGAGTGCCGTCCTCCTGCGACAGGGACAGGCGACCCACGTGACGCACCGAGCGATCCACCATGTCGAGACGGCCGAAGACGAGGCGCTCTTCCACGCCTTCGAGGCGGGCGGCCATTTCACCCAGGTGCGCGGACAGGGCCTCGCGTTCAGTCCACCCCTGCGCATTTCCGACGCCGTGCGTGGCGTGGACGCGCCCCTGGCGCTCGCGGTAGGAGGCCCGCAGTGCGTCCAGGCGCTCATACGCGCGGTCGACGAAGTCCTGTTCGGGCAGTGGAAGGTCGGTCGACGACTCATCATGAGTGCTCGTGGCCATGTCTCCTCCTCGATTCTATGGCCCTCTATTGTCCCCTACTTTTGCTTTCGGCGCTTCCAGTACGTCGGGCGTGTGCGCACTTCGCCCCAAGCTCAAAAATGGTTCCCGCGTGACGAGGCGGGGGCGACGCGGGTACGTTAGACACGAGGTAGAAGCATAAGCATGAGGAGGAGACGTGAGTATGAAGGCCACTGACCTGTATGCCGACGGTCCCGCCGCAGGTGCGAAGGCGAAGATTCTCCTCATCCACTTCGATGGGGCGATTGACGCTGGCGCCGCTGGGCGTATGGCGATTGGCCAGCTGCTGCGTTCCCTGCACAACGAGCGGGTCGCCACGTTCGACGCCGATACCCTCGTGGACTACCGTTCCCATCGGCCCATTGTGACCGTTGACAACTGGGTGTCCTCTCCGGACATGGTGATGCCCGAAACCGTTCTCGACCTCGTCGAAGACGACATGGGGAACCCGATCCTGGTCCTGCACGGTGCCGAGCCCGACGCCCACTGGGAGTCGTTTACCGCCGCGATCCGCGAGATCTGCGAACGCGCGGGCGTGGAAATTACCTTTTCATTGCACGGCGTCCCCTCGGGGGTTCCGCACACGCGTCCCACGCCCGTCCACGTGCAGGCGACCGACGAGTCGCTGCTGCCCCCGGGGTCCAGCGCGATCTCGAATCACATGCAGTTCCCCTCGCCGCTGTCCACGTTCATGCAGATTCGCATGGGGCAGCAGGGGATCGGTGGGCTCGCGCTGCTCGGAGCTGTTCCGTACTACATGGCGGACACCGGCTACCCGGCCGCGTCCTCTGCCCTGTTGACCTCATTCGCTAAGTTCGCGGACCTCTCGTTGCCGGTCGGTGACCTCGAACAGGGCGCTGCGCAGGATCAGGAGAACATCGCCAAGCTCGTCGAAGGCAATCCGGAGATCTCGCACACCGTGTCCGCTCTTGAGGAGCACTTTGATGCGTGGACCGGCGGAACAGGCGCGATTCCGCTGCCTGGCATGGGGCAGCCTCCGATGACCAGCGGCGAAGAGAAAGCCCCGAAGGACATTGGCGATGTGATCGAGGCCTACCTCGCGCAGGTTGCCCGCGCCCAGGGCGAGGAGATCGAGTCGGTTCAGCGGGCACCGCGCGCCGAGGAGTCCGCCGAACCCGCCAAGCCCGACACTATCGAGGATGTACTCGCCCGCGTCGAGGCGCGTCGCAGGGGGCAGGGCCCCGGCCCCTCATCGCCGCGCCACCGCGCCTGAGCGATCCGTGCGTGAGGCGGCGCCGAGCCCAACTCCTGGGCGCGGTGCTCCTGCCCGCGCGCCACGGCCTCGTTAATCGGCCTGAGGATATCCGACCTGCGCATCCCTGAGAGCGGGCGTTCCCGCCACCCATCGCTCCAGGTCCTGCGGCCGCGTAATACGGGCGGGCAGTGCCAGCGTGCGCAGAGCACGATCGATCTCATCGACGTCAACGACGCCATCCGCGCAGGCCAGGGCGACGACGTTACCGCGCCTCCCGCCTCGTCCCACCTTCGGATCCTGAATGGACGCCACGAAAGGGAAAACTTCGCGCAGGGCGGCTACGTCCTGACGAGCGTTTGCCGCCCCGCCGTGGGCGCAGTTCACGAGGTAGACGCCTCCGGCCGACAGCGTCGCGCGTGCTCGTTGCGCGCACTCCACCGTACGCAGGTGATCCGGAGTTACACCGGAGGCGAACGCGTCACGCACGATCACGTCGAAACTCCCCTCGCGCGTCCCGTCGAGGACCGCACGTCCATCGCCCACGCGTATCTTGACCTGCGGGGCCTTCGGGATCGGGAAGTGCTCACGCACCTGCTCGGCCAAAAGACGGTCAACCTCAACGGCCACGTGACGGGACTGCGAGTGAGACAACGACCATGCGCAGGCGAGCGCGCACGCCGCACCGCCCACATGAAGCGCGCGAAAACGATCCTGAACGCCCCACAGCGAGGACACGACAGCGTCCATGTGCTGCATGTACTCGAACTCCAAGTAGGTGGGGTCCGACGTGTCAACTGCGGACGATTCGACCTCGCCGAGGAAGAGCGTCGCACGCGGCCCATCCCACCGGATATGCGCAGAGCCGAAATCCGTGTCAAAAGTGATGTCGCGTGACGAAGATGAGCGTGCCATGGTGGACACTGTAACCACGAAGACCGTCGATGGGTGCAGGAGGTGACATGTCAAACGCTCCCAGGGACGCGCGAGCCAAACGCGACTGGGGATCGGACGACTCCGGCACTCCGATCCTCCACGTCGACATGGACTCCTTCTTCGCCCAGGTCGAAATGCGCGAGGACCCGAGCCTCGTCGGGCGGCCCATCATCGTTGGGGGGACCTCGGGGCGTGGCGTCGTCACGTCCGCCACCTACGAAGCTCGAGCCTTGGGTGTGCGCGCCGGCATGCCGATATCGCGTGCTCGAGCCCTGTGTCCGCACGCGGCGTTCGTTCCTGGCAGTCACGGCCTGTATCGCCGCTACTCTCAGGAAGTCATGAGGATCCTCGCGACCATCACGCCCGCGCTCGAACAGGTCTCCATCGATGAAGCCTTCCTGGACGTGTCTGGTGCGAAGCGCCGCCTCGGATCACCCCTGACGATCGCGACCCTCATCCGCTCGAGAATCCGCGAGAGCGTCGGTCTGCCCGCATCCGTTGGCATCGCATCCACGAAATCGGTCGCAAAAATCGCCTCCTCGCACGCCAAACCCGATGGGCTTCTCCTCATCCCTCACCAGGCCACGGTCGACTTCCTCCACGGGCTGCCGGTGGGGGCCCTGTGGGGTGTGGGCGGTCGAACCGCAGCGGTCCTCGATCGGGAAGGCATCGACACAATCGGCGACCTCGCCCACGCATCCATCGCCCGCCTGACGAAACTCCTCGGAGTCGCCGCGGCCCATCACCTGCACGATCTTGCGTGGGGCATCGATCCGCGGACCGTGAGCCAGGCGCGCGCCGAAAAATCGGTCGGCATGGAACGCACCTTCGAGGAGGATGTGCGCTCGCGGGTCCAGATTGAGGAATTCATCCTGGCGGCCTCTCACGATTGCGCGCGTCGACTGCGAGCGGGCGGGGTTGTCGGGTGGACTGTCGGGATTAAGATGCGCGGCGCCGACTTTCATACGATCACGCGCAGCGTGAGCCTCGTGGCGCCCACGGACACGGGACGAGACATTGCCAGGGCTGCGCGTGAGCTTTTTTCGCGCGAGGACATTCCGATCGGTGGGGTGCGTCTCTTCGGCGTGCGCGTGGAGGGCCTGCAGTCGCGTTCCGGTGGAGTCGCCGTGACGTTGGATCGGGACGAGCGGCCGTCCGCGTCGGAGCGTGCGATGGATCAGATCCGCACGAAGTTTGGTGCCGGTGCGCTCGCTCCGGCCACCCTGCTCGGTAAGAAGACGCCCGACAGGCGGTCCTTCGGGGCGGATTCGGGCGAGGCGGCTCCCGCTCAGGCTCCGCCCGATCGACGAGGCCGGGGCGGGCACGGCCCGGTTGGTGAGGATAGCGGGCCGCACCAGGGGACCCTCCTGTAAGGCCGGTTCGTCTCTGACATACCGGACGCGCTAAGCTGTTCGTACTACCCATGTGAAAGGGGCACCCAATGGCTCTCACCGAGTATGAGAAGAAGATCCTCGAGCAGATGGAAGCGTCTCTGCGCGAGGAAGACCCGGCGTTGGCCTCACAGATGTCCGCTCCCGTCTCCGAAGAGCCTGCGTCGAAGGCGGCTGAAGGTCCTCGCGCTCCTCGCCGTATTGCCCTTGGCCTGACGGGTGCTGTCCTGGGCATGATTGTGCTGGTTGCTGCTGTGTCCCTGGGGTACTCCGTCGTATCGATCCTCCTGGGGGTCGTCGGTTTCGCCGTGACGGTCGCTGGAGTGCTTTACGCTCTTTCGCGGCCCGGGGTCAAGGGGCGCACTGCGGATGAGCCCCGCTCGGAGAAGAAGAGCAAGGGGGGCGGCTGGGATTCCTTCATTCAGGATCAGGAACGACGCTGGGATAACCGCAAGGATGACGACTGACGTCGTCGATCCACGACTGTTGGGAGCGGGGCGCGCCGGGAAGCCGGAGCGCCCCGCTTTGCTGTCTCACGTATCGAACGCTTGGTGTGCCGTGAACGCGGGGGAGGGGGAGGCCTTATTCGCGCGGTGTTTTAGTGGCCTTGTTTTTCTTCCCAGGTGTCGGTGTTGGAGACGATGAGGTGGTTGA
>CALISI010000020.1 GCA_938041695.1 uncultured Actinomyces sp.
TGGGTGGACATGGTGTGGCCGTGGGTGATCGCCTACGACCTGTGGAACCACGCGTTCCTGTACAACTCCCTGGCTGACTACACGTGGTACTGCACGCTCGCCCTGCTGCTCGCCTGCACAATCCCCGCGTTCACGTGGGCGAAGGGCCAGTGGATCTGGTTCCGCTGTTTCACGCTGGTGTTCTGGATCTCTATGAACACTCTCCTGCCCGAGGTCTTGGTCCCTCCCTCGGACATCTTCAACTTCGCGACCATGGACCCGCGCGCGAACATCGCGTGCGCGGCCCTGGCGCTCGCGGCCAACGTCGCGCTGTTTGCCTACTGGCTGTACAAGATCGTGGTGCACAAGAGGAATCCGATCACGGGCGTCCTGTACTGCGAGCTGGGCGAGTTCCGCACCATCGTGCGCGAACACTGCGATGACAAGGACAAGTACTTCCTGGTCGACCGCATCCCCGAGACCCCCGAGGAGCTCGGCTTCGAGCCCGAATCGCCCATCCCGCCCGCCGATGGGTACCGTGCATGGATGCCGTGGTGGAGGGGAGAGGACCGGCGGCACCCGTCGAAGAGGGGTGATTGTTCGCGCTCGTAGGTGCCCTTGTCATCCCTCATTGCCGAGGCCTCCCCGCAGAGTTGCGGGGAGGCCTTGGTTGCATGCGTGCTCATTCAGTCCTGAGCTAGTCCCTTGAAAAGCTCGTGAAGCGCCGTGTTGTGGCACCCGGTACTTACTGGCACGATTTGGCGGTGGCCCTTTGAGTTCCTTCCGCTTTCTGTCTCAATGCACCTTATGGTGCTCGATGCATGCTATCTGGCTGGCGGTGCCCCACTGTGGTGGGTTCCTTTCGCTTTGGCTAAATGCGCCTTATGGCGCTCGGTGCTTGTTGGCGGGAGAGTGATACGGCGTGCCGATTATTCGTTCAGCGTCTTAATGCACCTTATGGCGCTAAGTGCTTTCTGACGAAGCCAAAGCCTGGGAAGGATGGGGAATCGGCGTCTTAATGCACCTTATCGCGCTAGGTGCTTTCTGACCATGAACGATATGCTTCGCACTCGCGGTTACCTCTTGTCTTAATGCACCTTATGGCGCTAGGTGCTTTCTGACCGGCGTGGAGTCCCTGGTGGCCGACCAGACGTTCGGAGGTCTTAATGCACCTTATGGCGCTAGGTGCTTTCTGACCTTGACAAGTTAGTCGTACTGTATGGCAAGCCTGGATCGGGGTCTTAATGCACCTTATGGCGCTAGGTGCTTTCTGACATGGCATAAGACGATTCAGTACGAGGGTGGGGACGTGACGGGTCTTAATGCACCTTATGGCGCTAGGTGCTTTCTGACCCCGTTCGGGGTCTCGTCGAGCAGATCAAGCAGGTCAAAGTCTTAATGCACCTTATGGCGCTAGGTGCTTTCTGACTTGGTCATACAGACGCCACACGTCAATGGCTGGACTGTCTTAATGCACCTTATGGCGCTAGGTGCTTTCTGACCCGGCACGGTAGGTGCCCGTGACGACGGCGGCTTCCGCCGTCTTAATGCACCTTATGGCGCTAGGTGCTTTCTGACCGCCAGCAACACCCCATGGCCCCCCGGGAATGGTAAGTCTTAATGCACCTTATGGCGCTAGGTGCTTTCTGACGTCCTCCAAACCAGCATGAAGCGCCTCACAGAACAGGTCTTAATGCACCTTATGGCGCTAGGTGCTTTCTGACTGTTCGCGGTTATTGGCCTGGCTATCCTGGGTTGGTGTCTTAATGCACCTTATGGCGCTAGGTGCTTTCTGACGCGCTCGGTTCAGATGATGGCCCTTGGGAAGTGGATGCTGAGTCTTAATGCACCTTATGGCGCTAGGTGCTTTCTGACCCAGAACGTCCGCGACCTGGCCCTCGGCGGCGTCCACGGGTCTTAATGCACCTTATGGCGCTAGGTGCTTTCTGACGGTGTTGAGTTGATTCCACATGAGTTGACTCAGTTCAATGTGTCTTAATGCACCTTATGGCGCTAGGTGCTTTCTGACTGTTCGCGGTTATTGGCCTGGCTATCCTGGGTTGGTGTCTTAATGCACCTTATGGCGCTAGGTGCTTTCTGACGCGCTCGGTTCAGATGATGGCCCTTGGGAAGTGGATGCTGAGTCTTAATGCACCTTATGGCGCTAGGTGCTTTCTGACGAAGGAATACATCGCGTCCATGCCACAGCGAGATACCAGTCTTAATGCACCTTATGGCGCTAGGTGCTTTCTGACCGCCCTCACCAAGGTCAAGTCGGCCATGGTTGTGCGTCTTAATGCACCTTATGGCGCTAGGTGCTTTCTGACCCGCCGACCGTCACGTTATTGAACATGCGCCGCGTCCGCGTCTTAATGCACCTTATGGCGCTAGGTGCTTTCTGACGCAACAACATTTACTCTTTCGCCGCCACCGCCGAGTCTTAATGCACCTTATGGCGCTAGGTGCTTTCTGACCAACCGATTTTACCGCGTGCAGTGCCGACGGTGACTGTCTTAATGCACCTTATGGCGCTAGGTGCTTTCTGACCTGTTAACAACAAGCACCAGGGAGCCCAGTCTGTTCTCGGTCTTAATGCACCTTATGGCGCTAGGTGCTTTCTGACCTGCGGACCTCGAGGGCTCTGGTTCTCCGACCCTGTTCGTCTTAATGCACCTTATGGCGCTAGGTGCTTTCTGACCCGGGATCTCGGCGAGCGTCACAGTCACCTTGGTCGAGTCTTAATGCACCTTATGGCGCTAGGTGCTTTCTGACAGAAAAAGGACATTTTTATGACCGATACCCATATTCCACAGGTCTTAATGCACCTTATGGCGCTAGGTGCTTTCTGACCAGACACAAGAAAACACCACCGCGAAAGAGGAAACTCGTCTTAATGCACCTTATGGCGCTAGGTGCTTTCTGACCTTCCGCAAGGAACCCAGCAACACTGGCGAACCGTGGGTGAGTCTTAATGCACCTCTTTGCGCTCGGTGCTTTCTGACTCGCTGGCACCAAGTTCACCAACGATTTCCGCATCCTGTCTTAATGCACCTTTTGGCGCTCGGTGCTTTCTGACTGACTACCCCTGGCAGGTGTCTTACCAGGACTTCGACAAGTCCTAATGCACCATATAGCGCTCGGCGCTTTCTGACTGACGCCGACTGGCGCGTATGCGCCCGGCCCGGACACGGGTCTTAATGCACCTTATGGCGCTCGGTGCTTTCTGACCCAATCACGACTCAACACACGCAAACCCTCGCCCACGGTCTTAATGTACCTTATGGCGCTCGGTGCTTTCTGACACGAAAAAGCCCGATTTGAGCTGAACGTCAGTGTGTCTTAATACACCTTTTGGCGCTCGGTGCTATCTGACGCTCGGAGTTCAAGGTCTACCGTGCCACGGGCGGTACCGTGTCTTAATGCACCTTTTGGCGCTCGGTGCTTTCTGACGACTCGTCATCGGATACGCCACATACTCCGCCGACCACACGTCTTAATGCGCCTTATGGCGCTCGGTGCTTTCTGACTCGTCAAATCAAACCTGGAAGCATTCCTCAGGTGCGGTCTTAATGCACCTTTTGGCGCTCGGTGCTTTCTGACTCAGTGGGACGCGCTTCAGAACCGCGCCGCTCAGGCGTCTTAATGCACCGTTTGGAGCTCGGTGCTTTCTGACCGAAAACAACCTGCGACCCGAAAAAATCGCCGAAATCACGTCTTAATGCACCTTTTGGCGCTCGGTGCTTTCTGACTGGCCGAAACAATCCACATGCTCGTAGCCGACCCGGACCGTCTTAATGCACCTTTTGGCGCTCGGTGCTTTCTGACGCACTTTGATAAGTTCGAGAGAAAGGGCCCCGAAATGGTCTTAATGCACCGTTTGGCGCTCGGTGCTTTCTGACGTCACAGTGGGTGCGCAGGTGGTCGCGCACGGCGCGGTCTTAATGCACCTTTTGGCGCTCGGTGCTTTCTGACCTCCGAATTTCCGTTACGCCATGTCTCCCAACCGAAAGTCTTAATGCACCTTTTGGCGCTCGGTGCTTTCTGACCTTTTCTTTTAGGAAAGAGGTGATATCCATGTTTGAGTCTTAATGCACCTATTGGCGCTCGGTGCTTTCTGACGTGGATCGTTTCGCGGTGGTCGCCGAAAAGTGACCACTGTCTTAATGCACCGTTTGGCGCTCGGTGCTTTCTGACCCGGGAACGGCAGCGCGCCGATCGAGCCCTTCTTGGCGGTCTTAATGCGCCTTTTGGTGCTCGGTGCTTTCTGACAGACTCGCTCCTCGGGGAAGTGATCAGGTTCGCCATCATGTCTTAATGCACCGTTTGGCGCTCGGTGCTTTCTGACGTAGAAACATGAACCGCAACGAACCCATTTACGAGCTGTCTTAATGCACCGTTTGGCGCTCGGTGCTTTCTGACCGGGTCGGCGTTCCTGTCGTTTCGCGCGTGGCATAGGGTCGGTCTTAATGCACCGTTTGGCGCTCGGTGCTTTCTGACTGGCGAGCTCCTCGATTGCACCGGCGGCTTCGGACGCGCGTCTTAATGCACCGTTTGGCGCTCGGTGCTTTCTGACCGGGTCGGCGTTCCTGTCGTTTCGCGCGTGGCATAGGGTCGGTCTTAATGCACCGTTTGGCGCTCGGTGCTTTCTGACCCCCAAGCAGATCACGGCAGCGAACCGCAACCGCGCGGTCTTAATGCACCGTTTGGCGCTCGGTGCTTTCTGACGAAGCGTGAGTGTTCGTCGTCCTGAGTGTCGCAAGTCTGCGTCTTAATGCACCGTTTGGCGCTCGGTGCTTTCTGACCGCATACGGCGAGCGCTCGGAAGACGGTAAGCGTTTCGTGTCTTAATGCACCGTTTGGCGCTCGGTGCTTTCTGACAGCGACGCTATTCACCACGTGTTCGTTGGCGCGTAGTCTTAATGCACCGTTTGGCGCTCGGTGCTTTCTGACTCACGGTCGATGAAGGCCGGAGGAACGTCGAGGTTCTTGGGTCTTAATGCACCGTTTGGCGCTCGGTGCTTTCTGACGTAGGAGTCGATGGTGATCTGGGCCGTGTACAGCACCCGGTCTTAATGCACCGTTTGGCGCTCGGTGCTTTCTGACACAGATTCCGTATACTCCACCAAGTCTGCCTCCGTGGAGTCTTAATGCACCGTTTGGCGCTCGGTGCTTTCTGACGCCTACATCGCTGCTCTGTCCTGCACCAAGGAGGGCAAGTCTTAATGCACCTTTTGGTGCTCGGTGCTTTCTGACGAGTTTATTTCAAGAGTAGCGATGCAAAACTTTTTCAGTCTTAATGCACCTTTTGGCGCTCGGTGCTTTCTGACTGCCCGGCGTGTCGCACCCCCTGTGGCCAGGGAAAACGTCGTACCGGATCGCCAGTGGCCGAAAAAGCACCCCTCCGACCAGCAAGCACGAGGCCAGATTACCAGACTTTTCGTTGCGACTGCTCGCATCGCAGCGGAACGCCTGCGGGGCCGACGCTGTCCCGGAAATCACAGTCGTCACCGGCGTGTCGCTCCTCCATAACGCTTCACACTTGTAGAGCAACCGCAAGGTTGTTGAGTGGAAGGACAGACAATGACGACACCCGCCACGGCCTCGTCCCTGAGAGAAGCGACCAGCCCCGAAGTCCTCACTCGCGCCAGACGCCGACTCCTCACAGTACACCCCGCCCCCACCAGTGCGAACACCCCCACGCCGAGAAGCCTCACCGACGAACAACTCCGCGTCCTCGCCGCCCCACGACTGGGCGCCGCCAGGCATCGCCGCACTTGACACGAGCACTCTCACGACGGCCGACCCCATCACCCGGGCGCTCCTGGTCGAATCGGTGCGCGAAACCCTCGAACGCTGCCTCGCCGCGGAACGCCCCCACGGCACCTACGACGACACGCGCGCAGGACACGACGCATTCAGCAGGGGACTCGTTGAGGACTACGACCACGGCAACCACCACCTCGCGCGAGCCACCATCCGCGTCGCCGACCCGGGCCTCGTGACCTGTGCGGGCCTTTCGGCACTGGACGTCCCCGACGCCGACGCGCCCATTTTCGACGAACTCGCCCGGGCCTCGGACCCTAACCCGATCGCGAGCGTGCTCGCCGACGCCGCTCTGCTCGATCTTGACAGATGCGCCACTGGGCGAGGACTGCGTTACTCGCGCGTCGGAACCGCCCTCATGCTCGCGGCACCAAACGACCAGCGCCTGGCCGACGCCATCGACACCGTCGCGGCCGCGGCCATTGGAGCGGGCGCGCGCCTCACCGACGTGACGACCCAGTACATTGACGAGGAGAAAGCCCTCGCGAGCATCGGCATCGACCCGTGGATCACCCGGTCCAGCGACGAACCCACAGACCAAGCCGATCGCATCCTCTACGTCGGCCGCGATGGCGCGCGCGTCCATGTCAAAGCGGGCCGCGTCCTCGTCGATGCACCCGGCTCGCTGCCTGCCACCTCCGTCCCCAAAAACAGCGTCACGCGCATCGTCCTGTCCGGAAACGTCGGCCTGTCCGCCGGCGCGCGCTCGTGGGCGATGCGCAGTG
Organism: uncultured Actinomyces sp.; assembly: GCA_938041695.1. Taxonomy (GTDB): domain Bacteria; phylum Actinomycetota; class Actinomycetes; order Actinomycetales; family Actinomycetaceae; genus Pauljensenia. Next base: position 6,528 of record CALISI010000020.1, read on the forward strand.
GCGTCGACGTCGTGTGCCTGTCGCGGCGAGGCTCCTACCAAGGCACCCTCATCGGCGCCAACAGGGGAGCGAACGCTAGTCGACTCCTCGCGCAAGTGGCCCTCACCGGCGACCGTGAGTGGCGCGTCCACCTGGCCGCCAGCCTCATCGGCGCGAAAATCCGCGGCCAAATCCACGTCCTCACCCGCATCGCCCGACGCGACGAAGCTGTGCACGTCGCCGACACGACCGCACACATGCACGCGTGGCGGAGCTCCCTCGCGGGCGCGCGCACCCTCGACGAGATCATGGGCATCGAAGGCGCGTGCTCCAACGCCTACTTCGACGCGCTCGCCGTGTGTGTGCCCGCCGACGTCACCTTCGAGGGGCGTAGCCGACGCCCACCCCGCGACCTGCCCAACGCCGCCCTGTCCTACGGGTACGCGATCCTCCTGTCCGAATGTGTTGGCGCGCTCCACGCCGCCGGGCTCGAACCGAGCCTCGGTATCGCGCACGCACCCACCGACAAGCGGCCCAGCCTGGCGCTGGACCTCATGGAGCAGTTCCGCCCACTCCTGGTCGACCAGACCGTCATGGCGCTCCTGCGCACACGCAAACTCCGGCCCGAACACGGCGTCGTCGAGGCCGAGGCCGGGGGAGTCTGGTTGGGCGGCGACGGCAAGAAGATCCTCGTTGACGCGTACGGGGCCGCCTGCCAGCGATCCGTCACCGGTGCCCTCCCCGGATATTCGGGGTCGTGGCGCAGGCACATCGCCCACTCGGCGCAGATGCTGGCGCGCGCCATCACCGAACCCGACTACCCGTGAAGCGGGGTCACCTGGCGAAGATCTACATCACCGTCTACGACATCGCTGACAATAGGCGGCGCCTCCGCGTCGCCAAAACGCTGGAATCCTGGGGCTACCGCATCCAAGAATCCGTGTTCCAGCTCCGCCTTGATAGCGTCACGCTGGCGCGCGTGCGCTCGTCTCTAGCTGTCCTCATTTCGGAGAGCGACGACGTCATCCACATCTACCCCATCTGCTCATCCTGCGCCGACCGCGCCGACATACTCGGCGCGGCCATAGCGTTGGACGATGTGGGGTTGTGCCGGGGAGTGTGGTGAGGGGTTAGCGGATGTCCTAAACAGGTTTAGGGACGCAAATCGGTTCACCCGCGGATGGATGGCGTTCCGAGGGGAACAGTTGTGTGGCTTCCAGTGCTCGTCCGTCTTTGGGGTACCCGTCATCGAAGTTCGTCGCGTTGTTTTGACGGTTCTCATTACGTGTCATGTATCGCACTGGGATGCCGTCTGTGTAGCCAAACGATGCCCGCTGGAATGCTTGAACCCAAGGGAACTGGTCGAAACGATCGGGTACCTGATAATGGTCGATCGAGCTGATCGTCTTTGTCCCCAAACACCCGTCGAGCTGAGTGTAGCCAGTAGCTAGTTGCTGCCCAGTTTGAAGCCGCAACTCTGTCGCCTCCACTTTAAGTGTACCGTATCCTAGAGGCTTTCCCATTCCGAGACGGAGGTAGCCGACAAGACCCTTACCGCGTTCGGAGTGAGGAACAAGATTTTCGGGCTTGAGAAGCCAAAGTAAAATGCTCAACTCGAGCGGTGTCAGCATTTCGAAGTGGATTGTCATGGTCATTTGTGACCCGGGGAGTATATATGACTCAACCACCGAAAATGCGTCACTGTCCCGACTGAAGGGCTCGATCATACGTCTATTATAAGGAAGCTTCAGAGGTTCACGGTGCGTTGGGTACGTGGCTCGCCCAAGTGACTGTTTCCCATTAAGGAAGTAGTCTTGCCGACGAATGAGCTTGTGAGGCGTACCGTCTGTTCGTTCTTTGTTAGTAGGCTGTATGTTCTTTCCATCGTTAGTCGTCAAAAACCTTCGGGCAGAAGAAGGCTTCGGTTCGAGAAGAGGTGAGAGTGATATTGGGGCTCCTTTATATCGGTCGCAAGAGGAGGTGTCGATACTGCTAAAGGAGAGACGCCCCCTGATGGAAAGATGTGACTGATTGGTGTTAGAGCTATCCTCGACTGACGGAAGATCTGCTGTGAATCCGAAGAGTCGATCCGCACTAGATGCTTCTGAAGCGAATGCGGGTGGGGTGAGTGCATTGTATTCGGCTAGTGAAGCTGGTGAGTCGGTGTAGCTTGCCCGTCCAATAGGGATCGGCACAAGGTCAATAATTTCTGACTGGTCATCACTCAGGATTGCGTATGCTAGGCTGTTGTTGTCGGAAATTGACCAGCTTCTGTCGTTAATGAACCTGTTTGGTATCGGCTTTGGTTCACCCTTCTTTGATGACAGTTTCTCACGTTTTGTAAACATCTCGCGGTAACTATTGACCGTGTTGTCGTATCGTGAGAATAGTCTTGCCGCGTTGTTTGCGTTAAGCTCGATTCGCAAGGGGGATTCCCTCAAAGAAAAGAATATGCGTTCGCTCTTCTTCTCTTTGAAAGTTCTTCTGCCTGCTTTGCGATCTGTCGGATTCGTTGTGGTGTACAAATATCCCTTAATCGCGCATATTTCGTCAATGTAGGTTAATGATAGTGTCTCGTAATCGATTTTGAAGGTGTAGTCTGCCTGTTCTTGATCTTCTGTTCTGTATATAGCTGTAACGATCCAGTAGGCGTAAAGTCCATTTGATACAAGTGTTGCGTCAAAGTATATCTCTGGGAATGGCTCCCCGTGTTTTGGTGATGTCATCGCGATGAATCGATCACGCGGGGTTCCTGTCCCTCCGGGTGTGGGGCGATTGGATCGTGGTGACTGAATATGTTCCCTCAAACTAATTCCTGCTGATGTGCCATCGTATAGAGAGGCTGTGAGGGTGATGGGGATGTCGCGATTGCCATCTGTAACGTAATCCCTGTAAGAGTGTGATCCATCGAGAATTTCAATAGTTGTCTGTTCATTCTCTGAATGTACGATGCGTACTGGCATTAGTGACGTGGAAGTTGCGGGGTCGATCCTGTAGGTAAGAGGAGTGTTGTGTGGATCGAACATGCGATATCTTGAATTTGTTAGTGCTTCAAATGCATTTGATAGCATTCCCTTAAACATTGTTGGAGGAATGAAAGTTTTGTCGTCGACAATGTGAGGGTTGAGGGTCTTTATCTCTCGTGATGGATTAGATTTTGTTGCCTGTGTTTTAGTTCGTTGTACGCTTCCTATGATAAGAGGTGTTTCGACAGTTGCTGTTACTGAAATCGAACCTGATAGTTGTTCGTGAGTGACTTCGCTGATTGGATCCGGTGTTTGGTCTCCCAGAAATCCCCACTTATGCGACTTGGGTATTTTGCTGGTCCGTGTTCGAATCGAGGGAATTCTGTTGACCGATGAGTGAAACGATGTAAATTCATTGGCATTCGTGTCTGACATGATTAGCTCCACTTTCCTGTAAATAGCTGCTCGACCACGACCGTATTTCCGTACTTATCTTCTTCTTGGATGAACTCAAGTGCCGACATGTCGTTAGTGGCGGTGTCTTGTGTGCCCTGTTTTGTCTGACCAGTGCTGGTATCGGGGGTAGACTCTTCTTTGCGAGTCGCAGTAGACTTGTGCTGCAGATAGCTCACCTTGTGGAACCACCCGCTGACAGATACTGATTCCGTGACCTCAGACGATGTCTTCGGTCTGCCGGAGGTGAGCGTTAGCTCAACGGCACCCACGCCGTTCACCCAACGGTACTCGAGAGCCAGAACGTGGCCCTCTGCGGGTTCGTCAGGCAGTTTCACCGGTACCCACAGGCGCAGCTCGAATAGCTTCGTCGGATCGAATTCTCGCCCATCGATCGGCGTGACAGAGAGCTTCGGCTTCTCGTCAGAGGACCCCTTATCGAACCCCAACACCGTCCACGTCCCGTTGGTCGCGAACGCCAGGCCCTGAACGTCCTCACCCAAATGAGTGTGCACATAGCAGAGGAAGACGTCCAAGCGTGGTGTGTCACCAGAAACCGGGGGGATAGATGAGTGTGTCAGCATCGCTTTCTGATTCTTGTCAGTCATCGGCGGCTCCCGTCTCTTCAGATTGTTTACGCGCGGCTCCCGGACCGTTCTCTAGGCGCTTAGACCACTCTGTCCCGTCATACTTATCTTTCAAATGGCGCAGGACCCGTCCCGCGAGCTCGCGTTGTCCCTTGTAGAGCGCGTCAGTCATGACGCCAGCGCCAGTTGCCGGCTGCTGCAGTGCTTCGCAACCAGTGAAATTCCACGACGGAAGGTCAACACCTTTACGGTCAGCCCCCTCTACCTCGATCGTTGTAACGACGACCTGGCCCAGGCCGCGCGTCGATCGGCTCCCCAAGGGGAGCGTACCCGCGGATAGCTCGGCGAGCACCAGGCCGAGCAATACGTAGGCGGCGTGAGCGTAGTCGGCGTGGGTAGGCTTCGGTTGCTCGCGCTCGACCGAACTGTCCTCCGCCTCGTTGGCATCGGCAGGTCCGTGCTTAGCTTCCGGCCCCTTCTCGGCTTCGATGTTGCTCAGGAGCTGGCGCAGATCAATGTCGATCGTGATCGGCTCCCACTCGGTGCCCAGATACACGGCCTCAGTGAAGAGTCCGCCGTCGATGACGCCGCCCGTCCACCGGTCAATCGCATTGTGCGTGACCTCGATAAGTTTCCCACGCTTAGTGGAGAGACAGTCGTGAACGGTGACAGCGCCCCGGTACTCTGTGCTGCCGAACATGTAGCGGACCAGGTTCGGTTCCGCGGCGATCTGTTCGTGGATGTCGTGCGAGGTGAGGGGCTTGAAATCGTCGCGAGCAGCGAGTACCGTCCGCGCGATGCGTGAGGCCCGTGAGCGCAGCGCACCGCGAATCGAAGTTCCCGGGATGAGGAGTTGGGCGTTCTCCCACTCCTCTGATGGGTCTCGGAGCGGATAAACGACCTCGTGAACCTCCTCGTCGGTACCCTTTTCCTCATTTTCTGCTTCTTTCGCGGCCTTGCGCTGCTTCGTCAGCTTCTCGTCCTCGGCGACGAAAATGCCGGTGGGTGACCACCAGTTGATCGTGATGCGTGCAGGCTGCGTGCCTACCCAAGCAGAACTGTCTGTACCCTTAGGCGATTCTGGCCCTTCGGTTAGAGCACCCGTCAGCGCATCAACGATATCGACGGGCTCCTTCCCCACGATCCCCTTCGACTGGGCGACTATTCGCAGATATTGATCGTCAGAATCTTGGCGCTCCTCATTGGATTCTTGGACCTTGATACGTCCCTGCCCGGACCCAGTGCGTCCACCCAGCGAAACTGCTTTGCTCTTGAAGAGGGTACGGATGAGGTGAAGGAGCAGCTCAATTGCTTCGGAGGGCGCGGGCCTCGGAATCCCCTCCGACTGTTTGTTATCCTTCCGCTCCCCGTCATTCTTCTGCTCGCCATCGCGTCCCTCGGCGGTGATACGGATGCTGAACCTTGTGCCGCGGGGAAGGAACTCGTGCTCGTAGAGAGCTCCGTCCGAGGCCGCGCCCGTCGTCCGGTCGATGCCGACGCCGTGACGCCTCGGCAAGTGGGAATCGCCGGAGTCGGTGTCCTCGTATTCCGGGAAGGAGATGGCGTGGAAGGTAAGTGCGCTCTGCCTGATCGGCAGGGAGGCGTCATTGCGCAGGCCACGATCATGGATGGACTTGCCGGTGTCGAGCGAGTTATCGCCCCACAGGGAGATCCAATTTTCCTTTGAGAATGCTCCTCCGTCCTGAGTCGTGGGATGCCCGGCATCTTTCAACGTTTGGCGGGCGATGTCGCATGCCGCGCGAACCGCGCCCCTGATGGACCTGCCGGGGATCGTTGGCTCGTTGAGGCCGTTGCGGCAGAAACGGATGACGGTTCCCTCTCCGTCGCGGTCGGGGACAGCGTCGACACCGCCGATGTGGAGCTCTGACGTCAGCTCAACGGGGATGGTCAGTTCATAGCGTGTGAAGGTCACTTGCCTTCGCCTCCTTTGGTTGCCGCCGAGGAGATAAAGTCCTGTTTTGTCGCCTTCGTGACGGTGAGGCTCTCACAGTCGAGCAGCGGGTGGTCCACGACGAAGCGGCCGTAGCCCTGCGCTGTCAGCTCGCCCACTCCAAAGGGGGCGAGCTCCAGGAGCTTGCCTCGATCCTCCTCGCTGACCTGCACCTGGACCACCGATCCCGCCTGGATCGCAAGGCGACTCGCACGCGGCCCGTTGTCCGCAGGCGACCACGAGTCAACACGGCGGTGACGGATCGCAGTCTGAATCCGTTTGAGATTCTTGTCGTTTGAGTCCTGATTGGAGCGCGAACGAGGCTTTTCATCAGCGCTCTCCCGGACGACCGTGACCGGGACGTTAGCCCGCCTGAAGGCAAGTTCCAGATCCTCAACGCTCCCGCCCAGCCCCAGAGCGCTCGACCGTGCGAGCACGTCGGACTTGAACCACAGAGAGACTGTCTGATCGTCGGACGAGGCCGGGGTGTCCTCGCCGGGTGCTGCCCCGTCGGTGGACGTGGAGGCAGCGCTCGTGAGCTGCGTGCTTCCTGCGTTACCGAAGAGGCTGCGCGACTCCCGCTCGTCGTCTGTCTCTTCGCGGAGCATGCACGTCGCGGACCCGAAAGTGCCCGTGAGCTTGCGCGACCCGAGCCGGGCCTCGCGTGTCGTACCGAGCAGATCGGAGACAGAGGCGGCCTCCCAGAGCTCATCCGACACCCAGACGTGCGCGCGCATGCATATTCCTTCTGGCAAGGCCTCGACCAGGACCAGTTGCCCCTTGCTGGCCGCGCCCGTCTCGTGGTTGATGGCGGTCGTCTGTCGCCCGCGCAGGGGCGGCTTACCGTACCAGCCCTGAGTCTTCGTGCCGGGCTCTTCACCGTCGCCTTCCTTCGGGGCGAAGAAGACATATCCGCTGCGAATGGGGATCTTCCCCGTTTCCTCGGTGGAGTCGCCGTACAGGGTGATGGGTGAGTTCGAGGTCTGCGTCTTGTCTGTCTTGAGCGTCAGAGGAACGGGGAGTCCCTCAGTGTCACAGATGACGGGCAACGCGTCCGAGACGAACAGGTGGCCGCCGGTCACGGCGTTGGTAACGACTGCTTCGTTCTCGTCGCGCTTCTTCGACGACACCAGCCGGTGCAGCCAGGGGAGCAGCACCGTTCCCCGCAGGAAGTCCAAGGAGCGGATTTCGTTCGAGAAGGGGACCTCGTAGGACACGATGGGCGAGTTGAGCGTGAGGTCGAGGATCAGGTGGTGCCCGCTGCCGTGCTGAGCAGCGGAACCGTCGACGGTCCCGACCTGGTGTTGTGTGCTGCGCTGCGGGGCTGGGAGCGCGCTGACAACGCCTGGCTCGAGAGACCGTGCCAGCTTCTTGAGGCTCGTCCTCAGCTCCTGCGCGCATGACGAAGCGAAGGCGACGATCTTGGACGTGGACTGCCCGGCGCGTGCCTCAACCTCGTGGTTGGTCACGAGGACCGTGCACTCGCCGTCGCCTCCGCTGCGGCCCGAGCCGATGCCTCGGACCATGAGGCCCGCGACCCCCAGGAGGAAGTGCGCCGCCTTGATCCTCGCCTGGTCGGAGATCTCAGCCCCGGCCTCGTCGATGAGGGCGAATGTGCCCGTGAGGATGCCGGCCGCCGCGCGCTCCGTGAAGCGCAGGAACTGGTCGCGCGCCGTCCCCGTCTTTGGGTCGATGGAGAGGGATACCGTGTCGTGGACGGGGATTTTCGAGGCTGGGGTCGCGTCCGTGAAAAGAACGTGACGCGGGTGGGGGGTTGAGCCCGGCTTGCTGTTGGGGTCCTGGCCGAAGAGCCACAGGGCAAAGCTGGTCCACTTCTTGGGGGAGTTCTTGTCTGGCCCGTCGAGGGCCTTCGCCGCCAGCATCGCCTGCTCGCGCAGGACGCCCGTGATGACCGTGCCGCGCACGACAGGCTTGCCGTTGCTGCGCTCGATTGTTGAGTGTGTGCGCCCCGCCTGACCCACGCCCGTGGACACGCCCCAGTCGGACGTGAACACGATGGTCACGTGGCCGCTCGCGGTAGGAGAAGTAGTAGGTGAAGCGGTGGTCACTGGGCACCTCCTGCGGTGGAATCGTCTGCTGCTTCCTGGGAGCCGACCCAGTCGGCGTCCCCGCGAATCCGTGAAGCGAGGTAGCGGTTGGGCAAGTTCCCGGACAGGTCGATGAGGTCCAGAAGCCACCGCACCTGCTCGATGCAATCCTCAGTGTCCTCGTCGGTATCGTCGAGGCGCGTCTTCGAGGGCAGCGGCCCCAACGCCTTTACAAGCACCTTCGTGCCGCGTGCGTTCTCCTGCGCATCCGTCCACTCAAGGCGGATCGCGCAGATGGAGTGGTTGCAGCGCTTCGTTGTCTTCTCGTTGTCCGACTTTTGCTTGCCGTCGTCTGGCTTTTGCTTGTCGTTGTCGATCTGCTCCTGCGTCGCGAACTTTTCTTCGTTGTCCTTCAGGACGTAGCCGAGACACTCGGATCGAGCCTTATCGTCCTTGGGAACATTGACATAGTTGGCGAGGAGCTTGACGATGCGGTTCGCGCGGGCACGCGGGAACGGGTCACCGGTGGTCTGCGTGGGGTCGTCCGGTTTCTTGCCGTCGAAGGCTGCGACCGCCTGAAGGATGCGCGCCCAGGAGGACAACGGCTGCGGCTTCGCAGTGGGTGCTTCCTCAGTCGAGGTCGTGGTTGCGTCCCAGATGCGCTCCGGCGCGTAGCATCCGATCAGGAAGGGGCGCTGCGAGCGGCCCTTGTACTCGTCCAGCGTGTCGTCCGGGTCGAGGACTGTCGCGTCGCGCAGGACGTGGAAGTTGATCGTCGAGCAGGGGACCTTCCCCGGCTTCTTGCCAAGCTTCTTTCCTCGCGACACCAGCTCTTCCGCCAGGTCGTAGGCGATGTGGAACGGGAAGTTACGCCCCACGATGGCCACGCCCGCCGAGGCAGTGAGGGGAGCGGGTTTCTTCGCACCCGCGACTACTGCGAGTTGTTTGAGAAGTTCGTCCTTCTCCGTGAGCTCCTCGTAGTGGCGGATGTAGGCCTCGGCGAAGGGGATGGCGAATCGCCCGTCCGTGTAGACCGTGACGTCGTCGCCGCCCACCAAAACGGGAACCACGGGAGGAGCCGTCAGACGATTGTCGCCAGCGAGTTTGTCGATGGTTGCCCAAGCATCGGCCACCGCCTGGTTGACGACGCCGTCGAGGCGGTAGTTCACCTCCATGACGAACCACTGGAAGAGACCGTCATTGGGCTTGCACGGGTTCGTCTTCCTGCGATATGAGGCGTCCTCAAGCGCGTCGAGGTGTTGCTTAACCTCCTCGAATGCGCTGCCGAGGTCACGCATGATCGCACCCACCCCGTTGCCGTCAATATGGACGACACCAACTGACGACAACATGTCCTTGGCGACCTCGGACTCTTCGCCATCTTGGAATGCGGCCGCCAGCTTCGTTGGATTAAGCTCCGGGTCGTGGGTGAGCTTCTTGCCTTGTATCGCAAGGCGCCGGTTGACATCCTCGATTTGCTGCCGTCGTGACGTTGTCGCGAACGCGCGTTTCACTCGTGACGGTAGGGAAAGAGACGACTTCTCATCGAAGTTGTTCGGTTCCAGTGGGTCTTGAATGAGATTCAGATCGTGGAGCGATGCCGAGGCGGGAAGCGCCGATTCGTCGCCCCTGATGAGGTACGGGAACTGTGGGAAGCGCGCGGCGGCCGGGCGGCGGTTCAGTGAGTAGGCGCTGAACTCGCGATCGAGCCTGTCCAGGTCGGTGGCCACGACCCGCTTCTGGTCCGTGGGGATGAACACTCCAGTCACGTCAAGGCCAGGGGCGTCAGTGAGCGCCTGGAGCGTCACCTTCCTGATCAGGGTCCGCGCAAGGGCTTCGGGGACGCCGTCGTCCTCAGTGAACCGGACGATCACCTTACCCGAGGAATCCGAGACCCAGAAGGAGGAGGGGAGAACCTTCTTTCCCTTCTCGTCGGTTGTGACGGAGGGAAGCTTCAGGTCGAAAGCGGCCTCCTGGACCCAGTGGGACAGCAGCGTAATCTCGAAAGACGCGCCGATCTGCTCACGCAGGCGAGGGGACGAAAAGATGAACGGCTGATTGCTGTTCGTCTGCAGCATGACGAGGTAAGTTGCCACGGTGTCTTCCTTCTCAGTTTCCGTCGCGCGGAGGAAGCGTCGTCAGAAGTGAATGAATGTCGCTGACGATTCGACCTCTGCAGTTCACCAAGGTGGTAAAGCTACGTTCCTCGATAGCTGCCTTCGTCTGAGAGTCGAGTCGCCCGTTAGTGAAGACAATCAAGGCTTGGTGACAGTTCAATTGGTCGATGACTGTCTCAATAGTCTCCCGTGCCCTACTCTGCCAATCAGTGTTCTGTGCCGTGTCGTCCTGATGGCCTCTCGGTTTGTCGGGGTCCTCTTTTTGAGCTGGATCGTCCTTAGGGGTCTCCGGTTTGTCGGGGTCCTCATTTTGAGCTGGATCGTCCTTGCTGATGCACAGAATCACGATATCCGCTTCGTAAAGATCGATGTTCGGATCCGTATAGTTCTTGCGATTGATCAGATCTGACAGAAGCAAGTCGTGGCGGACGTCGCGGATCATCTTCTCAGCTCCGCTGAAGAAGACCTTACGCTTCGCCAAGCCGTATCCAGATCGTTCCTTGTATCGCTCAAGCCATCTGTTCACTACCAATTCTCCGGCCCAGACTATTGCTAATCCACCTGCGATTGCGGCAATAGCGGGGAAAAAGAGAAGCTCGCATAGTTGTGTCAACCATGTTGGTGGCAAAGTAAAATAGAGTATCGATACAACTACTGCTGCGACGATGAGTATGCCTGCAGAAACCAATCTAGTTCTGCGGTTCTGGTAATTCTCGCTCATTGTAGGTCTCCTTCAACTCACGCCGCGACCGCGTCAATGACGCCCATGCCGTAGCTTGTGTGTGAGCCGACGTTCGTGTAGGCCGAGAGTGCCATGAGGCGCGAGAAGACGCGGGTGGCCTCGGCCCCCTCGACGCCGCTGATGCGCAGGCGCCCCTCGTGGGCGGGAATCCTGCGGGAGGACAGGCGTCCCTGCTCGGCGCCGCGCGGCATGCCCAGGGTGACCATCGAACTGCGCGTAAAGTCCTGCGTCGCCAGCACGCTGGCCATCGCGTCCCGGTCGATCCGTGGGGGAGCGAGCCTCCTATTCCAGGTCCACCACCGCTGCTGCAAGCTTGTCGCAATCGTCGCCGGAGACAGGCTTGGCACGTGATTACCCTTCGACGAAAACGTCGTCGGAGTGACCAGGCGTATCTCCCACGCGGTGTCCTCGTCTCGCTCCGCTAGCTCCTCCCATGAGGCCTGACTGATGATCTGTCCCTCGGTTGCAACGAGTACCGCGTCATCATCGGTGCCCGCCCCGAGTCGCATGACTCCGCCCCAGGACAGCCACGCATCCAGCGTGTCAATCAAACGGTCGTCCAGGAAGCGCACCTCAACACCGAACGTGGATGCCGAATGGCTAAGCTCTCCAAGCGAATACGGCTTCACCCCACCGGCCCCGTGCGGAGGGCGGTGGGCCAGAGTTGGGAACTGTGCGGCGCGCTCTGGGCTGATGCCCGGCGGCAAATCCAGCACCGCCGACAGGGCGGCGTGAAGTCGCCGCGGCGTCGCGGGCACCCCGTCGGGCGCGTCAAAGCTCAGGTAGACGGATGCTGGCAACGGTGCCTCCCATCACTCGCGTGTGACTATCGTCTCTGACCCTAACATGACTGTCGCGATAGGTCATGCGCAACTGTCAAGTTGTCTGGCAAGTTGAAAAATACAAGCGAATCGCCGGAAAGGGCTTGCTATAACGTTCGATTTAATCGTGAGGTCAATTTGCTGCCGCGTAACTATCTAATAGAATGTCGGGTCGATTTCTGACAAGGTGTCCCGTCTGCCAGGCGGGCGTTAGGGGAGTGGTCTCAAAACCCTGTGAGGTACCCACCTCTCCACTTCTTCACCAAAAGGTCAAGGATTCTTAAAATGTGAAACCTTCTAGGAGGTTATCGATAAACCTTGGGACCATGGAGCAATGGCGCGCCATTCGGACAGCCCTGGAGACGCGTCCCCATCTGTACAGAAACGAGGAACAATGATGCATCAACGCTCATGGAGGACCCTCATCGCGGGAGGCGCGGCGCTCGCCGTCGGTGTCACGCTCACCGCGTTCGGGGCACCCACCCACGCCGAAGGTGTACCGGGAATCACCTCCGAGGCTCGCGCCCAGGACGAGGTCATGAACTACGCGGTCAACCTGGCCGCCGACGCCTCCCACTACGACTTCAACGCGGCCGTCTCCAAGGCCTCGGAAAGCGGCGTGGTGCTGGCCCAGTACCCCGAATTCAACACTTTCTTCGTCCAGTCGGTGAAGGCCGCCTTCGCGCCCACCCTCGGCAAGAACCTCGTCGACGCCGGCATCTCCTACCAGTCGATCGGCCCCACCCGCTACAAGACGGTCACCGGTGACGAGGTGCGCACCGAGCAGCCGCAGACCACCGCGTCCGAGGCCAACGCGGTCGCCGACGCCGCCGGAACGCATACGACCGGCCTGTCCGCGGACTCTCAGCTCAACGACTTCACTCCCGACGAGGGCGACGCCAACGCCTGGGGCCTGTCCGCCATCGGCGCGATCGACGCCCAGCAGGTCGACGTGACCCGTGAGAAGGTCACCGTCGGCGTCATGGACACCGGTATCGACCCCGACCACAAGGACCTCAAGGACAACCTCGACGCTTCGCGGTCGGTGGGCTGCCAGGTGAACGGCATCCCCAACCAGGACCCCAGCGCCTGGAAGGATGACCACTACCATGGCACGCACGTCGCCGGCACCATCGCCGCTGCGCACAACGCGTATGGCGTGGACGGCGTCGCCCCCAGCGCCACGATCGTCGCGATCAAGACCTCGAACGAGGCCGGCTCCTTCTACCCGGAGTACGTGGCCTGCGCCTTCGACTGGGCTGCCGAGCACGACATCGACGTGACGAACTCCAGCTACTACATGGACCCCTACGCCTTCTGGATGCCCACCGAGGGCTCCCAGGCCGCGGG